>CAJFRI010000007.1:0-38915 GCA_904419385.1 Candidatus Heteroscillospira lomanii
CTTGAATACACACCGAACGACGAGGCTTTCCCTGTTGTGGTATACGGCTCAAAGCTGCTCAACTACGGAGATTTCGTGAGTATGGCGAAACTCCTGAACGAGCGCGGGTACTATGTCATCGGCGGCATAAACGGCGACTACTACAACACCTGGGACTACCAGCCGCTCGGCATCGTCATCAGCGACGGCGAACTGATCACGACCGACGGAGGATTCCAGGCCGTCGGCTTCCACGAGGACGGCTCGGCCATTATAGGCAAGCCGGCCGTCGAGATTAAGGCGAGCTTTTCCGGCGAGACATATCGGCTCGAGGGGCTCAACAAGGCGCGCGGGAGCGGGTATATGCTCTATTCATCGGAGTACTCGGCGGCGACGCGCAACTCGGACCCCGGATGGGACATCGTGCTCTCGGCGCCGGAGGACGAGATCATCACCACCGACTGCGAGATAGAATTCACCGTCGAGGAGATCATCGAGAGCGAGGGCTCATGCGAGATACCCGACGGCAAGTACATCCTCAGCCTGCCGGAGAGCGCGGACGAGTGGCGCACCGGCGGCGTCGAGCGCCTGAGCGAGGGCGACACGGTGACGCTGACCGTCACATGTGCCGAGGGCTGGGAGGACGTCGACTGGGCGGTGGGCACGCTGTACCGCCTCATTGAGGACGGCGAGATCTGCTCGGATGATTTTGAACTGGGCGCCGCATCGCGCACTGCCGTCGGCCTCAAAGAGGACGGCACCGTCGTGCTGTACACCATAGACGGGCGCCAGCCGGGCCTCAGCATAGGCGCGACCATGCAGCAGGTCGCCGAGCGCATGCAGGAGCTCGGCTGTGTCGACGCCATACTCATGGACGGCGGCGGCTCGACCACGCTGAACCTGGTACGCCCGGGAGAGAGCGCCATATCGCAGATAAACTCCCCGTCCGACGGCAAGCAGCGCTCGGTGACGAACTACATAATGCTGGTGTCGACTGAGCCGCCCGATCCGGACGGCGACCCGGAGCGCCTGGTGATCTATCCTTACAGCGCGCGGCTGCTGACCGGCGCGCAGATCGAGCCCGACATTATGGCTGTCGACTCCGTGGGCTTTGCTGTGAGTCCGCCGGATGATCTGGAATTCGACGGCGACGGGCTCGGCTTCGTCGAGGACGGCGTGTTCACGGCTGACGAGAGCGGCGAGGGCGTGCTCACCGTGTCGTCCGACGGGGTGGAGAGCGGGCAGCTGGAGCTGCTCGTCGTCGACACGCCGGACAGCATAGCTGTCTCCGAGGAGGAGAGCGGCCGCGAACGCACCGAACTCACGCTCGAGACAGGTGAGAGCATAGACCTCACGGCCTCGGCCGTGTACGGCCATCTGCCGCTCACGGTGCGGGATGAGTGCTTCACCTGGGAAGTCGAGGGCGATATAGGCGAAATAGACGAGACGGGCCTCTTCACCGCCGGTGAGAGCACAGGCGAGGGCAAGATAACCGTCACGGCCGGCGAGCTGACGGTCGAGCTCGCCGTCGAGGTGAAGTTCCCCGCCGGAGAGTACGCCGACGTGGCCGAGGACAGCTGGTATTACGAGGCTGTGAAGGCCATGGGCGAGGGCGGATACATGACCGGCGTGACCGAGACGGAGTTCGCGCCCGACGCGAACATGACCCGCGCAATGTTTGTGACGCTGCTGCACAGGCTCGAGGGCTCGCCGGCCCCTGAGGGCGAGAGCACGTTTGCAGACGTCGCGGCCGATTCGTGGTACAGCGACGCCGTGGCCTGGGCATCGGAAAACGGGCTCGTCACCGGCTACGACGCGGCCACCTTTGCCCCGGGAGACAGCATAAGCCGCGAACAGATGGCGGCGCTGCTCTGCCGCTACGCCGCGTGGAAGGGCGAGGACGTGAGCACTGAACAGAGCCTCGAGGCCTTTGCCGACCGCGATGCGATAAGCGATTATGCCGTGAGCTCCGTGCAGTGGGCTGTCGGCCGCGGACTGATAAACGGCATGAGCGAGACGGAGTTCGCCCCGCAGGCGACGGCCAGCCGTGCGCAGGTCGCCGTGCTGCTCGACCGATTCCTCAGCGAGTGACCGCATGAGAGGGGGAGCTGAGAAATGAAGGTGCTGAGCGCGTTTCTGATGTCCTTTTCCATGTTCTGCGCCATCCCGTGCCCCATACGCTTCTGGGATGAGAGGCTGCGGCCGATGATGACGGCGGTGCTGCCGCTGGTGGGACTCGTGATAGGCGCGGCCTGGGCCTTTATAGGCTGGGCCTGCGAGGGGCTCGGCATACATGGCCTGCTCGCAGCCGTTATCATGGCGGCGGCGCCGTGGATGCTCAGCGGGTTCATACATGTCGACGGCTTCATGGACTGCTGCGACGGCATACTCTCGCGCAGAGAACTCGAGGAGCGGCGGCGGATACTCAAGGACTCGCACACAGGCTCATTTGCCGTCATCAGCATGGTGCTGCTCGCGGCGTTCACCGTCGCCGCGTTCTATGACTCTGCCAGAGACGGATATCTCGCCCTGCTGCCGGTGCCGGTGGCGACGAGGGCCCTGTCGGCCATAGCCGTGCAGCGCCTGCGCAGCATGGGGCACAGCCAGTATGCCGCCGTCGAGCGCCCGCGCTACGCCACGGCCGCTCCCGCCGCGATGCTGGCGGCGAGCTTTGCGCTCGCGGCGGTCATAGGGGTCGGGGCGCTCGCGTGCACGCTCACGGCGGCGCTCGCCTGGTGCGCCGCGTGCAGGCATGCTTTCAGGCAGTTCGACGGCATGTCCGGCGACGTGTCGGGCTATGCGATAACTATAGGTGAGGCGGCGGCCGCCGTCGCCTTTGCGTTCGTCTGAGGAGGCGGATGAAAATGATAGTACATATGCTGCGCCACGGCGACACCGAGGCGACGGAGCGGCGCCTGTACTACGGCAGCACGGACCTGCCAGTGACCGAGGCCGGGGCCGAACACCTGCGCGAGATGCGGTCAAAGGGCGGCTACCCGGCTGTCGGCGGCCTGAAGGTATACACCTCCGGCATGCTGCGCACGGAGCAGACACTGGAGCTCCTGTACGGCGACGTGCCCCACGAGGCGCTCACAGAGCTGCGGGAGATGGAGTTCGGCGAGTTTGAGATGCACAGCTATGAGGAGCTCTGCCGGCGCGAGGACTACATCGAGTGGATAAGCGGCGACAATATGGCAAACCGCTGCCCCGGCGGCGAGAGCGGGAACGATTTCGCCGCGCGTGTGCTGCGGGAATTCAAAAATATCGAGGCGCGCGGGGAGGACTGCCTGCTCGTCGTGCACGGCGGGGTCATATCCTGCATAATGGAATACCTCTTCCCCGGCGAGCGCGCCGGGCGCTATGACTGGCAGCCGAAGCCAGGCTGCGGCTACACCGTGACCATAACGCCGCGGCGCGTGTGCCGCTCCGAGCTGCCTGACGAGAAGCCGGCGTGGATGGACAAGGGCTATTCGTTTTTCCAGAACCGTGCCTGCGAGTATTTTCCATGCCACAAGACGGCGAGGACGGACGACTTCAGCTGCATGTTCTGCTACTGCCCGCTCTTCGCGCTCGGCGAGGAATGCGGCGGCAACTTCAGATACACGAAAAACGGCGATAAGGACTGTTCAGGCTGCATTATCCCGCATATGAGGGAGAATTTCGGCCGCATTATAGGCAAATACCCGCTTATCAGGCAGCTTGCCGCAAAGAAAAACTGCAAAGACAGGTGAAAATCCTTTACAAAACGCTTTTTGTGTGCTATCATAGCAACGTGAATATTGAGAGCGACGCTCATGGATTCATGGAATCGGGTGAAATTCCCGGCGAGTCGGTCACTGTGAAGCTCCCTCGAGGAGATAAGTCAGATACATGAGAGCGACGCCGCTGCTCCTGCCGTGACTGGGAAGCGGATCATAGATCGTCCGCATGCTTCCGGCATGCGGATATTGCTTTTTGCAGCGCAATTTCACACTGCCCGCCGGGCTCCCTTTCAACGCGGGACTGCCCCTCCCGCGGCTTCGGGCGGGCTATCCTCCTTGGCTGCGGCGCAGTTTGTGCCTTGGCCGGACATCGTCCGGCAGCTGCGCCGCGGCTGTTCAAAAATCCCTGCCGGAACGGCGGGGATTTTTGCTTTTTGCGGCGTTTATCGCTCGACTTCCCGGCAGTGAGAGGGTATAATCAGCCAAAAAGGATATATCGCGCGCAAAGGAGCGGTGTCAATGCAGCGCATACTGAGATTTGCAAAGGATCTGGCCGGCATATACTTCGGCAAGCGCGTGTCGCGCTCGGCTGCGGAGCTGTCGTATTTCCTCACGCTGTCGGTATTCCCGACGCTGATGTGCCTGTACGCCCTGGTGGGGGAGTTCATCCCCTCGAGCGGCATGGTGGAGGAGGTGCTGCGCGGGGTGCTGCCGCCGGACACGATAAGGACCATAGAGAATTACCTGCTGTATGTGAGCGTGTTCTCCGGAAAGCGCATGCTCACCGCCGGAGCCATACTCATGGCGACCTCGTCGGCCGCCGCGTTCCGCTCGCTGCACAACATAATGGCCGACATACAGGGCGCGCCGCGCTATCAGGGGCTGCGCTCGGTGATAGCGAGCTTCGTGTTCTCGCTCGTGTTCCTCGCTGCCATGTATTTCACGGTCATAGTCATAGTCTCCGGTGAGTGGCTGCTGAAGCTGCTCGACGAGCACATCCCTGTGTCGTGGGAGTGGAGCTGGCTGAGGTTCGTGCTGCTCTATGCGATACTGCTGCTTATCCTGCTCGGGGTATACAGGCTCACCTCGCCGAGGGGGACGCCGGCGCCCATACTGCCGGGGGCGCTCGCGGCGGCGCTGTGCATGGTGGCCGCCGGCATGGCGTCGAGCGCCATGGTGAGCATGTCGGTGCGCTACTCTCTGGTGTACGGGTCGCTGGCATCGCTCGTGATACTCATGCTGTGGCTCTATGTGTTCGGCAACATACTCATCATGGGCAACGCGCTGAACTTCCTTATCGGCGAGAGAAGGGGACAGGAGCGCTGTTGACAAAAAAGCGCGCGGGATGTTATCATCAGCGATAGAACCACATGAAGGAAAGGATGACAACAGTGGAAATACCTTACAAGATATATCTCGACGAATCGGACCTGCCGAGGGCATGGTATAACCTGCGCGCGGACATGAAAAACAAGCCCGCGCCACTGCTCGACCCCGCGACGCACGAGGTCATGACGGCCGAGAAGCTCGGCGCCGTTTTCTGCGACGAACTCGTCAAACAGGAGCTCGACAACGACACGCGCTATATCCCCATCCCGGACGAGATAAGGGATTTTTACAAGATGTACCGCCCGGCTCCTCTGGTCAGGGCCTACTGCCTGGAGAAAAAGCTCGGCACGCCCGCGAAGATCTACTACAAATTCGAGGGAAACAACACCTCCGGCAGCCACAAGCTCAACAGCGCCATCGCCCAGGCATACTACGCGAAAAAACAGGGCCTGCGCGGCGTGACAACCGAGACGGGAGCCGGCCAGTGGGGCACCGCTCTGAGCATGGCCTGCGCATATCTGGAGCTCGACTGCCTGGTCTATATGGTCAAGTGCTCATACGAGCAGAAGCCGTTCCGCCGCGAGGTCATGCGCACTTACGGCGCGAAGGTGACGCCCTCGCCCTCTGACACCACGGCGATAGGCCGCAAGATACTCGCCGAGCACCCCGGCACAAGCGGCTCGCTCGGCTGCGCCATCTCCGAGGCGGTCGAGGCCGCGACCACACGCGATGGATACCGCTATGTGCTCGGCAGCGTGCTCAACCAGGTCATGCTGCACCAGAGCATAATCGGTCTCGAGACCAAGACCGCCATGGACAAATACGGCGTGAAGCCCGACATCATCATCGGCTGCGCCGGCGGCGGGTCGAACCTCGGCGGGCTCATCGCGCCGTTCATGGGCGAAAAACTGCGCGGTGAGGCGGACTACCGCTTTGTCGCCGTTGAGCCCGCGAGCTGCCCGAGCCTCACGAGAGGCGTGTACGCATACGACTTCTGCGACACCGGCGAGGTCTGCCCGCTCGCTAAGATGTACACTCTCGGCGCCGGGTTCATCCCCTCGGCCAACCATGCCGGCGGCCTGCGCTATCACGGCATGAGCTCGACGCTCAGCCAGCTCTACCACGACGGCTATCTCGACGCGGTGAGCGTGGAACAGACGTCCGTGTTCGAGGCCGCGGTGCAATTCGCGAGGGTCGAGGGCATACTGCCTGCGCCGGAGTCCAGCCACGCGATAAAGGTGGCAATGGACGAGGCGATACGCTGCCGCGAGACCGGCGAGGAAAAGACCATACTGTTCGGCCTTACCGGCACGGGGTATTTCGATATGTACGCCTATCAGCGCTACAACGACGGCGAGATGAGCGACTATGTCCCCACAGACGAGGAGCTCGCCGCGAGTTTCGCGAAGCTGCCCAAGATAGACTGATGCCGCAAGGGGCCGGCTCTGCCGGCCCTGTTTCCGCCTTTTTCTATTGCATTATGGCTGCGGTGGTGTCATAATGCAGACATGGAAGGAGCACAGCGGCGTGAGCGCGCTCCGGCAATAAGCCGGAGCAAGCGATACAAAGCCTGCTCCGACGCGGGATGACTGGAGGGACGCAAACTGCTCGCAGCTGTGAACATATTCAAAGCATACCGCGGCGCCGCCGTGCTCAAGGGCGCGTCGGTCTCGCTGGAGCCGGGGGAGCGCATGGCGCTCGCCGGGAAAAACGGCTCTGGCAAGTCGACCCTCATGCGAGTGATCGCCCAGAGGCTCAGGCCGGATTCCGGCTCCGTGGAGCTCGACGGGCGAAGTGTCGCGCGGGACAGGGAATTTTTGCGAAAGCGCCTCGGCTACATCCCGCAGGAGTGTGAGCTCGCAGAGTTTCTCACCGTGAAGCAGCAGCTCGAGCTGTGGCGCGCGGCCGTCGGCGCGGAGTACCCCGAGGCCGATGAGCTGCTCGGGCTCGGCGAGCTGATGAAAAAACGCATATCCGAGCTGTCGGGCGGGCAGCGAAAGCGCGTGAGCATCGCGCTCGCCATCCAGGCGAGGCCGGACTATCTCGTTGCCGACGAGGCTTTTGCCTCGCTCGACGCCGAGTACCGCGAGCGGTTTGCGGCGTGGATGCGCTCCCGCTGTGAAGATGGCATGGCCGTACTCTGGTGCACGCACGATGCCCAGGAGCTCAGACGCATGTGCGGCAGGGCCGTGCTGCTCGACGGCGGCGTGACAAGGACGGTCTCGGCGGACGAGGCGGTACAGTTTCTGTCCGAAGATGGACGGAATGTATAATACAAAGATCATTTGGGAGGAAAAATGATATGAACAGTCTCAAAAAGATGCGCAGGGCGCTCGCTCTTGTGCTCGCACTGGCGATGGCGCTCGCCCTCGCAGGCTGCGGCCAGGAGGAAGTAGACCCCAAACAGGCGGTCGAAGATGCGGCAAAGGCGACAGCCGCAGCCTTCGGTGAGATAAGCTCCGCTTTCGGCATGGACGCCGTGAGTGAGCTCGCCGCCGGCAAGTCGCATGAGGAGCTCGAGCTCTACCTCAGTGACGCCAATGTCGGCGCCGACATCAGCAGTTTCTATGGTTCGGGTATCTCCGTCGCCGGCGACAGCGACATGGATGCCCGCCAGGTGTATGCCGACGTCGTCATAAAAGTCGCCGACTACGATCTCGCTACCATCCAGGTCGCCATCGACGACAGCATGCTCTATTTCGGCTGCCCCGAGCTTTTCGGCGACGGCCTCTTCGGTGTGAACACCATGACTCTCTCCCAGGACTTCCCGACCTCCGAATACAGCAGCTCCGGCTTCGACGCCGTGATGGATTTCAATGTGTTCGACCTCGTGGAGCGGTATGTTGGCGCAAACGGCCAGTTCGTGTTTTCCAGCGAGACCATGTCCGCGCTTTCGGCCGCCTATGACACCATGGCCAATGCCTCCGAGTGGGCCGCCGGCGACGACGTTGACATCACCAGCGGCGACGACACCGCCACCTGCCAGACATACACCATGTCTATCCCGACTGAGGCATTCGGCGCCTTTTTCGTCGACGCTTTCGACGCCCTGCTGCGTGACGACTACATAGCGCTCATGATGGAGAGCTCTCTCAGCACCACGGCTCCCGGACAGTCTTACGATGAGTTTGTCGACTCCATCATTGCCGATATGGAAGCATCGCTCGCCGAGAGCCCTGAGGGGACTGTGGACGCCACTTTCTATGTGGCGGAGGAGCAGCTGCGCGGCGTCGAGTTCTCTATGCCGGGCGCCGACGGTTCTTCTCTCGACGGTTTTGTGTTCTTCGGAGCGGGCAGCAACGTCGCCGACCGTTTTGACATGGAGCTCACCATCACCGACGCAGACGGCGGAGCCACCCCGTTTATGAGCATAACCTCCGAGGGCGACCACACCGGCGAGAGCGGCAAGTTCACCGACGCCACCGTCATTGATATCATGGGCGCCATGACCATGGAGCTCAACACAGAGTGGGACACCGGCAGCGGGGCGTACACCGTCGATGCCTTTGCCGAGGCCGACGGAGTTTCCATCGACGTCGGCATGTCCGGCACTATGACCATTGACGGCAGCAGCCTGGATATGACCATCGACGACCTGACTCTCGGCTCCATGGGCATGTCCGTCACCCTCAACGGCGGTTACCGCGTGAGCGAGGGCGAGGGCGTGACCATCGACACTTCCAACGCCCGACTCCTCAAAGACCTCACCGATGAGGATCTGGCCGCCCTTGAGGAGACCGTTACGACCAACGCCACCTCCATGCTCTTCGGCCTGCTCGCCGCCGTGCCTGAGCTCGCCGGAGCCCTGATGGCCGCCTGATATGCGTCTCGCGGCGAGGCTTGTAAAACTCAATATTTTCCGTCTCAGACGGCGGCTGTTGCTACTTGCGGCAATGGCCGCCGCCTTTGCCGTGCTCTCGGCGCCGCTGGGAGCCGGGGCGGAGAACATGCTCTCGCGTGAGTCGGTCGAGCCGCTCAGCATCGCCGTGTGCGGCGAGGAGGCTGGACTCATTTCGCGCCTCGCCGGGAACATGGCCGACATATCCGAATACTGCTCATTCATCGAGATGGACGAAACAGAGGCGCTTGAGGCACTCGGTTCCGGCGAGGTCACGGCCGTTCTGCTCCTGCCGGATGACTTCATCGGGAGCATACTCTCCGGAGCAAACGAGCCCGCGCTGCTCTACACAGACCCGGACGAGCCCGTGGAGGGCATGCTCGTGCTCTATGCCGGGCGCAGCGCCGCAGATATGCTCTCGGCGGCTCAGGGCGGGATATACGCCGTGCTCGACGAGCTGAGCAGGCAGGGCATAGAGCGCCCCGACGCCGTTATGGAGATAAACCTCGAGTATATCAAGTTCACGCTGTCACGCTCGGACATGTACCGCAGTGAGACCGTGAGCGCCGCCGGGACGATGCCGGTGGACGAGCACTATGCGCTCTCGCTGATGTGCTGGCTCATGCTGATGGCCGCCGTGATCTACCACCCGGTCATGCGCTCAGGCCAGGGCGCATGGCGCTCCCGGCTGCGCTCGGCCGGATGCTCCGGGGCCGTGTGGGCCGTTGGGGCTGCGGCGCCGGTGCTGCTCTGCTCGCTTGTGCTCACGGCGGCAGTGTGCGCCTTTTTCGGCAGCGTGACGGCGGGCGGCATTGTCAGCTGCGCCGTTTTCACCGCGGGCTTTTCGGCGCTGCTCTGCGCCCTGTGCCCGGAGGAGGGGACGGCTTCGGCCGTCATCTTCGCGGCGAGCTGCGCGCTCACGTTCCTGGCGGGCGGGATAATACCGCCGGCGCTCATGCCGGAGGAGCTCGCCTGGCTGGTGGACTCGTCGCCTGTCGGGGCGATGAGGCTTGCCATCACGGGCGAGGGCTCGTGGCTGCTGGCAGCGCTCGGAGCAGTGATGCTCGCCGCCGCGGGAGCGCTGTGTGCGGGGAGCTATGCGAGGGAGGCGGAGAGATGAGGTTTTTCCTGAGAGCCGCCATGGCTGAGCTCAGCGCCGTGTGGCGCGGGAAACGGGCACTGGCCATGCTCATAGCGCTGCCCGTGTGCGTATGCCTCGTTTCTGTGATCGTGCCGGACGACGTGATGGAACCGGCGGTGCCGGTCGGCTGGGCGATGAGCGACGGCTGTGAGACCGGCAGGGAGCTGCTCGAGCACCTGCGCGAGACGGCCGGCGGAGTTGAATTTTTCGAGACGGACGAGGCGACCCTGCGCCGCAAGGTGGCCTCGGGCGAATGGGAGTGCGGCTTTGTGCTGCGCGAGGATTTTGACGAGCGCGTCGCCGCCGGACGGTACGGAAGGCTGTTCACGCTCGTGTTCGGAGAGGGCAGCACCATGCAGGGGCTGGTGAGCGAGGCAGTGTCGGCCGCGATGCTCGCTGTCGTCGCGCCGCAGATAGGCTCGGACTATCTTGAGAGCGTCGGCGCCGTGCCGCCCGAGGGCGGCTGGGAGCTCGAGCCGGGGAGCAGACTGGAGATAGAGCCTGCGTCCGGCGAGCCGGCGGGCAGCTATGTCTCGTCCGGGATCTCGCGCTCGCTGCTGCGCGGTTGCGCCGCCGTGCTGCTCACCGTGTCTGCCGTGTCGTTCGGAGACGAGCTCGCCCGCAGGCGGCGCGAGGGGTATTTCCGCCGGATTGCCGCCGTGCGCGGGGAGGCATCGGCGCTCCTGCCGGCGCTCGCCGTGCGCTTTGCGCTGAGTTTTGCAGCGGCGGCCGCCGCGCTGGCCGCCGCGGGGATATGGGAACCGGGGCTGGTCGCGGCGCTGTGCTTTGCGCTGACGGCGTTTGCCGCCGTGCTCTCGGTGTTCCCGGACGGATGGAGCGCCGCGGTCCTGCCGTTCCTCCCGGCGGCGATGCTCGTGCTGTGCCCGGTGCTGTTTGACGTGTCGGAATTCATGCCGGCGCTCGGCAGGGCCGGCTCGCTGCTGGCCGCGACGCACTATCTGCGCGGCGATGTCCTGCCGCTCGTCATGCAGGGCTGTGTGTTCCTCGCGGCCGCGTGGCTGCTTGACAGGTGCTTTAAGAAAATTTAATCTTTGCCCTCCTTGTTTCTTAATCGGGCTCGGGACTACACTGGTTGTGAGAGAAAAAGAAACACGGAGGGCTTTTTTATGACGCCTGCAGAGATGCTGAAAATGGCCGGGGGCGCGATAGGCGCGCTGTTTTTCATATTTTACGCATACCAGGTCGTATACGCACTGGTGCCGCTGTTTGCAAAGGCACCGGCGCGCAGGGAGCCGGGGATGAGGCGCTATGCCGTGCTCATAGCGGCGAGGAACGAGGAGGCGGTCATAGCCAGGCTCATAGAGAGCATAAAAGATCAGGACTACCCGTCCGAGCTCGTGAGCATATTCGTCGTCGCGGACAACTGCACCGACTCGACCGCCGAGTGCGCCCGGAGAGCGGGGGCGGAGGTGTTTGAGCGCTTCGATAAAGTGCGCGCCGGCAAAGGCTATGCGCTGAGCTTCCTGCTGGCGCGGGTGCACGCCGAATACGGCAAGGAATTCGACGGATATTTCGTGTTCGATGCCGACAACCTGCTCGACAGCCGCTATATCGGCGAGATGGACAGGGCTTTCGGGCCCGACTGCCAGATAGTCACGTCCTGCCGCAACTCGAAAAATTACGGCGACAGCTGGGTCTCAGCGGGAAATGCGCTGCGCTTTCTATACGACTCGGAGCTCCTCAACCGCCCGCGCATGCTGCTCGGAACGGCGTGCACCGTCGGCGGGACGGGCTTTCTCGTCGGGCGCGAGGCGCTCATGCGCGCGGGCGGATGGCGGTTTTTCCTCATGAGCGAGGACACGGAGTTCACCGTCAGCAGCGTGCTCGCCGGGGAAAAGATAGGCTATTGCCCGAGCGCCGTGTTCTACGACGAGCAGCCGGTGAGCTTTGCGCAGTCGTGGAGGCAGAGGCGGCGCTGGGTGCGCGGGTACATACAGGTGTTTGCCAAATACGGCGCACGCGCGCTCGCGTCGCTGAGGAACGGCGGGTTTGCGTGCTACGACGTGTGCATGTCGAACCTGCCGGCGATGCTGCTCTCGCTCGTGAGCGCCGCGTGCTATGTGCTCGCCGCGGCGGCGAGCCTGCTGCTCGGCGAGCCGCTCCGGCCCATACTCATGCTGGCGCTCGGCTCGTTTGCCGGGAGCTACCTCGGGGCGCTGAGTGTAGCGGTTTACATAACTATCACGAAATGGCGCATGATACACGCCGGCACCCTGAAAAAGATAATTTATATTTTTACCTTCCCCATATTCATGCTGACATATGTGCCCATCAGCGTCTCGGCGCTCTTCGGCGCGGCGGAGTGGCGCCCGATAGAACACAGGGCCGCCTGCTCGCTGCGCGAGGTGGTGCGGGGATGAACTGAGCCGCAGGTATCGTATTCGGTACTTGCGGCTTTCAGCATGAGGCATTATAATGTTGGTAATGTGAAAACACCGAAAGGAGCATGGATATGAAAGTGGTTATAGTCGGCGGCGTCGCCGGCGGCGCGACTGCCGCGGCGAGGCTCCGCCGCATAAACGAGAGCGCCGAGATCATCGTTTTTGAGCGCGGCGGGTATGTGTCCTATGCCAACTGCGGGCTGCCGTATTACATCGGCGGCGATATCACCGACAAGAGGGCGCTGACGCTCCAGACGACCGGGAGCTTCAAGGCGAGGTTCAACGTCGACGTGCGCGTGCACAGCGAGGTCACCGCGATAGACACGTCGGCCAAGACGGTCGCCGTCCGCGAGACGGAGACCGGCCGTGAGTACACCGAGAGCTATGACAAGCTGCTGCTCTCGCCGGGCGCGAAGCCCACCGTGCCCGATGTGCCGGGCATAGACAACGAGCGCATTTTTACTTTGCGCACCGTTGAGGACACGTTCAGGATGAAAGACTACATCGCCGCGGCGGGCGTGAAGAGAGCCGTCATCATAGGCGGCGGTTTCATCGGCCTCGAGATGGCCGAGTGCCTCACGGAGGCGGGCGCCGCCGTGACGCTGCTGCAGCGCAGTGAGCATGTCATGCCCAACCTCGATTTCGACATGGCGAGTTTCGTGCACGGCTATATGCGCAGCAAGGGCATTGACCTGCGCCGCAACACGCCGGTCGACCGCTACGAGGCCATTGAGAACGGCGTGCGCGTCGTGACCAGGAACGGCGGGAGCATAGACACGGACATGGTGCTGCTCGCCATCGGCGTAACGCCGGACACCGCTCTCGCCGCGAAGGCCGGGATAAAGCTCGCGTCCAAGGGTGCCATCGCCGTGAACGACCGCATGGAGACCTCTGTGAAAGACGTCTATGCGGTGGGAGACGCCGTCGAGATCGTCAACCCGATCACCGGCGCGCCGGCGGTGATACCGCTGGCGGGCCCGGCCAACAAGCAGGGGCGCATCGCCGCCGACAACATAAACGGCGGCGACAGGCACTACAAGGGCACCATAGGCGCGGCAGTCATGAAGCTGTTCGATATGACCGTCGCCCACGCGGGCCTGAGCGAAAAGGCGGCAAAGGCAGCAGGCATAGACTACGACTATGCCGTGACCTACTCCCCGAACCACGCGACCTACTATCCCGGCGCCAGCAACATGACTCTCAAGGTGCTGTTCGAGCGCGCGACCGGGCGCGTGATTGGCGCGCAGATAGTCGGTTTCGACGGGGTGGACAAGCGCATAGACACCCTCGCCGAGGCTATGCGCCTCGGACTCACGGCCTATGACCTCACCGAGCTCGAGTTCGCCTATGCGCCGCCATATTCCTCGGCAAAGGACCCGGTGAACATGATAGGATACGTCATCGAGAACGTCGTGTCCGGCCGTGTGAAGCAGTATCACTGGGACGAGGCTGCCGCGCTCGACAGGGACAAGGTGCAGATAGTCGACGTGCGCACGCCGCGTGAGTTCTCGCACGGATGCATACCCGGGGCCGTGAACATCCCCGTCGACGACATGAGGGAGCGCATGGGCGAGCTCGACAAGTCAAAGCCCGTGTACCTCAACTGCCAGGTCGGCCTGCGCAGCTATATCGCCTACTGCATACTCGCGCAGAACGGATTTGACTGCTATAACCTCGCCGGAGGCTACCGCTACTGGGAGTCCGCCGCGACGGAGAGCTCTTTCAGCGTCGCGCCCTGCCACCCATGCGGCATGGAGATATGAGGGCCGAATGGGCACTGTGAGGGAAATGCTGCCCGGCGACATCGACGCCGTCATGCGCATATGGCTGGAGGCCAATTTGAGCGCGCACTCATTTGTGCCGGAAGAATACTGGCGCTCGAATCTTGAATCTGTGCGCGAGGCGATAGCCTCGGCGGAAGTGTACGTCGCCGACTCAGGCGGACGGGTGCTCGGTTTTATCGGGCTCGACGGCGGGTATATCGCCGGGATTTTCGTGAGCCCGGAGAGCCGGGGGCGCGGCGTCGGGCGGCAGCTCCTCGAGCGGGCAAAAGCCCGGCATGCGCGGCTCGAGCTGCAAGTCTACGCCGAAAATCCCCGTGCACGGCGTTTTTATGAGCGCGAGGGGTTTTCGGTGCTGAGCGAGGGCGCCGACTCCGGCACCGGCCGGGCAGAGCTTGTGATGGCCTGGGCGCGCGGGGAGGGTGACAATGACGGTAACAGAGCTGAAAGGCAATAAAAAGCGGTATCTCAATCTCCTGCTGCTAGCTGATGAGCAGGAGGATATGATAGACCGCTATCTCGACCGGGGGACGATGTATGTCCTCGACGACGGCGGAGTCAGGGCCGAGTGCGTCGTGACCGACGAGGGCGGCGGGATCATAGAGATAAAAAACATCGCGGTGTCGCCCGGATATCAGGGCCGCGGCTATGGAAGGGCGCTGATAGACTTCGTGGCCGGGAAATACTCGGGCAGATATTCCGCCGTTCAGGTTGGGACGGGTGACAGTCCGGCGACGGTCCCGTTTTATGAGAAGTGCGGGTTTGTGCGCTCGCATGTGATACCGGGTTTCTTCACGGAAAATTATGACCACCCAATATATGACGGCGGCGTTTTGCTGAGGGACATGGTATATCTGCGGCGCATGCTGTAAAAAACAAGCGCCCCTCCCTGTACAGGGAGGGGCGTGTTTTTCATGCGTATCAGTTGAGGAAATCGCGCAGCTTCTTCGAGCGGGAGGGATGGCGCAGCTTGCGCAGCGCCTTGGCCTCGATCTGGCGGATGCGCTCGCGGGTGACGTTGAACTCCTTGCCGACCTCCTCGAGCGTGCGGGTGCGGCCGTCCTCAATGCCGAAGCGCAGGCGCAGGACCTTCTCCTCGCGGGGAGTGAGGGTGCTCAGGACGCTCATGAGCTGCTCTTTGAGCAGGGTGAAGCTCGCGGCCTCGGCCGGCTCGGACGCGTCCTCGTCGGGGATGAAGTCGCCGAGGTGGCTGTCCTCCTCCTCGCCTATGGGCGTCTCGAGGGAGACGGGCTCCTGCGCTATCTTGAGGATGTCGCGCACCTTGTCGGGCTGCATGCCCATGACCTTGGCGATGTCCTCGGCGCTGGGGTCGTGCCCCAGCTCCTGGAGGAGCTGGCGGGAGACGCGGATGACCTTGTTGATGGTCTCGACCATGTGGACGGGGATGCGGATGGTGCGCGCCTGGTCGGCGATGGCGCGGGTGATGGCCTGGCGGATCCACCAGGTCGCGTATGTTGAAAACTTGTAGCCCTTGGTGTAGTCGAATTTCTCGACCGCCTTGATGAGGCCGAGGTTGCCCTCCTGGATGAGGTCGAGGAAGAGCATGCCGCGGCCGACATAGCGCTTGGCTATGGACACGACGAGGCGCAGGTTGGCCTCGGCCATGCGCTGTTTGGCTTTCTCGTCGCCGTCGGCCATGCGCTTGGCGAGCTCGAGCTCTTCATCGGGCGTGAGCAGCGGGACTTTGCCTATCTCCTTGAGGTACATACGCACGGGGTCGTCGGTAGAGAAGCTCTCGACCATGGCCTCGGTGTCGACCATCTCATCCTCGGTGACCTCGTCGATCTCCTCGAGCTCCTCCAGAGCGGGTAGCGACTCCTCGTCGATGGGGGGGAGGTAGTCGTCGCCGACGGTGTCTATGCCGAGGTTTTCGAGCGTGTCGTAGAACTTATCTATCTGATCCTGCTCAAGGTTCATGTCCTCGAGGACTTCCATGAGCTCCTTGGAAGTGAGCTTGCCGCTTTTTTTGCCCTTTTCGATCAGTTCGTTGAGGCGCTCCTCATTGGTCTTCTGAGGTGCTTCAGCTGTCTCGGCCTGCTTGGCCTTGCGGCGGGAAGCCGGCTTGGAAGCCGCGGCCTTTGCTTTTTCAAGGTTTTCGTTTTTATTCGTTGGCATATCTAACCACCGTACCCCTTCTTCTGCCTGTATTGTTCGGCCATGGCCCGCAGATCTTTTACGGGAGAGGCCTTTGAGTGTTCGCTTTTGATGATATCTATATAATCAGCCAGGGCTTTCGCCCGGCTGCCCTGGATGAGCTCGGGCTCGCTGACTATCTGGGTGAGGCAGCTCATCTCATCGGAGCTGAGCCGGCCGGACAGCAGCGGGAGCGACAGCTCCGCGCCGGATGCCGCCATGTCGAGCAGGGCGGAATATATGCGCGCGAGCACATCGGACGAGAACTCCTCCGGTGAGACCGGCGCCCCGGACCTGAACAGTTCCGGGTCCTGGAACAGGAGCGATATGACGCCCTGCTCGGCCCGGGCGCTGCGCACGTTGTCGAAGTGCAGCGAGTTCACGCGCGGCTGGATGCTGCGCGCGGGGCTGAGCTCCGAGCGCTCGTACTGCTTTTTCTCGCGGCTGAGCCGCGCCTTGCGCAGGCGGGCGACCTCGCTCTCCACGACCTGCGGGGAGACGAGCGCGGTCTGCGCCGCGCGCATGGAATAGACCTCGCGCTCGAGCTGGTTCGGCACCGTCGCCAGCAGGCCGGCCGCCTCTTTGAGATAGGCCACGCGGCCCTCGTCGGTCTTGATGTCGTATTTCGACTCAACGGCGCGCAGACGGTACTCGATGTGGTTCTCGCTCTGCTCGATGAGAGCGCGGAACACCTCGGCACCGTTTTTGCGGATGAACTCGTCGGGGTCTTTCGCGCCCTCCATGCGGAGGATGCGCACCTTGATGTCGAGCTTTTCCAGTATCCCTATCGCGCGCTGCGAGGCCTTTTGGCCGGCGGCGTCGCTGTCATAGGCGAGGACGACTTCGTTCGTATAGCGCGAGATGAGGCGCGCCTGTTCGGCCGTGAGCGACGTGCCAAGCGAGGCGACGGCCGAGTCGAACCCGGCCTGATGCATCATCAGCACGTCGACATTGCCCTCGGCGAGGATGAAATAGCCGGCTTTTGACTTCTTCGCGAGGTTTATCGCAAACAGGCTGCGGCTCTTGTTGAACACCGGCGTC
The DNA here is from genome assembly GCA_904419385.1 of Candidatus Heteroscillospira lomanii. Classification (GTDB taxonomy): domain Bacteria; phylum Bacillota; class Clostridia; order Oscillospirales; family Oscillospiraceae; genus Heteroscillospira; species Heteroscillospira lomanii. The sequence goes on from CAJFRI010000007.1 coordinate 17,367, forward strand.
TCCGGGCTGTTCATGTATTTCGGCTCTCCGTCGCCGATTATCCTGCCGGAGAATCCTATGACGTTGCCCCTTATATCGATGACAGGGAACATCAGGCGGCTGCGGAAGGTATCGTAAAAGCTGCCGTCGCGCTTGCCGGCTCGCACGAGCCCCGCGTCGAACAGCTCCTGCCGGGTGTAGCCCAGGGCCGACATGGCTTTTATCAGGCTGTCCCAGCTGTCGGGCGCGTAGCCGAGGCCGAAGCGCAGGACCATCTCGCGGGACATGGCGCGGCGGTTGACATAATCTTGAGCCGGGGCTCCCTCCGGGGAGAAGAGCTGGCTGCGGAAGAAGCGGGCCGCGTCTTTGTTGAGGGCGAGCATGCGCTCGCGGCGGAGCGACTCCGCGTCGCTCTTCTCATCGGGAACGGACATGCCGCAGCGTTTGGCCAGGAACTCGACCGCCTCGCGGAAACTGAGCCCCTCTATCTCCATTATGAAGTTGATGACTCCGCCGCCCTTGCCGCAGCCGAAGCAGTGATATATCTGCTTTTCGGGAGAGACGGAAAACGACGGGGTTTTTTCGCTGTGGAACGGGCAGAGGCCGAACAGGTTTGCTCCGCTCCTCTTGAGTTTGACATAGCCTGAGACCACGTCGGCTATATCGCACCGCTCTGTAAGCTCCCTGAGGAAGCTCTCGGGAATAGCCAGTTGGATCGCCTCCCGCTCAATAGACCATCCACGCGGCGGGGATGAAAATCTCGCTGTATTTTCTGACGGCGTAGGTGTCGGTCATGCCGGCGACATAGTCGCACACCGCGCGGTCAAGCCCCTCGCGCTCGGCGATGAGGGCATATTCCGGCGGGAGCTTGTCGGCGTGGTCGACATAATATTCCCAGATGCCGGATATGATATTCGAGACTTTGCTCTCTTCAGCCTTGGCCGTCGGGTTGAGGTAGACGTTTTCGTGCATAAATTTGTGAAAGACGTCGACCGCCTCGCTCATCTCCGGGGACATTTGGATTACGCCGCCGGTGCTGTTGGCGATGAGATCGGCGATGATGGAGTTTATCCTCACGCTGTGGCGCTCGCCGATGCGCTCGAGCACCGTGGGCGGCAGATCGTCCTGGGTGAGGATGCCGGCGCGGATGGCGTCGTCGACATCGTGGTTTATGTAGGCGATCTTGTCGGCCAGGCGCACGGAGATGGCCTCGAGCGTGTCGTTCGGGGCGCCGTGCGTATGGTGGAGGATGCCCATGCGGGTCTCATAGCAGAGGTTGAGTCCGCGGCCCTCTTTCTCAATGAGATCGACGACGCGCAGGCTCTGCTCGTAGTGGTGGAAGCCGGGCGGGTATATCTCGCGGATGGCGCGCTCGCCCGCGTGTCCGAACGGGGTGTGCCCCAGGTCATGGCCCAGCGCGATGGCCTCGGTGAGGTCTTCGTTGAGCTGGAGGGCGCGCGCGATGGTGCGCGCTATGCGCGAGACCTCGAGCGTGTGCGTGAGGCGTGTGCGGTAATGGTCGCCCTCCGGCTGGAGAAAGACCTGCGTCTTATGCTTGAGCCGTCGAAAGGCCTTGCAGTGCGTGATCCGGTCGACGTCGCGCTGGAAGCATGTCCTTATCTCACATTCGTCGTCGGGGTGTTCACGTCCCCGGCTGTTCACGGCGAGGGTCCCATACGGGCCGACCATGAGCTTTTCAAGCCCTTCACGCGTCTCTCTCGGGCAGGGCATGGCGTCACCTCCACAATTTGAGTCTCTATTATTTATATACGCGATGTGCCCCTTTTTTCCCTCTTTTTTAGCGAAAAAAATATTTTTTTATGAGACAAGACAGACCCCCGCCGAAAGGCGGGGGTCTTATTTGTGGATGTTGTCTGTTCGTGTCACTCTTCCGGCACGTCTATGTCGGAATCTGTGGTCGGTCCGGCGCTGACTTCAGGCGAGGGCTCGGGAGTGGGGGTGGGTTCGGGAGTGGGAGTCTCCTCAGGAGGCGTGGTCTCCTCGGGCTCCTCCTCTTCCTCCTCAAGATCGCCGAATATCGTTGTCGGCGCGCCTATCACAGGCGTCGGGAAGGCGACGTATTCGAGATCCTCGTGTATCGGGCCCATAATGGATTTCCATATCTGGGCCGCAGGGTTGGAGCTGAAGCGCATTGGCTCCGGCATATCGTAACCTGTCCAGACTGCTGCAACATAGTATGGCGTGTAGCCCACAAAGTAGCGGTCGCAGTCGGCGCTCGTGGTACCGGTCTTGCCGGCGACAGGCATGAATCCGAGATAGGCGGCGGAGCCGGTGCCGTAGGTGACGGCGTCCTCGAGAATATCGGTCATGTTGGCAGCGGTGTTTTCCTTGAACACGGTGACGGTCTCGGGCTCGTTCTCAAGCACGACGTTGCCCTGCGCGTCGAGCACTCGAGTATAGGTGCGGCCGTAGGTCATGACACCCTTGTTTGCGAAGGCGGTGTAGGCCTGAGCCATATTCCTGACCGTGGTGCCCTCGGAGAGCTGGCCGAGGGCGAGCGGGGCATAGTTCAGGTCGCTCTCCACGAGCTCGAAGCCCATCTTCGTGAGATAATCCCACGAGGTCTGGAGCGAGAGCTTGTCGAGCGTCTGTGCCGCGACGGTGTTCAGCGAGGAAATAATGCCCTGGCGGATGGTTGTGATGCCGCGGTTGCCGCCGCCGGAATTGCGGGGATACCAGGTGGTGCCGCTGAGCTTGATGTCAGGCGCATCGTTGACCTGGGTATACTGCGTGACTATGCCGACGTCGAAAGCCGGGCCGTAGACCGCCAGCGGCTTGAACGAGGATCCAGGCGGCCGCTTGGAGTCGACACGGTTGAGCTCGAAGTTTGCGGTCTTTTCGCCCGTACCGCCGGAGAGCGCGACTATCTCGCCGGTGTAGGGGTCCATGACGACAATGGCGGACTGGAACTGCTGGTCGGACGGAGCCCATGACTGGGGCAGGTTCTCCATGTTCTCATACACGGAGTCGACCTGGTTCTGTATATCCATGTCGAGGCAGGTATATACCTGATAGCCGCCGGAGTAGAGGAGCTGGCGGGCCGCCTGCAGCGAGATGCCGCGCTGCTCGACAAGGTCGGTAAGCACATCGTTGATGACGGTCTCGACATAGTAGCTGTATATCTGCTGAGTGTATTCTTCAGTGGTGCTGCGCACGAAGGTGAGCTCCTCGGCAACGGCCTGCTCATACTCCTCGCGGGTGATATAACCCTGGTCGTACATCTCCCAGAGGATGATCTCCTGGCGCTCTTTGTTGGCCTCGACATCGGCATAGGGGCTATAACGCGAGGGGTTGTTCGTGATGCCTATGAGGCTCGCGCACTCGGCAAGGCTCAGCTCGCTGACGTGCTTGCCGAAATAGGTCTCAGCGGCGGCTTCGACGCCGTAGCATCCGCTGCCGAGGTAGATGACGTTGAGATACCAGAGCATGATCTCTTCTTTGGAGTAGCGCTTTTCAAGGTCGAGCGCGCGGAATATCTCGAGCAGCTTTCGCTGGACGGTGATGTCGTCGTCCTGCGTGATGTTCTTGATGAGCTGCTGGGTGATGGTGGAACCGCCGAAGTCGCTGCGCATGCCGAGGAACATGTTGCCGAAGGCACCTATGGTGCGGTACCAGTCGACGCCCTTGTGATCGTAGAAGCGCTGGTCCTCGATGGCCACGGCCGCATGCTCGAGGTACTTGGGTATCTCGTCGTAATCGACCCAGATGCGGTTGACCGTGCTGTAAAGCGTGGTGAGCTCTTTAGTCTCGCCCTCATCTTCATAGTAAAGCGTGGTGCTGAGGTCGAGCTGATAGTCCTCCATCGAGACGTTCAGGTCGGAGGAGAGGCAGGTCTTTACATACACGGCGAATATACAGGTGAAGATCATGCCTGTTGTCAGGAAGATGAGCAGGACGGTGAGGAACACCTTTAATATAGTGCGCGCGAGCCCGCCGACAGTGAACGCCATGGCGGAGGCAGCAGTTTTGGCGGCGCGCTTGGATTTTTTGCTTTTAAATAAATTCATATCATAAAGGCCCTCCTGAGGAAAAAGGCTCGAAACGGCCATACGGCTATTATATCACAGCCTGTCAATGCAGTTTGTGAACACGGATATGTTGATTTTTGAACATTTTAGCGGGTTTTAGACCGGTTGGAGGTTTATTTTTGCTCCGACGGGGGAAAATTGAGGTAATATCTCATTGCCGGAGGTTTTTTTGATGAATATAAAGCTTAGAGTGGCGGCGGCGCTCGCGGCGGTCGTGTCGGCCGTGACGGCGTCGGGCTTTGCCTTTGCCTCCGCCGGGAGCGGCAGCACCGGGCCCGAGGCGCCGGCGGAGGGGTTCGTCGTGCGCGCGGAGGGGGAGAATGTGGCCGTTTTTCCGCCGGACGGGGGCGAAGCCGTCAAAATGACGGACATTGAACTGAAAAGCCTGCCAAGTGTGGACAGAATTGCACTCGAAGACGGTATTTTTGTGGAAAACAGTGAGGAACTTGCAAAAATTTTGGAAGATCTTGGCTCGTAAAACAGCAATTTCTGTGACCTTGACATCTGCCGGGGGCAATAACTGTGCGTTTTGACTGGTTGATTTTTATGTGGGCATGAGTTACAATATAGCCGAGGGAAGCGAGTTCCCCAAGTCTTAACGGGAGGCGATTCCGATGGGCCAGAGCGAATTCGGCAGCGACTATATAACGGTCACTGACGAGGATGGAAACCAGCTCGAGCTGGAGCTCATCATGTCCTTCGAAGTGGATGACAGAAGCTATATGGCCTTTTTCCCTGCCGACATGAGCGAGGATGACCCCGACTATGGCTATGTCATACTGAGAGTTATCGAGGAAAACGGGGAAGAGATCTTTGCCACCGTCGACGACGACAGCGAACTGGAAGAGGCATATGAGACTTTCATGACTCTGCTGTTGGACGACGAGGAAGGTGAATAAGTTCCCGCCGGACGGTTCCGGACGGAAATTTTTGTGAAAAACAGCCGCAAACGGCTCATATCGTCCATACATCCCTGCGGTGTTCGTGGATTTTTATTGACCCTTTTAAACCCACATTTTTAATACGGGACGCCGGACTCTCTAAGTGGATTGCAGGCCTCCCGGGGCGGCTTTGACCGCACCTGGAAGTTGGAAGCAGCGAAGCTTTGAGGAGGCGACCCACCTGCCAAGTCGTGCAGGTTCTAATCGGGTCACCACGGCACATGCGGGGCGGCGGGCGCTCGTCGCCCGCCTTTTCGTTTGTTCGGACGCTCTCACGATTTTTCGTGAGAGCGTCTTTTTTTTATGCCTATGCGCATGTTAAAGCGCTGAAAATATGCAAAGAAAACTGTCGAATATGACGAATATGCTGCGGCTTTGTCCGGCTCGATGCAAAAAACGCGGCAGCACGGCCCTATGGTCGAGAGGTGATCTGCAAGGTGAAAAGACGGATGAAGAAAGCCGACTTCATCTCAGAGCTGGCGGGCCTGGCCTTTGGCGGCTGCAACGACGCCGTGAAGCTCCTGTTCATCGACCCGGAGGACGGGGGCGGGGGCGTCGATGGGCTGGACCTGCGCCATGTGAGCGAGATGAAGCGCGCGGCGAACGGGGCCGTCGAGATACGGCTGGTGAACAGGCTGGAGCTCCTGAGGCTGCTGGCCGAGCAGGTGGACGGGGAGACGAGCGCTGCCGAGAGCCTGGTCTCCGCGCTCGACCGCGCGGCCGGGGCGCTGGGGGGCGGAGAGCGTGAAGATTGAGCGCTTCTCGCCGAAGCAGCTGAGGCTGCTGACCTGGTGGCTGCCGTCGTCGGGCGGCGGGAGGTATGACGCCGTGATATGCGACGGGGCAGTGCGCAGCGGAAAGACGATGTGCATGGGGCTGTCGTTCGTCATGTGGGCAATGTGTTCTTTCGACGGGCGGCATTTCGGGCTCTGCGGCAAGACCATCGCCTCGATAAGGCGCAACATGCTCGGCGAGCTGCTGCCGCTTTTGAGGGAGATGGGGTGGAGCTGCAGGGACCAGGTCTCGAGGAACGCGGTGGTCATAGAACAGGGCGGCCGGAGCAACACCTTTTATCTGTTCGGCGGGCGGGACGAGGGCTCCCGCGCGCTGATACAGGGCGTTACGCTCGCCGGGGTGCTGCTCGACGAGGCGGCGCTGATGCCGCGCAGCTTTGTGGAGCAGGCCGCAGCGAGATGTTCCGTCGAGGGGGCGAAGCTCTGGTTCAACTGCAATCCCGAGTCGCCCTCGCACTGGTTTTACCGCGAGTGGATACTCAAGGCGAGCGAGCGGAGGGCGCTGTATCTGCATTTCCGGATGAGCGACAACCCGACGCTGTCGAAAACGATGCTTGCGCGCTACTCGCGGATGTACTCCGGCGCGTTCTACCGCAGGTTTGTGCTCGGCGAGTGGGTGCAGGCGGATGGGCTGGTCTACGGCTTTTTCGACGAGTCGATGGCACAGCCGGTGCCAGAGGGGAAGTTTGGGCGATATGCTGTGTCCTGCGACTACGGGACGGTGAACCCCGCGTCATTCGGCCTCTGGGCCGAGAGGGAGGGCGTGTGGTACCGCATAGACGAGTTCTATTTCGACTCGAGGCGGGAGGGGCGGCAGATGACAGACGGCGAGTACGTCGCGGCGCTCAAAGAGCTCATCGGCGCGCGGAAAGTCGAGGCGGTGATCGTCGACCCCTCGGCGGCGAGCTTCATCGAGGCGCTCACGCGCGAGGGGCTGCCCGTCGTCAAGGCGGACAACGACGTGCTGCGCGGGATAAGGCTGACGGCGGAGCTGCTGCGCACGGGCAGGCTGGTGATATGCCGGAACTGTGCCGACGCCCTGCGCGAGATCGCGCTCTACTCCTGGGAGCCGGGCGGGACGGACAGGCCCGTAAAGGCAAACGACCACGCGATGGACGACATCCGCTATTTCGCGGCGAGCTTTGTGTGCGCAAGGCGGGACGGCTTTGCGGCGCGGAGCGTCGGCAGATCACTCTCAGACAACATGGGATGGAGGAGTTTGATGGAAAAGTGAGCTTTTTGAAAAAGGAGGAAGGCACGGCGGCGCGCGCCCAGCTGCGTTCCGGGCAGAGGCACCCGTTTATGGCGCTGGACGGATATGTGCCGCTCGGCGGCGGAGACTCGCGCCTGTACCGCGCGATACGCGAGGGCATACCGCTCGTCGACGCCGCGATACAGAAACTCGTGCGCCTCACTGGCGGGGTGACGGCGCGCTGCGCGGACCCGGCGGCAGATAGGGAGCTCGGCAGGTTCCTGAGAGGCGTCGACACCGGGCGCGGCTGCCGCGGGATAGACTCGTTCCTCGAGAGCTATCTCGATTCCATGCTGACCTGCGGGCGGGCTGTCGGCGAGATAGTCACAGAGGGCAGCCGGGATATCGCCGCGGTGATATGCGGCAACGTGGCCGATGTGTGCGTGCGCGAGGGGGAGAGCCCGCTGGACTTCGCCATCTGCCGCTACGACGGGCTGGAGGCTGAGCCGCTGCCGTATCAGGAGCTGCTGCTGTTCACTCCGTTCAACCCGGACAGCGACAATCCCTACGGCTCGTCCATGCTGCGCAGCATGCCGTTTCTCGCCGACATACTCATGAAGATATTCGCCTCCATCGGAGTGAACTGGGAGCGCTGCGGCAACGTGCGCTACGCGGTGGTCTGCCGCCCGGGGCAGGGAGCTGCCGGCGGGGCCGACGCCATGGCCGAGAGCGTTGCCCGAGAGTGGAGCAGCGCCATGCGCGAGACCCGCGGCGGCTCGGTGCGCGACTTCGTGGCCGTCGGCGACGTGGATATCAAGGTCATAGGCGCCGACAACCGCATGCTCGACAGCGAGGTGCCGGTGAGGCAGATACTCGAGCAGCTGGTCGCAAAGACGGGCATACCGCCGTTCATGCTCGGGCTCAGCTGGAACTCGACCGAGCGCATGTCATCGCAGCAGGCCGACATCATGACCAGCGAGATAGCCGCGCACAGGCGCAGCCTTGAGCCCGTGGTGAGGAAGATATGCTCGCTCTGGCTGAGGATGCACGGCTATTCGTGCCCGTATGAGCTCGAGTGGGAGGCTGTGAACCTGCAGGACAAGGTGGAGCTCGCCCGCGCCGCGCTCTATGCCGCCCAGGCAAAAAAGGCCCTGGCTGAAGCCGGGGCGGAGGGGGATGCTGAGAAGTGATAATCAAAACAGCGCTCGACGTCACGGCCGCGCAGCCGTGCGCGGCGGATCTCGAGGCGATAAACGCGCTCGCGAGGAGGGAGCTCGCGCCGGACGAGGTTTATGTCTTTGGAGTGAAGCTCTGTGACAATGAGATAGACCGCGATTTTGAGCGGTTTTCCGACGAGTGCCTCGACGAGCTCGCGCCCATGTTCGTCGGCAAAACAGGACTGCTCGACCACAACTGGACGGCTTCCGGGCAGCTCGCGCGCATTTTCCGCGCCGAGGTCGAGACCGACGCCGGGCGCCTGAACAGCGCAGGCGAACCATACCGCTATATAAAGGCGTGGGCATACATGCTGCGCTCCGATGCGACGGAGGGCTTCATCGCCGCCATAGACGCCGGCATAGTGAGGGAGACCAGCGTCGGATGCTCCGTGGAGCACAGGACTTGCAGCATATGCGGCGAGGAGAACTGCCGCCATGTGCCGGGCAGGTCGTATGACGGCGAGCTCTGCCACAAAGTGCTCTCCGGGGCGGTGGACGCATACGAGTGGAGCTTTGTCGCCGTGCCCGCGCAGAGGGAGGCGGGAGTCATAAAATCCGCCGGATGCAGTCTGCGCGGCTTCGTCGCCACAGCGGCGGGGAAAGGCTTTCGCGCGGAGTTTGAACGCCTGGAAAGGCTCGCGGCAGAGGGTGAGAGGCTGCTCGAGCGCGAGAGGGCGGAGGTGCGCAGGCTCGGCCTGCTGTGGGACGAGCAGATGGCGGGCGCCGTCGCCAGGGCGGCGGAGAACATGGACGCCGGCGAGCTCGCCGGCCTGAGGGAGAGGCTGGAGAAAAAACTGGCTGGGCGCTTTCCGCCCGTGTGCCAGCTGCCGGGCCTCGGGAGAGATACCCGCTTTGACGGGGACGACTATATCATTTAGGGGGAATTTCGATGAAGTATTCTTTCAGCGGCATTGGCGCCGTAACGGCGACTTTCGGCACGGCGACAGGAGCCGACCTTGAGCCGGGCACGCCGGTGAAGATGAGCTCCGGCGGCACCGTCGCCGCCTGCTCCAGCGGCGACGACTTTATCGGCGCAGTGCTCGGCTGCCGCGGCGGCTGCGCCTGCGTTCAGATCGCCGGGTGCATTGAGCTCGCCTGCTCCGGCACGGCCCCGACTCCGGGCTATGTCAAACTCACCGCCGACGCAAACGGAGGCGTCTGCTCCGGCGAGGGCAGAGAGCGGCTTGTGCTCGACTGCTCGGACGGCATAGTCACCATCATGCTTTAAGGAGGACGAACATGGCATACAAATTCAGCGACATAAGGCTCGACAAGGGCATGTATTCCGTGCCCGGAAAGGGATTTTCCGCCCTGCTCGAAGAGCTCGACCCGTCCGAGGCCTACCGCGGCACCCCGCTCGAGGGCCTCGACGCATACCAGCGGCAGCTGAAGCGCTTTGGGATCAAGGTGCGCGGCGCGGGCAGCGACAATGTTGAGAAGTTTTTCCACACCACTGAGAGCGCTGTGCTCTTTCCTGAGTACGTCTCCCGCAGCGTGCGCCAGGGCATAGAGGAGAGCAACGTCCTGCCGCACATAGTCGCGACCACCACGAACATCGACGGCCTCGACTACCGCGCCGTGTCCTCCGAGCCCGACGGCGAGCGCGACGCCCTCACCCATGTGGCTGAGGGCGCGATGATCCCGCAGACCGAGATACGCGCCAAGGAGAAGCTCATCACCCTGCACAAGCGCGGCCGCATGCTGGTCGCCTCCTACGAGGCCATACGCTTCCAGCGCCTGGAGCTGTTCTCCGTCATGCTGCGCCAGATAGGCAGCAATATCGCCAAGATGCACCTCGCCGACGCCGTCGACGTCCTCATAAACGGCGACGGCAACGACAACGCCGCCGAAAAGGTCACCGGCGTCACCCTCAGCTACGACGCGCTGGTCGATCTCTGGGGCAAGTTCGAGCCCTACACGCTCAACACCATGCTCGCCTCGCCGGACGTCATGCTGAGCCTGCTCAAGCTCGACGAGATGCAGAGCCCGATGGCCGGACTCAACTTCGCCGGCAGCGGCGACGCCGGTTCGCCCCTCGGCGCAAAGCTCATCCGTACCTCCGCCCTGCCCGAGGACACGCTCATCGGCCTCGACCGCGGCTATGCGCTCGAGATGGTGCGCTCCGGAGGCGTGAGCGTCGAGTACGACCGCCTGATCGACCGCCAGCTCGAGCGCGCGGCCATCACCAGCACCGCGGGCTTTGCCAAGATCTACGCCGGTGCGGCCGTTGTCATGGAGACGGTCTGATGGCTCTGAGCGACGATGTCCTCGAGAAGGCCGAGCTGTTCTTCGGCGGAGAGCTGAGCGAGGCGGGCCGGGAGAAGCTTGCGGCGCTCTGCTCCGCCGCGGCGGCGAGCCTGAGAGGGCGGCTCCGCTCCGGCGTGTCGCCGGAGAACATACACGACGAGTTCGTGTCGGCGGCTGGCGTGCTCGCGCTCGCCATGTACGCGGCGGCGACGGGGGAGGATTTCTCGTCCGTGCGCGTCGGGAATGTGACGCTCTCGCGCTCAGGCGCCTCCGCGGCGGATTCGCTCCGCGCGCTGGCCGAGGAGATGCTCGCCGGGCAGCTGCGCGGCACGGGCTTTGATTTCCGGGGGGTGAGGGGCTGAACTTCGAGGTGATAGAGCGATACGGCGAGGCCTTTACCGTGTTCAGCGACCTGAGCCCCGATGGGCGGGCGGAGCGCGGATTCATCCAGCCGCTCGGCCTCACGGACGAGAGCTGTGCCGCTCCGGGAGAGCCGGGGCGCGGCGGCGGGCGCTTTCTGCTCGTCGCGGGCTGCGAGGCCATAGCCCCGGATGAGCGCGTCGGGCGCATAGTGCACGGCTCGAGGCGGTTCGTGCTCGTGAAGCGCGAGGAATTGAACGGCGGCGGACTGGGGCACATCGAGTGCCTGCTGAGATGTGTAGGGAGGGAAGACGATGCTTGACGCCGTGACCGAAAAACTCTGCTCCGAGCTCAAGGAGCGCGGGATAGAGGCTGTGCGTGCATTTCCGGCGCAGGACGTGCCGGATGGCGCGGCCGTGGCCGTGGGACTTAAAAAGGCGTCCGTGGGGCCCGGTGGATTCGGCGACTACCTCGGGCTTGCGGGCGGGGAGGAGCGCTTCGGCGTGCGCTGCAAGGCGGTCTTTTCCCTCGATATATTCTCGCCGCCGCCCGGGGGCTCGGCGGGGCTGTCGAAGGCGGCGGACGCGCTGATGGCCGCGCTCGGCTCTATGGCGGGCGGAGGAAGCGCGGAGCTGAACATCGGCACGGCAGAGTTCGACGCAAAGCTCTGCCGCCTGCGCTGCCGCTGCGAGCTGGGCGCGCAGTTCTGGCTCGTGCGCGAGAGCGCGGAGCCGGGCGGCGGATTTGAGGAATTTGTTGTGAAAGGGATGATACTGGATGCCATTGAATGAGAGACCGGGCGTGTATTCGAGCTATGAGGTCACGAGCAGCGTGCGCGGCTCGGCGGCGGGCGGCGATGTCGCATGCGCGGCCGTGGGCGCAAAGGGCTCGGAGCTCGGCTGCGTGAGGGTGACGGGCAGCGCCGAGGCGCTAGAGAAATTCGGCGACTGCGCGCTGACGGACCTGTGTTCCGTCGCGCTGCGCTGCGGCGCCGGCGCCGTCGTCTGCCGCGCGGTCGAGACCGGGGCGGACGCGGAGGACTATGCCGCGGCCTTCGGAGAGCTCTGTGCCGTCGAGGGGATAGGCACGATGTTCTGCGACAGCCGCAGCGCCGACATGCACGAGGCGATGATGGAGGCCATACTCGCCGCCGGCGAGTCCTGCCGCTACCGTATCGGCATTGCCGAGTCGGCTGGGACGGCGGATGAGCTCAGCGCGGCGGCCAAGGCGCTCAACTGCGAGCGCATGATACTCGCGGCGGCTGAGAGCACTGAGGCGGCCGGAAGCTATGCCGCGGCGCTGGCCGGAGCCATAGCCGCGACGGCAGATCCCGCCCTGCCCATAAACGGGGCGGAGCTGCGCGCCATAGGCTGCTCGCTGCGCTATACGGATGCGGACGTGAACACCCTGGTGCGCGCGGGCGTCACGCTGATCGAAAACGACGCCGGCACGCCCACCGTGCTCCGCGCCGTCACCACGCGCACGACGACCGGCGGCGCCGCCGACGCGACCTGGCGCGAGGTGACCACCGTGAGGATAATCGACGAGGTGATCCCCGCCATACGCACGGCTCTGCGCAGCCGCTTTTCCAGGGCGAAGAACACCGAGCAGACGCGCGGCGCCATACGCACGCAGGTGATAATCGAGCTCCAGGACCGCGTCGCACGTGAGATCATCGACGGCTACGGCGACGTGACCGTCGCGCCGTCGGAGTCTGACCCCACGGTCTGCGAGGTAGGATTCGGCTTCACCGTCGCCCACGGGCTGAACCACATCTACCTCGCCGCGAAGATAACTGTATAGGAGGCATGGTATGGGAACGGTCGGATTTCCCACAAGCAGCGATATCTACCTGGAGGCCGACGGCAGGAAGATCGCCGTCGTCCAGAGCTATAAGGCCACGGCCAGACGCTCCGAGCAGGTGGTCGAGGCGTTCGGCGAGTCGGAGCCCGTGGCGACCATAGCCACGCAGCTCACATATAAGCTCGAGCTAACGCGTCTCTACGCCACGGCGGAGGCGGTCGCCGACGGGATAGATTTTTATTCGCTGAGCGATTTTTCGCTCGTAATCGTAAAGCCGGACAGGCGCGTCGTCTACACGGGCTGCCAGTGGAGCGAGATCGCCGAGACGGGCGAGCTGAGCCGTATGGTCGCCGAGCGCGTCACGCTCACGGCCAGCCACAGGATAGAGACCGAGACATGAGCCTTGACGAGCTGATAGCAGGTCTTGAAAACGACAACATGGAGCGGCTGCGCTGGCTTGTCGCCGTGGAGCTCGGCATATCGCCGTATTGCCTGAGCGACTGGGAGACGGTGAAATGCGGCGCGCACATGGCGGCCGGACGGCGCGCGGGCGCGGAGGCAGGGGCAAACCCCGCTTTTGACCCGGCGCTGTTCGAGCGCATGAGAAAGGGAGGCGGAGATGGAGCCGGTGCTTGATTCATCTGAGCTCAGGGCGATAGCGAGCGAGATACTCGCCGTCCTGGAGGCGGCCCCGGCCGTCACCGCGGGCAGCGTGCCGGAGGAGAGGAGCGCCCGGTACGCATACCTCGCCGGAGAGCGTACGGGACAGGCCGCTCCCGCTTTGATGTGGGAGCCGTCTGCGGCGCGCGGCGCCGCCTATCTCACCATGAGGCGCGCTCCGAACGAGGGCGGGGATTTTCTCGGCTACGGGGCGGAGTCCGGCGCGGACGGAGGATATCCGCTTCATGCTCCGCCTCGGAGGATGGCGGCGGACGGGAGCGGAGGTGGAGCGCGCCTCGGCTTCGAGCTCCCCGGCGTGACGGGTTCGGAGCGCCGCGACGGCCTCTGCCTGCTTGAAGAGGCGTCGGAGCGGATACGGCGGGACAGCCGCCGCTACGACGCGCCGCTTGAAAAATACTGAGGAGGTGTTTTCGTGAACCTGACGCCTATGCGCTACAAGGACTACACCTGGCCGCACAACCCGCGGACATACGAGGTGGTGTTTTCGCGCGACGTCGCATGCCGCAAGGTGCCGTTCGGGGCATATGTACTGCAGAACATGGGACGGAGCCGCCGCGTGCTGCGCGGGAGCGGCGAGTTCGTGGGCGAGGGGGCGTATGACGAGTTCAAGCGCCTCGCCTCGGTGTTCTACGAGAACAGGCCGGGGCTGCTCATACACCCGCTGTGGCAGGAGAGCAACGCATATTTCGTGGAGCTGAGCCTGCGCGAGGTGCCGACGGAGAACTATGTGGCGTACAGCTTTGAGTTTTGGGAGAGCTTCGACCAGTACGGCGCCGTGACCGAGGCCGGGCGCGAGGGTCTCGGCGAGCCGGAGCAGAACAGGCACGTCGTCCTGCCGGGTGAGACGTTTTGGAGCATAGCCGCGCAGCACGGCGGGGCGCAGGAGCTGCTCGCGCTGAACCCGCAGATAAAAAATCCGAACCTGCTCGCGGCGGGCGACGTCGTGCGCATAAAGTGAGGGGCGGACATGGAGGCTTATGTTTTCTCCGCGCGCGGAGAGCGCACGGCGCTGCCCGTGCTGCTGGGCTGGGACGTGGTGCACAGCGCGCTCGACTGCGATGCGTTCGAACTCACCGTGCCGCTTGCCGAGGGGCTGAGCGAGGCTCTTGAGACGGCCGCGGCCATAAGCTGCACCCACGAGGGCATGACGGTGTTCACCGGAGTCGTCGACGAATATGAGCTGCGCGCGCTGCCGTCCGGAGGCGAGGCGCTCATATCCGGCAGGGGATACGCGGCGTATCTGCTCGACAATGAGGCCGAGAGCGCCGAGTACTGGAACCCGGGCATTGAGCTCATCCTCGAGCGTCACGTCTACCCGTGGAGGATAACCGACGTGGAATACGGACGCATGGAGTGCCGCGGGCGTTTTTCGATAAGCTCCGGCACGAGCCAGTGGAAGGTGCTGCGCGAGTTCTGCATGTTCGCGGCCGGGACAGTGCCGCGCTTCGACAGGAGCGGCAGGCTCATACTGACCGGCGCGAAAGGCGGCGAGGCCGATCTCTCCGGCGCTCCCGTGATAGAGGAGAGATATCTCGCGCAGCGCAGCGGGGTGTTCTCGCATGTGCTGGTGAAAAACAGCGCGGGCGTCTCGTCCACGGTCGAGAATCCGCGCGCGGCCGGGCTCGGGCTGCTGTGCAGGCGGGTGGTGAACGTGCCGCGCAGCGTGCGCTACGACACCATGCGCAGCACGGGCGAGTATCAGATCGAGCAGTCCGAGCGCCTCAGCCGGGTGCTCACGGTGACGCTGCCGCTCATGTTCCCGGCTTTTGCGGGCGACACCGTGCGCCTCGCGGGCACGCCGCTGGGCACGAGCGGGCGGTTTTTCGTAGCGGAGAGCCGCTGCCGTGCCGGCGGCGGCTCAGGTGAGACGGTGCTCAGGCTGACCAGGGAGGAGTGAGAAAATGTGGATATCTGAGAATATCAAATTCGGCGGCGGGTCGGCCCCGGTGAGGGCGGAGACAGGCCGCGTGAGCATCGCGGGCGCAGAGGCCGCCGTTGTGACCGACGGGGAAAAGCGCTCGCTGCTCACGGCGCTGCCACCAGGCATAAGATCGAGCGCAAAGCTGGGGCAGAGGGTGCTGCTCATAACGACTGACTCCGGCGAGGCTGTCGTCGCCGGGGTGACAGACGGCGCCGCGCCGGAGTCGCTCGCCATCGAGGCCGGCGGCTGCCTTATCGAGCTCGACGGCGGCGAGGTGAAGATCTCCGCCGGGAGGATAGAGCTGTCGGGCGGCACGGTCGGCATCGACGGGGCGCTGTACATAAACGGCGAGAAATACGAGCCGCCGGAGGGGGCGGTCTGATGGAGCTGAGACTGGTGAACGGCGATTACGCCGTCGGCGAATACCATGATTTTGAGAGCGTGTCCGGGGCCGGGGAGACTGCCCAGAGGGCGATGATGAAGCTCGCTGCGCGCAGGGGCGGGTGCGCCGTGCTGCCCGAATACGGCAGCAGGCTCTATACCCTCGCCTCCGTAAAAGAGAGCGAGAGGGACGGCTGCGTGAGACAGTTCGTGGCCGAGGCGCTCGACGGGGAGGGGCTCGCCCTCAGAGACGCCGCCATCCGCAGCGAGGACGGGCGGCTGTATGCCGACCTGGTCATCGCCGGGAACGGTGTTGATCTCACAGTGACAGCTGAGGCCGGAGGTGTGATTTGAGAAGCATTGACGATATATATAACGAGATGGTGAGCGACTACGAGAGCCGCTGCTCCGTCGTCCTGCGAGACGGAGGCGACATGTCGCTCAGGATGAGGGCTTTTGCCGCGCAGGTGTTCGCGCTGGAGAGCCAGCTCGAGTTCTCGCGCAGGCAGGCGTTCCCGCAGACGGCGCAGGGCGAATATCTCGACCTGCACGCCGGGATACGCGGCCTCGAGCGCGGCGGAGCCGTAAAAGCCGTGGGCATCATCCGCTTTTTTGTGAGCAAGGCGCTATCCGAGGACGTATCCGTCCCCGAGGGCACGGTGTGCACCGACGCGGCGGGCACGGAGTTCATAACGACGGAGCCCGGCATCATCCAGGCGGGCGGGCTGAGCTGCGATGTGGCGGCAGCGGCGATGAGCGGCGGTGAGAGCGGCAACGCCCCGGCCAAGGCCGTGTGTTTCATGCCGTTTGCCCCGGTGGGAGTGTCGTCCTGCCAGAATCCGGCGCCTTTTTCCGGCGGCAGCGGCGGCGAGGACGACGAGAGCCTGCGCGCGAGGATACTCGACAGCTATCGCAGCCTCCCAAACGGCGCCAACATCGCCTATTACGAGGCGCAGGCGCTCGCTGTGCCGGGTGTGTTCGCCGTGCAGGTACTGCCGAAGCGCCGCGGCGCCGGCACCGTCGACGTGGTGGTCGCCGCCGAAGGCGGCACGCCGGAGAGCGGCGTCGTCGAAGAGGTCGGGCTGCGCCTCAGCTCGCAGCGCGAGATATGCGTCGACATCGAGGTGAGCGCTCCGCAGCTGAGCCCGACGGACGTGTCGGTCCAGATAGAGGCAGAGGATTTCGCCGGGGCGAAGGCCGCCGTCGAAGGGGCGCTGGATGCCATGTTCACCGGCGCCATGCTCGGACGGCCCGTGCTGCTCGCGGAGCTCGGCAGCGTGATCTTCTCCGCCGCGGGCGTGACCAACTATAAACTGAGCGCGCCGGCCGCCGACATCGCGGCTGCCGACGGAGTGCTGCCCACGCTCGGCACGCTCACCATAACGGAGATGGGGGCGTGAGCATGGGATACGCCGGCCATATGAAAGAGCTGCTGCGCCCGCTGGGGATATACAGGCTCGACGGCGGTTATTCCGGATCCGAGTTGGACGTCGAGGGGGCTGAGCTCGACGCTTTTTCCGCCTCGGCCGACGCCGCGCTCGATGAGATGCTGCTCGCGACAGCGGAGGGGGACGGGCTCGCCGCGTGGGAAGAGCTCTTCCCCTACCGCCCGCTGAGGACGGACACCGAGGGAAGGCGCGCCGCCGTGGCCGCGCTCATGCGCATAGACGGAAGCAGCTTCACTCCCGAGGCGCTCAACGGCACGCTCGCGGGTTCGGGCTTCAGCGCCGTTGCCGAGGAGGGGGCGGAGCCGATGACGGTCATCGTGCGCTTCACCGATGTGCGCGGGAAACCGCCGGAGTTCGACGAGGTGCACAGGAGGATAGAGGACATACTCCCGTGCCATCTCAATGTTGAGTATGTTTTTGCATACCCGACATGGGCGGAGATAGAGTCGGGCGGCCTGACCTGGGGCGAGCTCGACGCCATGGAGCTCACCTGGGACGAGTTTGAGCGCCATGACTTTTCGCAGCCGCAGACATAAACAGAGCGCCGGAGCGGAATGCTCCGGCGCTTTTTGCGTCTGTATTCAGTTTTCCGGCAGAGGAGGGCGTTTCGGCAAAAGGACCTTGCCGAAACAGAACACGGTTATCCCGCTGCTCGCGGGGATCTCGGTGTCGGCGTCGGCCCTCGCGCGGTTGAGCGAGAAGAGGTAGACATTGCCGTAACTGTCCTCGCAGTACTGCTTGCACTTGATGTCGCCGTCGACAAAGAAGAGGCCGACGTCGCCGTCCGAGATGGGCATGCTGCGGCTGACGAGCACTATGCTGCCGTCGGCGATGTAGGGCTCCATGCTGTCGCCGCTGATGCGCGCGGCAAAGTCCGCGCGGCTGTCCGCTGGGACTGAGTAATCCTCGTAGTCCTCGCCGAGAGCGGGGTTCGCGTAGCCCGCGGCGGCCGGCGTGGCGTAGAGCGGGATGATCCTGGAGGCGGCCCCGCTCTCGCGCCGCGTGCTCGAGATGCGCTCGAGCTCCGCGCCGGCGACCAGGCCGACCATCGAGCGCCCGTGATCGTCCAGGGCGCGGTATTTCCTGAGCAGGTCGTGCTCCTCGACGCTGAGCGTCTCGGACTCGTCTCCGCCGCACATGAACTCGAGCGGCACCTCAAGCACGCTGCACATATTGCGCAGCACGTCGACATCTATCTTGTTGGCGTCGCGCTCGAGTATGCTGTAAAGAGTCTGTGAATTTATGCCCGAGCGGCGGGAAAGCTCCTTCGGCGTCATGCCGCGCTCGGCGAGCACCGACTTGATGCGTGAACCCAGCATAGGATCACCTCCACACCTCGATGATAACATATTAATTGAGAAAGTCAATATTTAATTTATGAAAATTCATAATATAGCATTGACAAAATATGAAATTTCGAGTATTATTAAACTGTAATTACGAAAACTCATAAAAAGGAGGCGGAGAATGTACCTGTTTTGCCCTGAACACCCGGATATACGCCGCGTGCTCGAGACCGGGGATCACCACAGGCGTTTTTCCGGAAAATACCCGCCGCGCGCTGTGGCGGAAGATGACGTTTTTTGGCGCGGGCATAAAAAAACACCGGAGCAAAGCTGACTCTGCTCCGGTGTGGTGGGGGAAGGTGGATTCGAACCACCGAAGTCACTGACAACAGATTTACAGTCTGCCCCCTTTGGCCACTCGGGAATTCCCCCATAAAAATATTAAGTTTGGAGCTGGTGGACGGACTCGAACCCCCGACCTGCTGATTACAAATCAGCTGCTCTACCGACTGAGCTACACCAGCATGGTCAACGCCGGTCGTTACCAGCGAGGAATACTATAACAGAATCGGAGCCGCTTGTCAAGGATAAAATTTAATTTGCCGCGTTTTTTCGCGGGATCACGGAGGTGGGAGATATATGGACCTCAAAACTCTTGCGGGAGAGTACCGCGTGAGCGGGGAAGCATGCCGCTCGAGGGCTGCCATGCTCGAGCGCGACCTGCGCCGCAGGCAGAAGCTGGGCGAGATAACAGCGCTGGAGACCACAAGGCTGCGCCGGCGCATAAGCATGCTGCGCGGTATGGCGCGTGACTGTGCCGGGACGGCAGCGTATCTTGAAAACTACTACAGGGGAGGGCCTGGATTTGAGCTATACATATGACGACAGACAGCCGGAGATCGCGGTGATACAGGAGGCGTTCCCGGCGCTGACGGAGGATGCCCGCATATGCCGCATAATGGCGGGCGCCCTGCGCGAGCGGCTCACCCCGCTGCAGCGCCAGGCTCTGCTGCTGCACTATGCCAAGGGAAAATCAGTGTCGGAGATAGCGCGGATGCGCGGCGTGTGCCCGTCGACTGTGTGGCGCACGCTCCAGCGAGCAAAGGACGAGCTCGCCTGGGCGATGCGCCTCGGCGGGATATGCATACGAGATTGATTTGCGCTTTTTCGTGCCCTGTGGTACAATGGCCTAAAAAACGAAAAGGAACCCGGCATGAAACGATACATAAGCATGTTCATAACGGCGGCGCTGTGCGCGCTGCTGCTCTCGGCGTGTACGCTCCGGCCGGAGCCGACGCCCGACCCGCACGAGGGCATGGTCCAGGTCGACGACGGGACGGGCCTCGTCTGGCTGCCGCTCATTGAGGAGCTGGAGCCCAACATGCTCCTGCCTGAGCACTTCAGCTCGGACAATGGCTATCTCACCTGCTCGCTCAGCTGCGAACACGGCATAGACGTCTCCGAGCACCAGCAGGAGATAGACTGGGAACAGGTGGCCGCATCCGGGCTTGCCGACTTTGCCTTTATACGCGCGGGCTACCGCGGATATACCGAGGGCGGCCTGTTTGAGGACCTTTATTTTCGCGACAACATCGAGGGCGCGCTCGAAAACGGCATAGACGTCGGCGTCTATTTCTTCTCGCAGGCGACGACGGCCGAGGAGGCCATAGAGGAGGCGCAGTTCCTGCTCGAGCTGATAGACGGCTATGAGATAACATATCCGATCGCGTTCGACTGGGAGCCAATGCACCTCGAGGAGGCGCGCACGGAGGGCCTCTCCGGCGATGTGCTCACCGACTGCGCCATCGCGTTCTGCGACACGATAGCCGCCGCCGGCTACGAGCCGGCCGTGTATTTCTACCGGCATCTCGGCTATTATGACTATGATCTCGGCCGCCTCGCGGACTACACCTTCTGGGTCGGCGCGCCGGGTGAATATCCGGACTTTTATTACAGGCACGAATATTGGCAATATTCCTACACCGGCGTAGTGCCGGGGATAGAGGGCGATGTCGACCTCAACCTCCACTTCACAGATCTGCCGGCTCCGCCGGAAGAGACGCCGGAGGCCGGGTGAAAAACGCGGGGAAATTTTCCCCGCGTTTTTTTGTTGACAAAAAACTGTATTAGCCATATAATACGGTTAGAAAGTGTATTACATGAGTGATACGGTTTTGAAAGGGCGGTGATGAGATGGTCTCGTTCGAGGGCTTTTCCGCAGAGGGCGGTGTGCCGATATACTTGCAGATAATAATGTATGTGAAGCGCGGGGCCGTGTCCGGCGCGGTAGCCGACGGCGACGAGCTGCCGTCGCGCCGGGTGCTGTCGGCCCTGCTGGGAGTGAACCCCAACACCGTGCAGAAGGCTTACCGCATGCTCGAGGACGAGGGGCTCGTGCAGTCACGCTCGGGCGCGAAGAGCTGCATGGTGCTCGACGCGGAGAAGATCTCGCGCATACGCTCGGAGCTGACGGAGCACGACGCGCGCGCCGCCGTGACGGCGATGAAGCAGATGGGGCTGACGCGGGAAGAGGCGAAGCGTCTCATCGACGAATACTGGGGGTGAGGATGTGAAAAAACATATATCGGTTTTCATGCTCATAGCGCGGCACACCGTGCTGAAGATGCTGGCGCTGCTGGCCGTGTTTACGGCGGCGGAGGTCATGTGGGCGCGCTTTATCCTCCCATGCCCGCCGGAGATCGCGCTCGGGACGTTGCCGGTGCTGCTGTTTCTGGTGTGCCATATTGTGCTGAGCATATTGCTGTGGTCGGCGGCGTCGGACAGCGGTTCGCAAGTGAGCTATACGGTGAAGCGGCTGCGGACAGGCGAGCGGGAGTTTTTCCTATGGCAGGCGCTGTGGGGCTGCTGCGCATACTTTATCCTCTGGGCGTGGCAGGCGGCGCTGGCCGTCGTGCTCGCGCAGCACTCGCTCTCGCGCCTGGAGCCGCAGTTCGCGGGGCCGCAGGCGCTGATGATCGCTTTTTACCGCAATGGTTTCCTCCACGCGCTCGTGCCCCTGGCGGACACGGCGGTGTGGCTGCGGAACGCGGCGATGGTCCTGTTCCTCGGGCTCGTATCGGCGTGGATACCGAAGCGCCAGCGCGAGGGCAAAAAGCGCGCCGGGCTGATCCTGACCGTGCTGACAATTATATGGCTGCCTATGGTATTCCAGGTGGAGGGCAGAGACGGCGTGATCGCCGTGATGCTTTTCTGCGGAGCCTGCGCCGCTGCACTGTTCATCATGGCGATG
>CAJFRI010000007.1:38952-48689 GCA_904419385.1 Candidatus Heteroscillospira lomanii
TGGTGCGACACGCGGCGCGAGCTTTTGAACTTCATGTGGACGCTCCTCATAGTGCAGACCGCGTTTCCGCTGGCAGTGTTTCTGTTCATCTTTTGCAATGAGCTCAACACGCTCTACTACTACCGCGGCGGGACGCGGTATATGACCGGCGAGATGATGCCGCCGTTCGAGACGTTCTGCGATGTGGAGCGATACATGTTCGTGATCACGGTGCTCAGCTGCGTGGTGCTCGCATTCCGTTATTTCCGCGCGCACCGCGCCAACGGCAGCCGCAGCGACTATCTGATGCGCCGCCTGCCGGACAGGTGGGAGTTTGTGCGCCGCTGCTGCGCCATGCCGTGCGTGTTCGCCGCGGCGTCCGTTGTGACCTTTGTCGTGATGATATCGATATTCTACGCCGTCTACATGCTCGGCACCCCGGCACAGTGCCTGCCGGAGGGGGGCGGAGGCGGATTTTGGAGGGGACTGCTATGCTGGAGATAAAAAACCTCGGAAAGCGATATATGGGCAAAAAGGCGCTCGAGGGCGTGGACCTCACGCTTGCGCCGGGCGAGTTCGTCGGCCTGTTCGGAGAAAACGGCGCCGGCAAGACGACGCTGATGAAGAGCGTGCTCGGCCTGCTCGCGCACACGGGCGGCGTGCTGCTCGACGGCGAGCCCGTGACGCACAGGAACATCGACCGCCTCTCCTTCGCCACGGCTGAGCACTCGTTCTTCCCGCAGCTCAGCCCTCAGGCGCACATGGAGTTCTACGCGGCGCACTTCCCGCGCTTTTCGCAAAAGCGCTTCGACGGGCTGATGGAGTTTTTCGCCCTGCCGCGCCACAGGCCGGTCGGAAGGTTTTCCACCGGACAGAAAAACCAGTTCGAGGTCATCCTCGCCGTGTCGCAGGGCGCGGACTACATCCTGATGGATGAGCCCTTCGCGGGCAACGACGTGTTCAACCGCGAGGATTTCTACAAGGTCCTGCTCGGCATCCTCGAGCCGCGCGAGACCGTGCTGCTCTCGACGCACCTCATCGAGGAGGTCGCTCCGTTCGTGAGCCGGGCGGTGCTGCTCCATCAGGGGCGCATCCTCGCCGATGAGAGCACCGAGTCGCTCGAGGAGCGGGGCGAGACGCTCATGGGCTTCGTGAAATCGAGCTTCGGCTACCGCGCCGACCGGGCATCCCGCGCGCTCGGCGAGATAATGGGGGAGGATGAGAGAAAATGAAAAAGACCCTCGCGCTTGTCCTCGCGCTCCTGCTCGCCTCGGCCGCCGCGCTCGCGGCCTCAGCCGTGTACGCGGGCGCGGAGAGCGAGTCCGTCGAATACACGCCCACCGTCCTCGCCGGCAGCGAGGAGGCTGCCGCCGGATTGGAGCTCACGCTCGAGCGCGCCTGGCTCAACTGGAGCGGCGGGCGGGGCTATCCGCGCCCGTACTGGCGCACGGTCTGGACTAAAGACGGCAGCGAGACGGAGTTTGAGCTTCTCACCGAGTCGAATTATCCGGAATACGACGCATATACCGGCGTAAACATGTACATCGACTACTCGAGCAGCCACGACGATGAAGGCTACTGGCTCAACCGGGCGTTTGACGACCTCGCCGCGGAGGTCGAGCCCGGCTCCAGCGGGGAAAAGTTCATCCGCGTCGCCGACTACACGGACTACTATCCGCTCGCGTTCGACATAGACATGCCGGGCTATACCGAGATGCTGATGCCGACTGATGTCCCGCATCTGGAGCCTCAGCAGGCAGCCGACTACGAGGCGCTGTCGGAGTTTTTCCGCATACCCGTCCTGGACACGGAGACGATATCCATAAGCCTGGAGAAAGACAACGAAGGCCGTGTGTTCAGCCGCGGTTCTGCCTCCGGCGGGGAGGATGCGATACAGGTGTACGGCGAGAGCGCCGTCATCGGCAACTGCGCCTACATCGTATTGCCGTATGAGGGCGAGACGCCGGACTTCAGCCTCATCCCCGGCGGCTACGGGATCTACCGGCTGCCGTTTTCCGGAGGGAGGATGCTGACGGATGAGCTCGAGAACGTCTACCCCATGGACAGCGGCGCCCAGGTGCTCGGCATAACGGCCATGGACTGCGGCCGCCTTGCCCTGCACACATACGAAAACGGCGCCTATGTCCTCACGGTCATAGACACCGAAAGCTTTGCCGCCGTGCAGCGCCTGGAGCTGCTCAGCTTTGACCGCGAAAACATGTGGTACACCATTACCGAGTGCGATGGGTTCATGGTGCTCGTCGTGGACGACGGGACCTTTGCCGTCGCGGCCGAGGAGAACGGGCTCTACGACCTGCGCATGAGCGGCGATGGCATGGCATGGGCCGGCAACGCCGACGCTGTGAACTACGAATACGCCCTCTCGGGCGGCCGCCTCGCCGTCGCGGGCAACGTCCGCGGCGACGACAGCTGGGTGTACGACCGCTCCGGCTGCGGCTTCTACCTCGCGGTGTACGAGGGTGCGGACGCGCGCCTCGCCTATCACGGCGTGTACTCCAGCACCCTCGACGAGGTGAGCGTGAACGAGGCATACGGCCCGGTGATCGCCGACATGTACGATGTCGGCATACGGTTCACGGACTGATAAGCAAAAGAAAACCGGCACGGAACTCCGTGCCGGTTTTTTATGTTTGGAAAGCTTACATGCCCCAGACGAGCCAGGTGTAGATGTAACCCGCGATGACGGCGGAGAAGGTGAACGGGATGCCGATGCGGAAGAAGTCGCTGTTTTTGACCTCGTAGCCGGCGCGGCGCAGGATGCCGATACCGGTGATGTTGGCGGAAGCGCCGATCGGGGTGCAGTTGCCGCCGAGGGTGGCGCCGGTCAGCAGGCCGAAGTACAGGACGTAGGGCTCGACGCCGAGCGTCACGGCCATGGCCTGAACGACGGGCAGCATGGTGGCGACGTAGGGGATGTTGTCGATGAAAGCGGAAAACAGAACGCTGGCCCACACGATGAGTGTGTAAGCGGCGAAGAGGTTGCCGCCGCTGATGTTGACGAAGATCTGAGCGATGGCGTCGATAACGCCGGCCTCGGTGATGCCGCCGATGACGAGGAACAGGCCGAGCAGGAGGCCGAGGGTGGTGAAGTCGATCTCCTTGAGGGGCTTTATCATCCTCTCGGGAGCCTTGTAGCGGATACCGGTGTAAATGATGCCGATGACCATGAGGCTGATGCAGATGATGCCGTTGGTGATGTCGGGCTTGTTGGGGATGAAGGAGGCGGAAATGAGCAGAACGATCATGCCGACGAGCAGGATGGTCGGGACATAGTCGGTGACCTTGGTGATCTCATCGGTGGATATCTTGGCCTTCTCGTGGCGGAACAGCCAGAGGAGCACGAAAGCGGAGATGACCGCGCCGAGCTCAACGCCCCAGAAGATGCTGGGCTTGCCCAGGAAGAAGAAGAAGTCAAGGAAGTCCATGCCGGCATGTCCGCCGAGCAGGATGGAGGTGGTGTCGCCGACGAGGGTGGCGGCGCCCTGGAGGTTGGACGAGACGGCGATGGCAATGATCATGCCGACGGGGTTGATGCCGAGCTTCTGAGCGACCGCGAGGGCGACGGGCGCGACCATAAGAACGGTGGCGACGTTGTCGACGAAAGCGGAGATGATGCCGGCGAACAGAGCCAGAGAGACGATTGCCCATTTGACGGAGGGCATCTTCTTCAGGATGACGTCGGCCATGAGGGCAGGCATTTTGGAGTCGATGAACAGAGAGACGATACCCATGGTACCGGCGATCATCATGAGAACGTTAAAATCGATGTTCTCGATGATCATGTTGACGGGCAGGATACCCGTGACGATGAATATCGCGGCTGAGATGAGAGCCACGATAGCGCGGCGGTCCGGCATGGCCAACAGGCATATGTAGGTCAGCGCGAACAGGATGATGGCGAGTGTCAATTGAGTTTTCCCCTTTCTCCTTTTTGACTTTTCTAAAAAATATATTCAAACGGGCAGAACCCTTTTGAAACAAAAAAGACCAGCGCACAGCACATATTGCTGTACGCGAGTCTCACTCATTAAGGACAAACCAGACGGGCTGGGGAACCCGACAAGATGTTGATTTGCCCCGCCGGTCAGGCGGAATTACTCCCTCGGTATCGCTATCTCCATGAATCCTAGCACAGCGGCAGGGCAATGTCAACAAGTGTAAAAATAAATTTATGCCATCGTACGATTTTTTGAAGAATATGCACGATTTATGGCATACTGTACTATTCAATCTCACCAGCGGAGATGAGGTCGGCCAATTTATACAACAAGAGCAGCCTGAACCGCAGCTCAGGGCTGTCGAGATCGAGGGAGAAAATGTCGGAGATGCGCCCGATATGGTAGATGACATTGTTGCGGTGCATGTGCAGCAGCGCGGCGGTTTTGGTGAACTGGCGGTCGAAGCTGAGGTAGATGAACAGTATCCTGTAATAGTCGGTCTTGTGCTCGGAGTCGTAGCGGCGGATGTCGTCGAGTATGCCGAGATCGCGCTGCTTGCCGAGCAGGAGCATATAGGCATGGAAGTCGCCGAAGAGGAAAAAGCGCTTTTTCGACGCCGCAGGCTCGAGCATGTCGTCGCAGCGGCCTGAAGAAGAGAGGGAACGCCCAATGTCCAGCGCATCGCGCGCCTGTACATAGGCAGAGTGCAGGCGCTCCAGCCCGGTGAAGCTCTCGCTCACGCCGGCATAGGCCCGGTTGACCTGGAGATATTCGCCGAGCGTCTCGAAAAATGCGGCGTTTTTCTCAGGTTTCGAGCTCTTTTTAGGGTAGAGTATGATGTTTTTGTCCTGGAGGAGCGTCTTGACGTTGGGGAACAGCGTCGTTAGGTTCTGCATCGCGTGTTCGAGGAACAGCACGGTGCTGCTCTCGTGGGCGATGAGCACGGTGTAGTGCTCATTGAGGAAGGCAGGCGGGTACACCAGGCTGCGCTCGATGATGTCGCGCTGGGAGGTGATGCGCCCGTCGATGATGTCCACTAGGAAATAGTCGAACTGGCTGCGCATGTAATCACTCGACGAGGTGGCCGGCTGGAGATAGTCGCGCAGTTTGTCGATAAAATACCCGTAGAGCTGCATTATCCCGGGGCTCATCGGGGTGTTGCTGCAAAGCATGAGCACGATGAACCCGGTCGCCCCGTCCTGGTTTATGGCGGTGATGGTGCTGTCGAAGGCGTTTATCTCGTCGGCGGGAAAGACGTGCGTCTTTCCGTCGAGTGCCTCCGAACTGAGATAGCCGTGCTCTTTTAGGCGGCGGTAGCTGTCGTTGGTGAGATAGCCGAGGCCGAGCAGCTCCCAGAACACGCCGGAGCTGGGCTCAAAGTCCCAGGTCGCAGCGATGGTCTTGAACGCGCCGGTGATGACGGCGATGGGGTTTCCGAAGACGCGTCCGCTTATATCGAGCAGGCGCTGCACCCCCTCGCGCCTGCTGATGGACAGCTCGACCTCGTGCACCCATGTGCGCACGAGGTTCTGTGTGCCGAGCAGCTCGTTGAAAACGGCGGATATGGGCATGTCCGTGTGCAGGATTATGCAGTTGTCGAGCGGCACGGACACATTCTCGCCCGGCGGGCAGACGTACACTATCGGGGGGTGCCCCTCGGGGAGGACGACAGGGTCCGGCTTTGAGAAGTACATAAAGCCGCTGTCGAGCCGGTGGTTCTCCGGCATGAGCTTTATGCCGTCGATCCACAGGTCCTGCCCGGCGAGGTGCACCTCTGGGTTGAGGTATGCCATATAGTCAAGTAGGATGCCGACGGGTATTTTCACGACACTTCACTCCAATTATTATAGTATATTACAATAATATCATATCACACGGCTCTTTGCCAGATATATATACTTTCAAATCCCACAAAAAAAGAGGCGATGCTTTATTGACATCGCCTCCAAATATGTGCTGTAAAAATTGTGTTATCAGTTTTGCTTCTCGTCTTCCCCGGCATCGCCGCCAGCCGGCCCGTCCTCAGGCTCGTCGACAGACTCCTCCGCGGGGGCAAAGTCGTCCTCAGTGCAGCCGGAGCGGTCCTCGTCCTCGGAGACGACATGCTCGAACTCGACGGTGATGCTTCCGTCGTCGTCGGCACGCTTTTTGATGTCGCTGATCTCGGCTTCCTTGGAGGCGATGTTCTCGTTGGCGAGCGTCACCTCGTCGCAGAGCTGGATGAATATGCTCTCGGGATCGTCTTTGTGGGTCTCATAGTAGAGACGGCCTATCTCGGAATAGGCCTTGCGGATGACGTCTTTTTCGCTGTTTATTTCGAGGGAGAGCTTGGCGATGCGGCTGACGTCTTTGGCCTTATCGGTCGCCTTGTCGGCAAGGTCTTTGGTGGTGTCCGCGGCCTTGCTTATCGAAACGATAACTTTGTTTTTGAGATTGTTGAAATCTATCATATGTAATTACCTCCTCGATATGCGGGTCTACTGATATATTAACCCAGAGCGGCGCTTTTGTCTACACCGGCAGAGAGGTTTTTCACTCGGCGCTGCGGTTTTTCCAAAGTTTTTTTTCATCGCTGCGCTTCCACATGATGACGAACGCAATTACTGCCGCGGCGCATGAGAGGGCACCGAGCAGCTGCGACACACGGATGGCCGTGCCCGGTATGTAGAGGCTGTCGGTGCGCAGGCCCTCGATGAGCATGCGGCCGAAGCCGTACCACGCGACGTACATGAGGAAGAACTGGCCGTCAAAACGGCGCTCGAACTTTTTGGAGAAGATGTGCAGGAGCACGAACCCGAGAAAGTTCCACAGCGACTCATATAAAAATGTCGGGTGCACATAGATCGTGTTTCCGGTCACCGGATCGGTGAGGCCCATGCGGCAGAAAATTTCGGTCTCCGCGCCGTAGGCCTCGCGGTTGATAAAGTTGCCCCAGCGCCCGACAAACTGGCCTATGAGCATGCCGAAGCAGCCGAGGTCGAGCATCGCGAACGCAGAGAACCGGCGCCAGTGCGAAACTATGAGCAGCCCTATGATGGCGCCGATTATGCCGCCGTATATGGCGAGGCCGCCGTCGCGTATGGCGAATATTTCCCACAGGTTGTCGCGGTAGAGATCGAAGTAGAACACGACGTAGTACAGCCGCGCGCCTATTATGGCGAGCGGGGTGCCGACTATGAGCGTGTCGAGCACATTGTCGCTGTTCAGGCCGAATTCGCCGCAGCGGTGCATGCAGTACAGCACTGCGAGCAGGAAACCGGCCGCGATGATGACGCCGTACCAGTAAATGGAAAAGCCGAACACCTCAAAGCTGTTGGGCGGGTTTATCGAAAGATCCCCGAGCATGGGGAAGCTGATGATTGGCTTCATGGCTTGGCGTGTCCTTTCAGTCGTTTTCCTGTCCCTTGGGCGTGACGACGCTGAGGGCGAGCTTTTCCGGCGCGAGGGCGGACTTTGCGAAAGCTATCGCCTCGTCTTTCGTGACGCTCTCGACCGCGGAGAAGATGTCGGGCAGGGCGTATCCCGCGAACCGGCATTCGACCAGCGACACGCAGGTGTTTTCAAACGAGTCGAGCGAGCGGAGCAGCGCGCCGTAGTAGGCGTGGCGCTGACGCTCGAAAGCGGCGCTATCTATGGAGGCGAAGTCCTCAACGGCCCTGTTCAGGCGCTCGAGCACGGCCTCGGGGCCGGAGCTCTCGCCCCCGGCCAGGAAGGCGGCGCTGCCGGCCGAGTAGTCGAGTTCGGCGGAGAAATCCTGCTTGAGCAGGCCCTCGGCGTAGAGCTCGGAGTAAAACCTGGACGAGCGGCCGGTCACGCAGCGCAGCGCGAGCGAAGCCGCCGCCGTCTGCCTTGCCCTGGCCTCGCCTGCGGGGGCGGGGTCGAAACGTGAGGCAATGATGAACTGCGGCGCGGAAACCTCCATCGCCTCGGTGACGAAGCGGCGCACCGGAAGCTCGCTCTCGGCCTCGCCGTAGTCGCGCTCGGGGCGCTCGCCGGGCTCGGAGGGCAGCACCTCGCGGGCTATGGCGGCCACGCGCTCGGGGCTCACGTCGCCGACCACGGCGAGCGTCATGTTCGAGGGGTTGTAAAACACCTTGTGGCAGTCGTAGAGCGTCTGCGCGGTGATCTCGGCGATGCTCTCCACCGTGCCGGCCACGGAGTCGCGCACGGGGTTGTGCTCATATATGCACTTCATTGCGTTGTTGTAGACGACGAAGCCGGGATTGTCCTCTATCATGCGGATCTCCTGGCCGATTATGCCCTGCTCCTTCTGCACGCTCTCGTCGGTGAAATACGGCACGGAGACGAAGCTGAGCAGCGTGCGCAGGTTGTCGTAAAAGCCCTGTGTGCTCTCAAAGTAGTAGGCCGTCATGCCGGAAGAGGTGAAGGCGTTGGGGTCGGCCCCGTTGGCCGAGAGCACGGCGAGGGCGTTGCCGCCGTCGGGCGTGTCGAACATCTTGTGCTCGAGGAAGTGGGCCACACCGGCCGGCGTGTCGCGCCACTGCCCGCCTATGCGGAAGCGGCGGTCGGCACCGCCGTAGTTCGTGGCGAAAACGGCGTAGCACTTGGCAAAGCCGGGTTTGGGCATGACCTGGATCGTCAGCCCGTTTGGCAGGGTGTCAAAATAAAGGGTCTCGCCTATGGCGTCGTATTTAGTCGAGAGCATCTCCGGCCTCCTTGTCCATACCTTTGAGGAAATAGATCGCGTCGCACTCGACGCTCTTTGCCGCCTCGGCGACTTCCTCCGCCGTGACGGCCTCGGCGAGCGCGGCCTCGTCCTCGGGCGAGGCGTCGAGCCCGCGCAGGCCCTGGTTCAGCCAGAAGCTCACGAGCTGGGATGGGCTGTCGGCGACGGCGCGCAGATCGCTGGATACGATCTTCTTTGCGGCCAGGAGCTCCTCGGGCGACGTATCGCCGCGGCGCACGGCGTCGAGCTGGGCGAATATCTCGCGCTCGGCCTCCTCGCGCTTGTCGAACTCGATGCCGGAAGAGACGAACATGAGCCCCTTGAAGATATCGATGCCGCTGCTCGCAAAATAGCAGAGCGAGAGCTTTTCGCGCACGTTCATGAAGAGCTTTGAGGTCGCGGTGCCGCCGTAGACCGCGTTCATCACGCGGATGGCGGGGATGTGCTCCTCCGCGAAGTACTCGCCGAGCCTGAAGCCTATGGCGAGCTTGCCCTGGGTGACGTCGAGCTCGTCGGTGTAGCGCCGAGGCTCCGCCTCTACGGTGTTGAGCCTGATATCGGTGCCCATATCCGGCGCGGAGCCGGAGCGCGGCAGGGTCTCGAGCAGGGAGGAGAATATCCCGGCGACGAGCTCCGGGTCCGCGCTGCCGCAGTAGACTATCTCTATCGGCGCGTTCGTGAGCAGCTCGCGGTGCTGCCTGGTGAGGCGCTGATATCCGATGACCTCGGCCTCGGCCTCGGTGCCCTCCGGCTCTACGGCGTAGTCCTCGCCGAAGCACATGAGCTCGCGCAGGCGGTGCATGGAGTAGGAGCGCTTGTCGTTTATCACGCCGCGTATGCGGTCGAGCAGCTTGTCGCGCTCGCTCTCGACATACTGCGGCAGCAGGAGGCCGCCGCGGGTGTTCGGCTCGAGCAGCAGCTCGCACAGCAGCGCCGCCGTATCGCGCAGGACGCTGCCCCCGCCGGGGACGAAAGCGTCGTCGATAAAGGTGGACGTGAATCCGGAGAGCTGGATCTCGCCGCGCTTGATGACGCTCGGCTCTATGCGCGCGCCATACAGCTCGTCCAGAGCGGCCGACACGCTCTCCATATCGGGGTGGCGGGCGCTGCCC
>CAJFRI010000008.1:0-36707 GCA_904419385.1 Candidatus Heteroscillospira lomanii
TGAGCCGTTTCCGCTGTTGTTGCATTTGCAGTTTGCCATGGCGTACCTCCACTCTGTATTGGACGTCTCCGTCCGCTCACAGTATATGCTGGAGGTGCTTTTCCCTGTGAATAATCTCAGGCAAAAACTATCTGCACGAGCAGCATGTATACAGCCGTGCCCCCGAACATGCTGAGCAGCACGTTGCGCTTCCACACATGCAGCACAGCCACGGCCGCGAGCGCGATGAACTGCGGCGCGAAGCCCGAGACCGAAGCAAAGGTCGTCGAGCGCACACAGTAGACCACCAGTGTGGCCATGACCGCGGGCGGCAGGACCTTGCCGAGATATACTATGGGCGCGGGCAGTTCGCGGCTGCCTCCGAAGAGCACGAAAGGCAGGGCGCGGATCGCAAAAGTGCACAGAGCGACGACGAGTATCAGTGCAAGGGCGTGGATGTCACTCATTTTGCGCTGCCTCCCTGCCGAGTCTTTTCTCCAGTGTGCGGCGCGCCAGGAGCAGCACGATCACCGTCGCCGCGAGCGACGGCAGTATGAACGCATCCGGCCCCAGCAGAGCCAGGAACACGGCGGCCGACACCAGACCCGTCGCCGCAGGGGCGTGCACCCCGGCCGAGAGCCACTGTTCTATGAATATTATGGCGAAAAATGCCGTCATGCAGAAGTCGAGCCCCGTCGTGTCGAAAGGCAGGGCCGCCCCGGCGAGCCCGCCGAGCACGCTGCCGGCTATCCAGTAGAGGTGGTCGAGCAGCGATATGCGCAGGATGCGCCCGGGCGTGCTCAGCTCCTCGGGCAGGGCGCAGAGCACGGAGTAGGTCTCGTCGGTGAGGGCGAATATGGCGTACGGTTTTGACAGCCCCATGCCCCTGAACCTGCCGATGAACGACAGCCCGTAGAACAGGTGGCGGCTGTTGATGAGCAGCGTCATCACGGCGGCGAGGCCGAGCCCCGCCCCGCTCGCGAGCAGCTCGACGAGTATGAACTGCATCGAGCCCGCATAGATGAGCACGCTGCTCAGCGCGCACCACACGGCCGAATATCCCACCTGCGTCATGAGCACGCCGAACGCAAAGCCCAGGAACAGATAGCCGAACATGACCGGCGCCGTGCGGTTGAATGCAAATTTCCATTCTTTCAAAAGATATCACTCACAAAAACAGTGTCTGCGCCATATTGCGCAGCGCGATACGGCACAGATCAATGCGCCGGGATGGTCTTCAAAAAAACAGCCGCCAAACGGCGGCTGTTTTTATTGCGTTTGAGACCGGGACTTATTTCTCGTAGAGAGCCTTCAGTCTGGTCAGATGCTCGTAGCGCTCCTTGGCGAGCTCCTCGTTCTCGGCAAAGAGTTCCTTCGCGCGGTCCGGGAAGCTGCGGGTCAGGCTGGAGTAACGGGCCTCGTTCATCAGGAACTCCTGATAGCCGCCCTTCGGCTCCTTGGAGTCGAGGGTGAACGGGTTCTTGCCCTCGGCAGCGGCAGTCGGGTTGAAGCGGAAGAGGTTCCAGTAGCCGCAATCGACGGCTTTCTTCATCTCTTTCTGGCAGTTCTCCATGCCGCCCTTGATGCTGTGCATCTCGCAGGGAGCATAGCCGATGATGAGGGACGGGCCGTGGTAAGCCTCAGCCTCAGCGATGGCCTTGATGGTCTGGTTCATGTCGGCGCCCATAGCGACCTGAGCGACGTAGACATAGCCGTAGGACATAGCCATCTCAGCCAGGCTCTTTTTCTTGATGGCCTTGCCGGCGGCGGCGAACTGGGCGACCTGGCCGACGTTAGAGGCCTTGGAAGCCTGTCCGCCGGTGTTGGAATAGACCTCGGTATCGAAGACGAAGACGTTGACATCCTCACCGGAGGCGAGAACATGGTCAAGTCCGCCGTAGCCGATATCGTAAGCCCAACCGTCGCCGCCGAAGATCCAGACGGACTTCTTGTTGAGGTACTCCTTGTTGTCAAGGATCTCCTTGCAGGCGGCGCAGCCGGCGGCGGCGCCCTTCTCGAGCTCGGCGATCATGGCCTTGGCAGCGGCCTGGTTGGCAGTGCCGTCGTTCTTGGTGTCGATGAAGTCCTTGGCAGCGGCCTTGAACTCGTCGGTGGCCTTGTCGCCGGCGGCAATGGCCTCGATCTCGGAGATCAGGCGGTTGCGGACGGCGTTCTGGCCGAGCAGCATGCCGAGACCGTGCTCAGCGTTGTCCTCAAACAGGGAGTTGGCCCAAGCGGGACCCTTGCCCTCTTTGTTGGTGCAGTACGGGGAAGTAGCGGCAGGTCCGCCCCAGATGGAGGAGCAGCCGGTCGCGTTGGAGATATACATGCGGTCGCCGAACAGCTGGGTGACGAGACGGGCATAGCTGGTCTCGGCGCAGCCGGCGCAGGAGCCGGAGAACTCGAGCATGGGCTGCTTGAACTGGCTGCCCTTGACGGTGTTGTCCTGCATGTCGGGCTTGTCGGAGACGGAGGAGACGAGGTAGTCGAACACGCCCTGCTGGTCGAGCTGGGTCTCCTGCGGGACCATCTCAATGGCGCCGACCTTGCAGACGCCGATGCAGACGCCGCAGCCCATGCAGTCCAGCGGGGAGACGCCCATGGCGTAGGTGTAGACGCCCTTGCCCTTGCCGGCCTTGACCGGGGCGCTCTTGAGAGCGGCGGGAGCGGCCTTGACCTCGTCCTCAGTCATGGCGAAGGGACGGATGGTGGCGTGCGGGCAGACATAGGCGCACTGGTTGCACTGGATGCACTTGGCGGGATCCCAGGTCGGGACGTTGACGGCAACGCCGCGCTTCTCATAGGCGCTGGCGCCCTGCTCGAACTGGCCGTCGACATGATCGACGAACGCGGAGACGGGCAGGCTGTCGCCGTCCATCTTTCCGACGGGCTCGAGGATCTCCTTGACCATCTTGACGAGCTCGGGCTTGCCCTTGAGCTCCTCGGGCTTGGCGTCATCAGCGGCGTCGGCCCAGGAGGCGGGGACATCGATCTTCTTGAAGGCGGTGGCGCCGGCGTCGATGGCCTTGTGGTTCATCTCGACAATGTCCATGCCCTTCTTGGAGTAGGACTTGGTGGCGGCATCCTTCATGTACTGGATGGCCTCTTCCTGCGGCATGACCTTGGCGAGGGTGAAGAAAGCGCTCTGCAGGATGGTGTTGGTGCGCTTGCCCATGCCGATCTTGGCGGCGAGGTCGATAGCGTCGATGGTGTAGAGCTGGATGTTGTTCTTGGCGATATAGCGCTTGGCCTCAGCATTGAGGTGGTGCTCCAGCTCCTCGGGAGTCCACTGGCAGTTGATCATGAACACGCCGCCGGGCTTGACGTCGTTGACCATCTTGAAGCCCTTGGTGACGTAGCTCGGGTTGTGGCAGGCGACAAAGTCGGCCTTGTTGATGTAGTACGGGCTCTTGATGGGCTTGTCGCCGAAGCGCAGGTGGCTGATGGTGACGCCGCCGGTCTTCTTGGAGTCGTACTGGAAGTAAGCCTGGACATACTTGTCGGTGTGGTCGCCGATGATCTTGATGGAGTTCTTGTTGGCGCCGACGGTGCCGTCGCCGCCGAGGCCCCAGAACTTGCACTCGATGGTGCCCTCGGCCGCAGTGTTCGGGGCCGGGACTTCGGGCAGGCTCAGGCCGGTGACATCATCGACGATGCCGATGGTGAAGTGGCGGGCGGGCTCGTCCTTCTCAAGCTCTTTGTAAACCGCAAAGACGCTGGAGGGAGGAGTGTCCTTGGAGCCGAGGCCGTAGCGGCCGCCGGAGACCTTGATGTCGTTCATGCCGGCGTTGGCCAGAGCGGTGACGACGTCGAGGTAGAGGGGCTCGCCGAGGGAGCCGGGCTCCTTGGTGCGGTCGAGGACCGCGATCTTCTTGGCGGTGGCGGGGATGGCGGCGATGAGCTTGTCAGCCGCGAACGGACGGTACAGGCGGACCTTGATGAGTCCGACCTTCTCGCCGTGGGCGTTGAGGTAATCGATGACTTCCTCGCTCACGTCGCAGATCGAGCCCATGGCGATGATGACGCGGTCGGCGTCGGGAGCGCCATAGTAGTTGAAGAGCTGGTAGTTGGTGCCGATCTTGGCGTTGACCTTGGCCATGTACTCCTCGACTATGCCGGGCACAGCCTCGTAGTACTTGTTGCAGGCCTCACGGTGCTGGAAGAAGATGTCGCCGTTCTCGTGGCTGCCGCGCATGGCCGGATGCTCGGGGTTGAGGGCATGCTTGCGGAAAGCCTCGACGGCGTCCATGTCGCACATCTCTTTGAGATCATCGTAGTCCCAGACTTCGATCTTCTGGATCTCATGGGAGGTGCGGAAACCGTCGAAGAAGTTGATGAAGGGAACGCGGCCCTTGATGGCGGCGAGGTGGGCGACGGCGCCGAGGTCCATGACCTCCTGCACGTTGCTCTCGGCCAGCATGGCGAAACCGGTCTGACGGCAGGCGTAGACGTCGGAGTGGTCGCCGAAGATGTTGAGGGCGTGGCTCGCGACGGTACGCGCGGAGACGTGGAACACGCAGGGGAGCAGCTCGCCGGCGATCTTATACATGTTGGGGATCATCAGCAGCAGGCCCTGCGAAGCAGTGTAAGTGGTGGTGAGGGCGCCGGCTGCGAGGGAGCCGTGCACGGTACCGGCGGCGCCGGCCTCGGACTGCATCTCTATGACCTTTACGGTTGTCCCGAAGATATTCTTCAGGCCGTTGGCAGACCACTGGTCGACATAGTCAGCCATCGGGCTGGACGGGGTGATCGGGTAGATGCCCGCAACTTCCGTGAACGCATAGGAAACATGCGCCGCGGCGTTGTTACCGTCCATGGATTTGAGCTTTCTTGCCATAACGATATACATCTCCTATAAAAATATTTGATTGTACATTCATTTTTGTGAATTGCTTCACATTCCAGACGAACACAGTAATTCTATCATCATTTTTTCTCCTTGTAAACTAAAAATATTATTTTTTCTCAACGAAATGTCCGTTTTGACCCGCTGCGCGCCGTGCGCAGTCAGATTATGGAAAAGATATTTACACTTGTTATTTGGACGCGAGTGTAATATAATACTTAAAATGCAGGCTGTGCGTTTCCAATGCAATCCAATCTTTCGAAAGGAGAGCTCCAATATATGGTGACTATCCAGAACAAACGCGGGAACATCCGCATCACCGACGACGTCATCACCTTTCTCGCCGGCGACGCCGCGACCAACTGCTTCGGCGTGAAGGGCATGGCCGGAAAAAGCCGTGAGAGCGGCATATACCAGCTTCTGCGCCGCGAGTCGATGTCCAAGGGCGTCTCCGTGACCTACAATGACGACGACAGCATCTCCATCTCCCTGCACATCGTCGTCGATCACGGCGTGAACGTCGTTGCCCTCTGCTCCAGCATAATGAACGAAGTCAGCTACAAGCTGCACGACGCCACGGGAGTGCCCGTCAGGAGCGTCGACGTCTATGTCGACTCCATGGTCATGACCGACTGAGCGCTTAAAAACTGTCACTTGTCTATTCCTTTTAAAAAGGCGCGCAGGCCGGTCCCACGCGCGCCACGGAGGTGCTATTTTTGAGAGAATTCATTGACGGCGCGGCATTCACGCAGATGGTGCTCTGCGCGTCCGACGCTCTTGAGAGCGACAAACAGCGCATTAACGATCTCAACGTTTTCCCGGTGCCCGACGGCGACACGGGCACTAATATGAGCCTTACGCTCACCGCCGCGGCCAACGAGCTGCGCAAAAAGCAGCCCCAGACCGTCACCGAGGCGGCCGATGCCGCGGCGAGCGCCATGCTGCGCGGAGCGCGCGGCAATTCCGGAGTCATCCTCTCGCTCCTGTTCCGCGGCATTTCGAAGCAGCTCAAAGGCCTCGACACAGCCGACCCCGTGCAGTTCTCCGCCGCCATGAGCCGCGGCGTGCGCGCGGCTTACAAGGCTGTCATGAAGCCCACCGAGGGCACGATACTCACCGTGTCGCGCCTTGCCTCGGCCGCCGCCGAGGAGAGCGCGGCCGCCGGCTGCGACATCGAGCTCATGCTGGAGCACGCCATCGACGTCGGCCGTGAGGCCGTGTCCAACACGACGGAGCTCAACCCCGTACTCAAGCGCGCCGGAGTCGTCGACGCGGGCGGCGAGGGCTACATCGTCATACTCGACGCCATGCTTGCCTCGCTCGAGGGGCGCGCCGCGGCAAAGGCCGCCCCGGCCGCCGAAGAGGGCGCCGCCGGCGCCTCCAACGTGTTCGCCGAATTCGACGAGGGCGAGATAAACTTCACATACTGTACCGAGTTCATCGTCGACAAGCGCAGCGACAAGAGCCCGCTAATCCTGCGCCAGTTCCTCGAGAGCATAGGCGACTGCGTTGTCGTCGTCGATGACGACGAGATCATAAAGACGCATGTCCACACCAACGAGCCCGGCAGGGCACTCACAGAGGCCCTCACCTACGGCGACCTCGCCACGGTGAAGATAGAGAACATGCGCATCCAGCACACGAACCAGGTAAACAGCGCGCCTCCTCAGGATGACGCCCCCGCCGAGCCGGAGGATTACGTCGCGCCCGCCGAGAAGAAATTCGGCGCCGTGTCCGTCTGCGCGGGCGACGGCTTTGAAAAGCTCTTCCGTGAACTCGGGGCCGACGGCATAGTCTCCGGCGGCCAGACCATGAACCCCTCCACTGAGGACATACTCCGCGAGGTCAACCGCACGCCGGCCGAGGTCGTGTTCGTGTTCCCGAACAACAAAAACATCATCATGGCGGCGCAGCAGTGCGCAAAGCTCACCGAGAAAAAGGTCGTCGTCATCCCGACAAGGACCGTACCGCAGGGCATAACCGCCATGCTCAACATGGACCCCGCCCTCAGCGAGGAGGAGCTCACCGAGGTGTTCAACGAGGTCATCACCGGCGTGCACACCGCGCATGTGACATACGCGGCTCGCGACAGCGAGTTTGCAGGGTACGACATCAAGGCCGGGCAGTACCTCGCCCTGCTCGACGGCGGGCTCATAGGCAGCTTCTCCAGCCAGGACGAGCTGCTCGAGAGCCTCGGCGCCGCGCTCGAGGAGCTCGAGCCCGAGTTCCTCTCCGTGTACTACGGCAGCGACGTTGCCGAGAGCGACGCTCTCTCCTTCTCCAACGTGCTCGAGGAGCGCTTCCCCGACTCGGAGCTCACGCTCCTGTCCGGCGGGCAGCCCGTGTACTACTACATCATCTCCGCGGAATAAATTCTCCGCCGCATAACAGAGCCGGCCATGTCCAAGACATGGCCGGCTCTGTTTTATTTTGAGAAAGGAGCGTCACGGCATGACGAACCCGCCGTTCGGCGAGATAGTCTGCCCGGTGAGATACGGGGCGGAGAGGATATAGGCCATGCAGCCCGCGATGTCCGAGGGCGAGCCGATATAGCCCATCGGTATTGTGGCGGCGAGCGCGTTGAGCTCGTCCTGATTGACGCCGCGCAGCATGTCGGTCATGATCATGCCGGGGGCGATGGCGTTCACTCGCACCTTGCGCGGGGCAAACTCCATGGCTAGCGCGCGGGTGAGGCCGATGACTCCGCTCTTGGCCGCGCAGTAGTCCGCCTGGTTGATGACGCCGACAAGTCCACCGACGGAGGCGGTGTTGATTATGCAGGAGTCGTGGTCGACGAGGTATGGCAGGCAGAGGTGGGACATGTGGAGCATGCTCACGAGGTTTGTGTTGATGACGCGCATGTAGTCCTCCGGCTTGATGTCGATGAAGTTGCAGTTGTTGGTTATGCCGGCGTTGTTGATGAGAACGTCGAGCCGTCCGCCGAAGTGATCCAGGGCGGACTTGACCAGCTTCTCGCACGAGGCGTAGTCGCTCACGTCGGCCTTGACGGCGATGGCGTCGACGCCGTTTTCGTCCTTTAGGCGCTTTACGAGTGCTTCGGCAAGGGCTTCAGAGCGGTCGCTCGTGTAGTTGATGGCGATGTTATACCCAAGCTCGCCCAGTTTGAGCGTCATGGCTTCCCCGAGTCCGCGGGTACCGCCGGTGATGATGGAATTTTTGATCATGTGGATGTCCCCTTTACAATTATATTTGCAAAGTCGCGTGGCGGCTCTGTATCCGATGGATTTATTATAATAAATAATTATAATAATTGCAACACGATTTTTCTGTCATAATTTCTTTTATTATCAGTATTTTTCGCTATATTTTTTGTTAAAAAATAATCGATTTGTCATAATTTTATCAAATATCTACAGTGGATAATTTTGCACACTTGATTTTTGCTTTCCGGGGCTGTAAACTAAGCATAACTGTCTTTCGGCAGACACCCGCGAAAGGAGGCGGAACACGTTGAAAAAAACCGGCGCGTCCGCGGCGTTCCACGCCGCGCTCAGCCGCCATCCGCTGGCCGTCATAACCGCCGCCGCCCTGCTGCTGTGCGTGGCATCAGAGGCGCTCGCGCGGCGCAGCCTGCTCTCGGCGCTCAGTTTTTTCGCCGCCGAACCGGCGGCGGCGCTGCTCAACGCGGCACTCATTTTCTTTCTGCTGTCGCTGTCGCTGCTGTTCAGGCGGCGGATGTTTGTGTTTCTGTTCGTCTGTGCGCTTGTGCTCGGCTTCTCTGCGGCGAATTTTATAATGCAGAGCTTCCGCACCGCTCCGCTCACGGCGGCGGATTTCGCGCTCATCGGCTCGGTCGGCAGCATAATCTCAAAATATCTCTCCCCGCGGCAGACGGTGCTGCTGTTCGCCGCGGCCGCAGCCGCCATCGCCCTGACCGCGGTCGGCTTCCGTCTCTGCCCCAAAGCTTCGGCGCGCGCGAAATGCGCCTTACCTGTGCTGCTGTGCGCCTGCGCGGTCATCGCGGCGGGATTCCCCGCCGTGTACGCGACCGCCGCTCCGCCTGAGAGCCGCGCCAACGCTCTCGAGACCTCCGAGGCCTACGGCTACCCCGTCTGCTTCGTCATGAGCATATTCGACCGCGGCATAGACCGTCCGATCGGCTACTCGGAGAACAGCGTCGACGCCATACTCGCCGAGCTGCGCACGCGCGAGGCGACCGAGTCGCTCGAACACCCCAACATCATCTTCCTCCAGCTCGAGAGCTTTTTCGATGTGAATGAGCTCGTGGGCCTCGATGTGCCCGGCGGCGCGCTGCCAGTGTTCAGCCGGCTGGAGGCGGATTTCCCCTCCGGCGACCTCGCCGTGCCGTCACTCGCGACGGGCACGGCAAACACGGAGTTCGAGGTGCTGACCGGCATGGCCCGGGCATATTTCGGGGTGGGCGAGTATCCCTACTCCACCGTACTGCACGAACGCGCATGCGAGTCTATCGCCTACAACATGCGCGCCCTCGGCTATACGGCCCACGCCATCCACGACCACGCCGGCGACTTCTACGACAGGAACATCGTTTTTTCAAACCTTGGGTTCGACACGTTCACCTCCGTCGAGTACATGCGCGGAGTGGAGTACAACGAAAACGGCTGGGCCCGAGACAAGGTGCTCACGGCGGAGATACTGCGCGCCCTCGGCTCCACGCCCGGAGAGGACCTCATCTATGCCATATCCGTCCAGGCGCACGGCCACTATCCGGACGGCGACAACATGCCCGACATCAGCGCGGAGTTCGACGAAGCCTCGTTCGAATACTACCTCAGCCAGATACAGGAGATGGACACATTCCTCGGCGAGCTCACCGGCGCGCTCGAGCGATACGGCCGTCCGGTCGTGCTCGTGATGTTCGGCGACCATCTGCCCGGCCTGGGATTCAAGGAGGGCGACCTGCGCGACGGCGATCTGTATGAGACACAGTATGTCATATGGAGCAACTTCGGCCTCGAGGCGCCCGACCGCGACATCGCGGCGTACCAGCTCTCGGCCTATGTGCAGTCCCTCCTCGGCATGGACAGCGGCACCTTCACCAAGCTGCACCAGCAGCTCGCCGGCACGGCCGGCTACCTGCGT
Source organism: Candidatus Heteroscillospira lomanii (assembly GCA_904419385.1). Classification (GTDB taxonomy): domain Bacteria; phylum Bacillota; class Clostridia; order Oscillospirales; family Oscillospiraceae; genus Heteroscillospira; species Heteroscillospira lomanii. The sequence goes on from CAJFRI010000008.1 coordinate 9,911, forward strand.
TCGCTCGAGCTGATGCAATACGACTTCCTGTACGGAGACCTCGAGGCCTTCGGCGGCGTCGACCCCTACGAACCCACGCAGCTCAGAATGGGCGCCGTGCCCGTGCGCTGCACGGAAGTCACGCAAGGCCCGCTCGGCATCACCGTGTACGGCAGCGGCTTCACGGAGTTCAGCCGCGTGTACATAAACGACCGCGAACAGCCGTGCGAACTCTCGGACGGGGCGCTCACCTGCCCGGGCGTCTACCTCGAGGACGGCGACTGCGTGCGCGTGGCCCAGGTCAGCGCCGCGACGGGCGACGTGCTCAGCTCCACAAAAAGCCTGGTCTGGCAGGAATAAAAAGTCCGTTTTGTTAAATTTATTTTTCTCTTTATTCATGCTTTAGCAACAAATCTTGGTTAGAATACGCATTAAAAGAAGGTCCCGCGAAACAGGACCGGCAAAACACTTTTCTATCCTCAGGGAGGCTTCAGATATGTACGACCCCAGCAATGACTACGAGAAGAAAGAAAACAGCTCCATCCCCTCGGAGAGCTCCGGCAGCGCGGACGGCCCCGTTGCCGACAGCGGCGATTCGTTCGATGCAAGCTCAGTGTCCGACACCGTGGCAAAGCACGTCGAACGCGAGCTCGAGAAGCGCGAGCCGATAACGCTCGACGACGAGGAGCACACAGCCTATTCCGATGCGGGCTACATCCTCTCAGACGAGGCGCCCACGACGCCGCGCCGCTATTATACTCCGCCGGAGAAGCAGGAGCGCCCGCCCAAGCCGCCGCGCGATGAGAAAAAGAAGAACGGCATTTTCGGCAAGGTCGCGGCCGGGCTCGCAGCCGGCCTGCTCATGGGCGCGGCCATAGGCATAGGCGTCGCCGGCATAGTCGATCAGCCGGCCGAGGCGCTGGCGACCGCGCCGTCCGCAGCCTCATCGACACCGGAGGCTGCCCCCACGCCCGTGCTCAATGTGAGCACCGACTCGTCCGGCGAGATGAGCGCCACCGACATATACGCCCTCGCGACCCAGCAGGTCGTCGGCATACGCACCGAGATCAGCTACAACATCTGGGGACGCCAGACCACCACCACCGTGTCCGGCACCGGATTCATCGTCTCCGAGGACGGCTATATCATCACCAACGAGCACGTCATCGAGGACGCCTATCAGGGCGGATACGACGTGCAGGTCATCACCTACGGCGGCGACACATATACCGCCGAGATCATCGGCTTTGAGGACGAGGGCAGCGACATCGCGGTCCTCAAGATAGACGCCACCGGCCTCACCCCCGTCAAGATAGGCAACAGCGGCGACCTCCAGGTCGGCGAGCAGATATACGCCGTCGGCAACCCGCTCGGCGAGCTGACATACACGATGACCGGCGGCATGGTGAGCGCGCTCGACCGCGAGATCAGCACCGTCGACCAGTCCACCGGCGAGACCAACACCGTCAACATGTTCCAGATCGACGCCGCGGTAAACGGCGGCAACTCCGGCGGTCCCGTCTACAACAGCCGCGGAGAGGTGGTCGGCGTTGTGAGCGCAAAGTATGAGGACACCGGCGTCGAGGGCCTCGGCTTCGCCATCCCGATCAACGACGCAGTCGACATCGCGAACGACCTCATCACCCAGGGCTACGTCAGCGGCAAGCCCTACATGGGCGTCACCGTCCAGACCATGCCGCAGAACGTGCGCAACTACTACGGCGTGCCCGCAGGCGCCTATGTCTACTATATCGAGAGCGGCAGCTGCGCCGACGACGCCGGCCTTGAGCTCGGCGATATCATCACCGGCATAGACGGCACGGAGATCACTTCCAGCTCCGACCTGTCCAGCGCCATCAAGTCCTACCGCGCGGGCGATACCGCGGAGCTCACGGTCTGCCGTGACGGCGGATATATAACGCTCAGCATAGTCTTTGACGAGGAACGCCCCTCCGCGACCGACGTGTCCTCTGAGAGCTCTTATCCTGAATATTTCTACGGCATCCTCCCCAGCGCGAACGGCATGTGATATCATAAACAAATAAAAAAAGCGGAGAGCTGTTGCTCTCCGCTTTTTTCTGCCCGCTTCACCTGGCTATGAGGCCGTACAGCATGGTATGCAGCAGCGCGGCGGCTTTTTCCTCAAAGTCGCCTCCCGACTCGCGCAGGCTGACTCCGAGAAAGTCGACAAATATGTGCAGCTGTTCCACCGCGCCGTCCGGCGTGATGCCGGGCGAGAGCTTTTCGCGGCTGAGCACAGCGCGCAGGACCGAGCTGTTCAGCTCATCAAATTTCGCTCGCCGGCGGTTCACCTCAGGCGCGAGCGCGCTCTGCGGGTACAGCAGGAGATCGCCGAACAGCGCCCTGTGCTGCGGGTGCGCGGCAAAAAAGCCCGCTCTCGCGGCGAAATAGCTCTCCACGGTCACCTCACCGCTCCCGAGCGCATCTGTCAGAGCATCCGTCATGTCGGCAAAGAGCTTTTCCACACAGGCGAGGTAGAGCTCCTCCCTGCCGCTGTAATAGTGATACAGCAGCCCCTTTGATATGCCCCCGCGCGCGCATATCCGGTTCACACTGCCGCCGGCGAAGCCGTTTTCCGCGAACTCCGCGAAAGCGCAGGCGACTATCTGCTCCCTGCTGCGCGAGTTTTTCTCTGCCTGTCTCATTGCGCTCTCCCCCCTTTTTGAGCCAGTATATCAGACCGCGCGGCGCACCGCAATAATATATTGACTGGCCGGTCGGTTTGTTGTATGATAAACAGACTGTTCAGTTTGTTTTTGGAGGTCCCCATGATAAGCGCCATTCTCTCAATAGTATTCTCCGCCGTGTCCATCTTCTCATCTCTCGCCGTGCCTCCGGACGTCGTCGAACTCGATGACATCAGCGAGGCTGAGCCGTATCTCACGCTCGCCATCCTCACGGCGTCACAGCCGCCTGAGTTCCGTCTCGACCCTATGCCGGAGGGGGCCGACATGGATATACGCAATGTGTTCTATTCCATCACATCCGAGCACCCGGAGCTCAAATACGCCTATGACCTCAGCGTCGAGCTCTCCGACGGCGCGCTGCAATGTGAGTTCTCATATATGCCGTACCGTACCGGCGACTGGCCGGATGGTTTCTCCGGCGTTGAGGCCGGCTCGCTCGCCGAGCTGATAGAGGCCGCGCGCAGCGGCCTTGCTTCGGGCGAGCCCCTGCCCGTGCGCATAACGAACGCCGCGCTCACGGTAGACGACATGAACAGAGCCCTCCAGCAGGTCGGCGGCGGATACATTCTCTGCCAGCTCAGCCGCGACGGCACGGAGATAGTCTACACGCCGCAAAACAACCTGAGCCACAGCGATGCGCTGGCAAAGCTCAGCGAGATCGACGCGCTCGCCGAGGGCGTGTTCTCCGCGAACGTGACGGACGGCATGACTCAGCGCGAGGCGGCCGAGGTGCTCTATACCTGTCTCACCGAGACCGTGCGCTATGACCACAGGTACTACAGCGACAGGACCAGCATGCCTTACGACTCGCAGACAGCCTACGGCGCGCTGCACGACGGTCTCGCCATCTGCGGCGGCTACGCCCAGGCGCTGCAGGCGCTTTTTGAAAAGGCCGGCATACCTTGCTACACCGTGAGCGGCATCATGGGCAGCGAATACCACATGTGGAACATCGCCTACCTCGACGGCGAGTGGTGCTATTTCGACGCGACCAGCGACCGCGGCCGCGCGGACTATTGGTTCAACTATTTCGCCGTCGGCTCAGACCAGCTCACAAACTATGAGTGGGACAGCGGCTTCGTCTCGCGCCTCACCGGCGAATAATTTTCTCTTCCCAAACGCTCCCGTTTATAATATAATGGTGGTTATATATAACTAACCATCAACGGGAGGTAATCGTTTGAATATTCTGCAAGCTTTTATGCTCACGCTTGCCGCCGGGCTGTGCACCGGCATAGGCAGCTGCATCGCTTTCATGCAAAAGCGCACGAACAGGAAGTTTTTGTCGGTGAGCCTCGGTTTTTCCGCCGGGGTGATGATCTATGTGTCCATGGTGGAGATCTTCCCCGCCTCGCGCGGCATACTCGCCGCCCCGCTCGGCGCTGACGGGAGCGGCTGGACGGCGGCAGCGGCGTTTTTCGCCGGAATGCTCGTCATCGCCGTCATCGACAGGATAGTCCCATCCGAGGAGAACCCCCACGAGCCTAAGCTCGTCGAGGGCGAGGAGCGCACTTCCAGCGCAAAGCTCATGCGCACCGGCGTTTTCACCGCCGCAGCCATCGCCATACACAACTTTCCCGAGGGGCTTGCGACTTTCGTCTCCGCCCTTCAGGACCCGGGCATAGCCATCCCCATCGTCGCGGCCATCGCCATACACAACATCCCCGAGGGCATCGCCGTGTCCGTGCCCATATACCACGCGACCGGCTCGCGCAGGCGCGCGTTCCTGTATTCGTTCGTGTCCGGGCTCGCGGAGCCGGCCGGCGCGCTCATCGGCTGGCTGCTGCTCATGCCCGTGATGAACGATGTGGTGTTCGGCTGCATCTTCGCCGCCGTGGCCGGGATAATGGTGTTCATCTCGCTCGACGAGCTGCTGCCGTCCGCCCGTGAATACGGCGAGCACCATCTCGCGATATACGGGCTCATCGCCGGCATGGCCGTCATGGCGGTGAGCCTGCTGATCATGTGATTCCTGACAAAAAAGCTCCCCGCGGGTTTTCCGCGGGGAGCTGAATTTTTATTTTCCGCCTATCAATAGCCCATGTCGGGAGCGGCGGGAGCGGCGGGAGTGGGCTCCGGGATGTTGGCGACCAGGCTCTCGGTGGTGAGGACCATGGCGGAGACGCTGGCGGCGTTCTCCAGGGCGCTGCGGCTGACCTTGGTCGGGTCGATGATGCCGGAGGCGATCATGTCGCAGTACTCCTCGCTGGCGGCGTTGAAGCCGTAGTTCGGGTTGCTGTTGTTGCGGACGGCCTCGAGGATGACGGCGCCCTCCAGGCCGGCGTTAGCGGCGATCTGGCAGATGGGGGCGTAGAGGGCCTTGGCAACGGTGTAGGCGCCGGTGCGCTCATCGCCCTCGAGCTTGGAGGCGACTTCCTCGGCGGCCTTTCCGGCGCAGACATAGGCGGTGCCGCCGCCGGCCACGATGCCCTCTTCAACAGCGGCGCGGGTGGCGTTGAGAGCGTCCTCGATGCGGAGCTTCTTCTCCTTCATCTCGGTCTCGGTGGCAGCGCCGACCTTGATGACGGCAACGCCGCCGCTCAGCTTGGCAAGGCGCTCGTTGAGCTTCTCGCGGTCGTAGTCGGAGGTGGTGGTGCCGATGAGGGTCTTGATCTGGGCAACGCGGTCCTTGATGGCCTCGCTGCTGCCGGCGCCGTCGACGATGATGGTGTTCTCCTTGCCGACCTTGACCTGGCGGGCACGGCCGAGCATGTCGATGGTGGTGTCCTTGAGCTCCATGCCGAGGTCGCTGGAGATGACCTGGCCGCCGGTCAGGATGGCGATATCCTGGAGCATCTCCTTACGCCTGTCGCCGAAGCCGGGAGCCTTGACGCAGACGCAGGTGAAGGTGCCGCGCAGCTTGTTGAGGATGATGGTGGCGAGAGCCTCGCCCTCGACGTCCTCGGCGATGATGAGCAGCTTGCGGCCGGCCTGCACGACCTGCTCGAGGACGGGCAGGATCTCCTGGATGTTGGAGATCTTCTTATCGGTGATGAGGATGAGGGCGTCGTCGATGACGGCCTCCATCTTCTCATTGTCGGTGACCATGTACGGGGTGATGTAGCCGCGGTCGAACTGCATGCCCTCGACGACCTCACTGTAGGTCTCGGCGGTCTTGGACTCCTCGATGGTGATGACGCCGTTCTGGCTGACCTTCTCCATCGCCTCGGCGATCAGGCGGCCGATCTCGGCGTCGCCGCTCGAGACGGTGCCGACGCGGGCGATGTCATCGCTGCCGTTGACCTTCTGGCTGTTGTTCTTGATGGCCTCGACGGCGGCATCGGTGGCCTTCTGGATGCCGCGCTTCATGACCATGGGGTTGGCGCCGGCAGCGAGGTTCTTCAGGCCCTCGCGGATCATGGCCTGGGCCAGGACGGTGGCGGAGGTGGTGCCGTCGCCGGCGACGTCGTTGGTCTTGGTGGAGACCTCACGGATGAGCTGGGCGCCCATGTTCTCGAACTTGTCCTCGAGCTCGATCTCCTTGGCGATGGTCACGCCGTCGTTGGTGATCAGCGGGGTGCCGAACTTGCGGTCGAGCACGACGTTGCGGCCCTTGGGGCCGAGAGTTATCTTAACGGTATCGGCGAGCTTGTTCACGCCGGCCTCGATGGCCTTGCGGGCAGCCTCGCCGTAAATGATTTCCTTAGCCATAAATAATTCCTCCAGTCTATGTTAAAGCGGTCTTTTACTCAACGATGGCCAGAATGTCGCCCTGACGCACGATGGTGAACTCATCGCCGTCGATCTTGACGTTGGTGCCGGAATACTTGCCGGTGATGACCTTGTCGCCGGGCTTGACGACCATCTTCACCTCGTTGCCGTCGACCATTCCGCCGGGTCCGACGACGACGACCTCATATACCTCAGGCTTTTCCTGGGCGGAAGACGAGAGGATTATTCCGCTCTTTGTCTTCTCCTCGGCCTTGGCCTGCTTTATAACGACTCTGTCTGCCAAAGGTTTAAGTGTCATTTTATATTTACCTCCTAGTTAGATCATACATGTTTCATCATTTTAGCACTCATTCGACCCGAGTGCTAAGAACAATTATTATAATAATCCAACTATATCCATTCTGCAAGCCTTAAATTCTGCAATTTCAAGGCAAAATCAGGTCGCAGTTCGCTTTATCTCAGTTTTCTCTCCTGATTAAAGGCAAAATCTATTATTTGCTTTATTTTTCTCCGGTTTTCATATTTGAATCTTTAAAAAATTCCATGCCGCGGGGAAAAATGAAGTTCACCCCGCCGGGCACCGCGCGAAAAACTATGCTGCGGCTGCGGAGCTCCTCGCCGTCGACGCTCACGCACACAGGCTCCCGCGCCTCGACAGTGAGCTCCCTGCCGCGGTGTCGGATGCACGTCTCTCCCGGCAGCTCGTGCGCACGTCCCACGGAATAGCGCCGGGCGAAGCGCAGGAAATCCAGGCGCGACATCCCGCGCACGACGAGGAAGTCTATCTCGCCGTCGTCCGGGCGCGCATCCGGCACGGGGTTGAAGCCTCCGCCGTAGTACCTGCCGTTGCAGGCGCAGACGAGGGTGAGCGGCCCGCCGACCTTGCGCCCGTCGAATTCGGCGCTCATGTCGTCGCACACGCCGCGGAAGAAATTCATGACGGCGGAGCTCATATAGGCAAATTTCCCGCCGACCAGCGGCAGGCGGGAGTAGCGGTGCACCTGGGTGCCTATGCGCGCGTCGACCCCGGCGCAGCAGATGTTCACGCCGTAGCGGCCGCAGCACTCTATGAGGTCGAGCGGCCTCACCTCCCCGCGCACGAGCGCCTCCAGGTCTAGGAGCCTGGCTCGCTCCGGGCCGAACATGCGGGCAAAATCGTTGCCCGTGCCTGTCGGATAAACGGCGACTGCCGTATTTTTCCTCAGCGCCGCGCCGTTGACGCACTCATTGAGCGTCCCGTCGCCGCCGGCCGAATATACGCGCAGCTCGCCGCCCCTCTCCGACTCGCGGCGCACCTTGTCCTCCGCGTCGCCCGGAGCGCGGGTGACATATACCTCATACTCCCCGCCTTCGCCGAAGATATGCGCGGCGGCAGCCCTGACCCCGCCGGAGATGTCGCATCCGCCGGCAGCCGGGTTGACTATGAAAAGATGTCTCATCCCCGGCCCTCACATGTACATGTAAAGCTCGCACTTTATCATGCCGTTATAGAGCTTGCGGCGCTTGTCGGCGCGCCGTCCGAAAAAGTGCTCGAACTCGGGGTGGCTCGATATGCAGAACAGCCGCCAGGAGCTCAGCTTTGCGTATGTCCGGCCGAACTCGCGGTAGAGCTGCTCGGCCCCGCGCCTGTCGAGCAGGCGCTCGCCGTATGGCGGGTTCGTGACGATGACCCCGCCGTCGGTCGCGCGGCTGAAGCTGCGCGCGTCGGCAGCGGAGAACTCGATGAGCGAGCCGACTCCCGCGCGTTTTGCGTTGATTTTTGCGAGTTTCACCGCCTCCGGGTCGATATCCGAGGCGAAAATGTGATATTCGCCGCTGTATTCGCGCGAAACGGCCGCGTCGCGCTCGTTTTTCCACACTTTCGGGCCGCCGTAGCGCCATTTTTCGGCCGAAAACTCGCGGTACAGGCCGGGCGCGCGGTTCTTCGCCGCGAGCGCCGCCTCTATCGCAATGGTGCCGCTGCCGCAGAACGGGTCGGCAAAATCGCCCTTGCCGCGGTAGCGCGCGAGGTCGACCATCGCGGCGGCGAGGGTCTCGCGCAGCGGGGCCGGCAGCCTGCCGGGCCGGTAGCCGCGCTTGTGCAGGCCGGGGCCCGTGGTGTCGAGACAGAGCGAGACGCGGTCTTTTATTATGGAAAACTGTATCTGATACCTGTCGCCGGTCTCCTCGAACCAGCTGACGCCGTATTTTTTCTTCAGCCGCTCGACAGCCGCCTTCTTGATTATCTTCTGGCAGTCGGGCACAGAGTGGAGCTGCGAGTCGAGACAGTGCCCCTTGACGGGAAAGGCCCCGTCGCGCGGGATGAAGTCCTCCAGCGGGGCCGAGAGTGTGCCCTGGAAGAGGTCCTCAAAGCTGTGCGCCTCGAAAGACGCCACCTCCAGCAGGACCCGCTCGCCGAATCGGGAGCAGAGGTTTGCCCTCGCCATGGCCTCCGGACCGCCGGAGAAGCGGACGCGGCCGTTCTCCGCGGCGACGTTCTCGAGCCCGAGGCGGCGCAACTCGTTGGCGCAGATCCCCTCGAGCCCGAACAGGCACGGGACTATGAACTCCGCCACGGCTCAGCCCTCCGTTTCAAGGATGGCGTCGAGGATGCCTATGCACATCGCGGCCTCCACGACGGGCACTGCGCGCGGAACTATGCACGGGTCGTGCCGCCCGCGGACGCGGAAGTCGACGTTCTCCATGGTCTCGAGATTTATGCTCTTCTGCTCGCGGCCTATGCTCGGCGTCGGGCGGAAGGCCAGGCGCGCGACTATCGGCATGCCGTTCGACAGGCCGCCGTTTATTCCGCCGGAGTTGTTGGTCTCCGTATAGATGCGCCCGTCGGATATGCGTATCGGGTCGTTTGCGGCGCTGCCGCGCATCTCAGCCAGCCTGAAGCCCGCGCCGAACTCGAGCCCCTTGACGCCGGGGATGGCGTAGAAGATCATGGCGAGCCGGCTCTCCAGGCCGCCGAAGTCGAGCCCGCCTATGCCGGCGGGCACGCCCGTGCACACGCACTCGACGGCGCCGCCGACACTGTCGCCGGAGGCGCGCGCGTCGAGTATCTCCTTCTTCATGGACATGGTGAGCTCCTCACCCTCGCTCGTGCCGATGCGCACTATGCGCGCCGAGACCTCGACCCCGCGCCGGCGCAGCTCCTGGCGGCAGAGCGCTCCCGCCGCGACCCAGGCCGCCGTGAGCCGGCCGCTGAAGTGGCCGCCGCCGCGCGCGTCGTTCTTCCCGCGAAAGCGCACCCAGGCGGCGAGGTCGGCGTGGCTCGGGCGGGGGATGCGCGGGTCGTATGAATCGGAGTGCTGGTCGGAGTTGCGGATAATGGCGGCGACGGGCGCGCCCGTGGTCACGTTGCCGAGCAGGCCCGACACGAACATCGGCTGGTCGGCCTCGCGGCGTGCTGTCGCGAGCTCGCTGGTGCCGGGGGCGCGGCGCGCCATCTCGGCCGCGACCTCATCCATGTCTATCTCGAGCCCCTGGGGCAGGCCGTCGAGCACCATGCCGACGCCGAACCCGTGCGACTCGCCGAAAACGGTGAATTTGAGCTTTTCTCCATATGTGTTCATGCAGGCATATCCTCCACTGTAACGCCGGGCCTGCCGCGCAGCAGAGCCGCCTCACGGCTGTGGCAGGTGAACAGGATGACCTGCCGCGTCCGGCTGATATCATATAGCATTTCGAGCACGGCGGCGCAGCGCCCGTCGTCCAGAGGGGCGAGCGCGTCGTCGATTATTATGGGCACCTCGTCGGGCTCCGGCAGCGCGAGCGAGCATATCGCAAGGCGCAGCGACAGATACACGAGGCTGCGCGCGCCCTCGCTGAGCCAGAGGCTGTCGTGCCCCAGGGTGTCGCCTGAGAGGCGTGCGGAAACTCTCAGCTCGCGGTCGAGCGAGACCTCGCCGTAGCGCCCGGCGGTGAGTTTTTCAAATATCTCCGAGGCGCGGCGCCGCAGCGCGGGCGAGAACTGCTCAAGCTGGCGCCTGTCCGCCTCGGCGAGCAGCTCGCGCGCGAGCTCTATCGCGGAGCACTGGGCGTCATTCTCGGCTATTGCCTCATCTATCGCGGCGATGGCTGCACGCAGCTCGTCCCCGTCGCCGGAGACGCTGCTCTGCCCCTCTAGGAGCGAGAGCTCGCGCCGCGCGTTCTCGGCCCGCTGTGCCGCGGCGGCGGCCGCCGCCCTGGCCTCGGCGAGTTCCGGGGCAGACGCCTGGCTCCGGCGGCTCTCGGCCCCGGCGCGCGCCGAGCGCACCTGCCCGGCCGCGGCCGACCACTCGGCATACAGCCGCGCGTGTTCGCGCACGAGCTCGTCGAGACATGCCTCGTCGGAGACGCCGAAGCTCTCGAGCAGCGCCCGGCGCTGTGCGGCCGCCTCGGCCGCAGCCTTCACCGCGCGGGACGATCCGACCGCCCCCACGACGGCCAGCGCCGCGCACACGGCGGCGACGGCCAGCGCCGCCGGCAGGCTTATCACATCGAACGCGCCGAGCGCGGCTGACACGACTGCCGCGCACAGGGCCGCGACAAGCAGCGCCCCGCCGGGGGCGGGCTTCACACTGCCGCCCAGCTGGGCAAGGCGGGCTTTCGCCTTTTCGGCCTCAGCCGCGGCCTCGTCCGGCGTCTTGGAGCCGAACCTGTTCTCATCCAGGGCTCGGCGGGCCTCACGCTCGGCCTCCTCGGCCTCGGTCACGGCGGCGAACCCGGCAGAATACTCCGCGTTCTGCCTCTCGAGCCGCTCGCTCACGGCGGCGAGCTCCGCCTCTGCGCGCTCTTTCCGGCTCCCGGCATCCACTGCGGCGGCGCGAGCCTCTTCGAGCCTGCGCTCCAGCGATGCTATGGAGTCCAGCTGCTCCGCAAGCTGCGCGCGGCGGCGCTCGAGCTCCGCGTTCTTGCCGACCCTGGCGTTATAGCGCCTTGCGCGCTGCCACTCGCGCAGCCTGGCGTCGGCCTCGGAATAGCCGTGGCCGGAGTCTTCGCCGGAGGCGACTATCGCGGCGATGCGCTTTTCGAGCTCGGGGCTGTTGTCTATGCGCACCGAGCCCTGGCCTATGAATGCGCTGCGCGTAAACACGTCGCGCGAAACTCCCGTGAGCTCCTCGCCGGCGGATGTGCCGGTGAGGGGATACGGCGTCTCCGTGCCCGTATAGACGGCGGAAAAGCGCTTCATCGGCGAGGCGGCCGACGCGCTTGAGCGGCGGAGCGTTATGCGAGCGGCGCGCGTCTCTATATCCATGCTCCCCTCGGGCAGGGCCCCGCTCCAGGGGATATATCTCTGTTTGTCGGGCAGGACCCCCGCTTTCGCGCGCTGGGAGCTGTCTATACCGTACAGCATGGCGCGGATGAAGGCGCACCATGTGCTTTTGCCGCTCTCGTTCGGGGCGGTGACGATATCGAACCCGCCGCCGAGTTCGAGCTCCCTGCCGTCGAGCGCGCCGAAGCGCGCAGTCATTCTGCGTATCTTCACCCTCTCACCTCCCAGGGCTCGTCGTCTCCGAACAGGGCGGCCTCGCCCCAGCGGACGGCACGGCTTATCCTCAGCCGCTCCTCTTCCGTCGAGGCGGCGGCGAGCTGCTCTCGCGCGAGGCTGAGGAAGCAGCCGCGCAGGGTATCCGGCGCGGCCTCGCCGCGAGGAGGCACGGTCTCGTCCCGCAGCTCGGCGGCGAAGAGCCCGCGGCTCTCCGCCATGGCGCGGAACGCGCTCTCAGGCACGGCGGAGGCGCTCTCCCCGCGCAGGACGAAGCGGCAGATGCCGCCCTCCCTCGTGTTTTCGACGGCAGCGCGCAGTGCCGAAGCCGCGTCGGGGAGCGCGTCGACCTCGACCGTCTCATAGCGCAGCGGCGCCGTCTCTATGAACTCATATCCGCACTCGCCGCCGGCGAGCGTGACGAACCCGACCCCGCGCGGGCCGCACTCGTCGAACCCGCGCCCCATGGGGCAGCCCGGCCAAGAGTACCAGACATTCCCGGCGCGGCGCAGCCCGCTCGGGCGGTGGGTATGCCCGAGGGCGATGTAGTCCATGCCGGAGGCGGCTATCTCCCGCTCGGACACCGGGCAGTAGCGCGAGGAGGGCGAGAGCTCGCCATGCATTACCAGTATGTTCGGCTTGCCGTCGGGCGGGGCGCAGAAACCTGTCAGCATGGCGCGGGAGTACGGCTCGGTGAAAGCCGCGCCGTAAACATTTGCAAACGGCAGCTCCACGCGCTCTATGCAATTGTTTTTAAATATGTATACGTTGTCCGGCAGCACGATGCCGTCCCAGGCCGAGCCGGGCGCCATCGGATCGTGGTTGCCGGGGGCGATGAACACCGGCGCGCGGCAGGCCGACAGCGCCGAGACGACGGCCTCGCGGCTCTCGCGCGAGGGGCGCGGCGAATCGAACAGGTCGCCCGCGAGGAGGACGAGGTCGGCCCCGCGCTCGTTCGCTGTGGCGGCTATGCGCTCCGGAACGGCGCGCAGGAGCGCGCGCATGTGCCGCGCCTTCTCCGGCGGCAGGGCCTCGAACACCGAGCCTATGTGCCAGTCGGCGCTGTGGAGGATCTTCAGTCCGCTCACAGTATCCTCACCGCCTCGACGCTCAGGCAGCGCCCCGTGCTCTCGTCTATCTCGAACACAGCGCCCTCGAGCTTGCACTCGCCCTTGCCGGGGCGGTATCGCTCGGGCGGGTCGCCGAGGAACTTGCCTATCGACTGCTCCGTCTCTATCCCGAGCACGGAGTGCACGGCGCCGGTCATGCCGATGTCGGTTATATATCCCGTGCCGTTCGGGAGGACCTGGGCGTCGGAGGTCTGGACATGTGTGTGCGTGCCCCAGACGGCGGAGACCCGCCCGTCGAGGTAATAGCCGAGCGCGCGCTTTTCGCTGGTCGCCTCGGCGTGGAAGTCGACGACGAACACCTCGGCCTGGCCGCGCAGCTCGTCGAGCGTGCGGTCTATGCACTGGAACGGATGGTCGGCGTTGCCGTCGAGCCCATAGCGCCCGAGCAGGTTTATGACGCACACGCGTCCCTTGGCCGTGCCCACGACGGCGTAGCCCGAACCGGGGCACTGGGGCGCGAAATTCACAGGCCGGATGACGCGCGAGTTCTCGTCCAGGTACTGATATATATCGCGATAGGCCCAGGTGTGGTTGCCGAGGGTTATCACGTCGGCCCCGGCGGCGAAAATGCGCTCGCCGTGCCGCGGCTGCATGCCGACGACGTTGGAGTTCTCGCCGTTCACGACGACGAAGTCGAGCCCGAGCGTGCGGCGCAGGGCGCGCAGCCGGTTCTCAAGGAACTCGAGTCCCGGTGCTCCGGCGACGTCCCCGACGGCTAAAATCCTCATCACAGAGACCTTCTTTCATTATAAGATATGGGTAGATTATAACATAAGGGGGCAATATTGCCAACATTGACGCGCCGCGGGCCTCCCTCAAAAAAATCTCCGCGCCTTGCACATACGCATGCAAAAAACGCCGCTGCGCAGCCCTATGGGTGAAGATTCTTTTTGAGGAGGCATCACAATGGCAAGCAGCGAGACACCCCGCCTCGGCCTGAGCGTGTGGGACAGCGGCGACACGCTCACCATGAGCGAATTCAACCAGAACCACCAGCGGCTCGAGGAAAGGCTCGGCCGCATGGCCGAGTTCACCATCTTCGAGACGACCCTGTCGCAGAGCGCGGCGACGATCAGCCTGAACATCGACACCAGCTCCTGGGGCGAATACGACTACGTCTTTGTCGACTGGGAGCTGAATCTCAGCCGGAACGACGCCTACGCGCGCATGAGGCTCAACAACTCCACCAGCGAGGACCAGTCATACTGTTACTTTCAGGTCGATTTCTATGAGCCGCACGGCGACAGGAAGTACGTCGCGCTCACCACCGGCAACGGCGCCTGCGCGCGCACGCGCTTCAATGTGCGCAAGGACCGCGAGCACAGCATCGTATGCGAGACCGAGTCGGACACCTCGTTCAGCTGGGGCACATTCAGCGGTGTGACGTACAGTCAGATAAACCAGATAAATTTCGTCTGCACATCCAGCGGGGCGACCATCCTGAGCGGCGGACATGTGCGCATTTGGGGGGTGAAGTGATGCAGATACAGGCCCTTGTCATCGATACAGACGGGACCCAGCGCCTCGAGACCGTCGAGGTGCCCGAGGACTGGTATGAGCCGGCCGAAGATGTCAGCCAAGCCGGCGAATGATCTCCAGCGCTTCAGCGGCGCTGCCGGCTATCTGAAAGCCGCCGCCGAGCGCGGCGAGTTCCTCCATCGTGCGGAAGCCCCAGGCCGCGAGCAGCGGGGTGCAGCCCGAGTTCCGGGCCGTCGCGAGGTCGACCTCCGTGTCGCCTATGTACACGGCCTCGCCGCTCCGGCAGCCGAGCTCATCCAGCGCCGCGAACACCATGTCCGGCGCGGGCTTGCGCGGGCGCTCGGGCGTCTCGCCCACCGCCGTGCCTATGCCGAAAAAGGCCCTGTCGAGCTCTTTAACCGCGCCGTCGAATTTATTTGAGACTATCGCAAGCTCATAGCCGTCATCCCTGAGGGCGGCTATGAGCTCTTTTATTCCCGGATACGGCTTCGTGTACACCCTGTCATGGCGCTCATAGTAGTCCCTGAAAATTGCGAGCGCGCGCCGCACGCTCTCCTCCGGCGTCCCCTCGGGCAGGCTGCGGCGGATGAGGTTTATGACGCCGTTGCCCACGGCGCGGCGCACCTCGTCCCGGCTGCGCTCGGGGAATCCCATAGTGCGCATGGCGTGGTTCACGCTGTGCTCGAGGTCGCCGAGAGTGTCGAGCAGGGTGCCGTCCATGTCGAACAAAACAGCTCTTATCATCTTCGTCACCCCGCTACGCGAGCTGCGCAGCCAGCGGCATGACGGCGACGGTGAGAACGCCGGTGACCGCGATGGCAAGCCCGCTCATAGCGCCCTCCGTGTCGCCCATCTCTACGGCCTTGGCCGTGCCTATGGCGTGGGACGAGGCGCCCATGGCCAGGCCGCGCGAGACGGCGCGGCGCACGCGGACGAGCTTCAGCAGCTGCTCGCCGGCGACGTTTCCGGTTATGCCCGTGACCAGTATGGCGACGACGGTCATCGACTGGGTGCCGCCGTATTCACCGCTGAGAGCCATGCCTATGGGCGTCGTGATGCTCTTCGGCAGGAGCGAGACAAACTCGCTGTGGCCGAGGGAGAACACCTTCGCAAAGACGACGATCGCCGCGGCGTTTATGAGCACGCCCACGCCTATGCCCGCGAGCACGGCCGGCAGGTTGCTCTTCAAAACGGCAAGCTGGCGGTACAGCGGTATGGCAAGGCACACCGTCGCCGGCGTCACGAGAAAGCTGATGTGGCGCGCGGAGGCGTAGTAGCTGTCATAATCGAGGCCCATGAGCTTCAGGGCCGCGATGATGATAATGACGGATATGAGGAACGGGTTCAGCAGCGGGTTGTTGAAGCGGCGCCGTATGAGGCTCGCCGCCTCAAAAGAGAGGATAGTGAGCGCGGCGCCGATGAATTCTGAATTTCTGAGCAGTTCGTTCATCTCTTCAGCCTCTCTTCCGCGTCTATGACGATATCGGAGACCTTGCCCGTTGCGGCGAGCACCGCGAGAGTCGAGACCACCGATGCCGCGATGAGCACCGGCAGCACGCTGCGCAGCTCGTCCCAGAAGCTCATGACCTCGACGCAGGCCGGGATGAGCAGCACCTGCATGACGTCGACGAGCCCGTCGCCCGCATCCTCGACATGGTCGAGCTTTATCACGCCTGTGCACAGGCAGACGAACATTATCGCAAAACCGTAGATACCGGCTGGTATCGGGAACGGGAGCAGGCCGCGCAGCATCTCCCCGGCGGCGGAGACGAGCAGTATCACGCCCAACTGCCTCATAAATCGCATTTTACATCTCACCTTTATATTTTTATAGTCAGAAACCAATTATACAAAATTCTCCGCCGCGTTTAAAGGTTTTTTTAACGCCGCGCGGGGCAAACTATGCTCGAAAATCGAGAAATGGAGGCGCAGAAAATGAGCAATTCCGACAACACCAGCTTCATCCGCGGGCTTGGGCTCGGCATGGCCGTCGGCTCTGCCATAGGCATTGCCGTCAAGAGCGGCATAAAGACCGCTCCTGCCAAAAACGCACTCGGCAAGGCGCTCAAATCCATGGGCGAGACCGTCGAGAACGTGACGTCCATGTTCGGGCTCTGATCCGGGAAAATTTTTTCCAAAAACCCCTTGCATTTTCTATCCGGCTGTGCTATTATACTAAGGCACTTGAAAACGCGCCTTTAGCTCAGCTGGATAGAGCGTCTGGCTACGGACCAGAAGGTCAGGGGTTCGAATCCCTTAAGGCGTACCACGTCGGAGCAAAGCGAACTTTGCTCCGACGTATTTTTTATATCGCCCCGGGGCAGGCTTCCACGGCTTGCCCCGGTTTTTTATATGTGGTAAAATGCAGGTATATCTGTTTTGAGGGGCGACACGATGAGCGCAGACATTTTGATAGTCGACGACGAGACAGCCATCGCCGATCTGGTGGAGGTCTATCTGAAAAACGAGGGCTACTCGGTGCACAAATTCTACACCGGAGCCGAGGCGCTCGAGTGCGTGCGCGCCGGGAAGATAGACCTCGCCATACTCGACGTCATGCTCCCCGACATCGACGGATTCACGATCTGCCAGCGCATAAGGGAGGAGGGGCACATGTTCCCCGTCCTCATGCTCACGGCCAAGGTCGAGGACATGGACAAGATCATGGGGCTCACGCTGGGGGCCGACGACTATATCACAAAGCCGTTCAACCCGCTCGAGCTCGTCGCGAGGGTAAAGACCCAGCTGCGCCGCTACACGCGCTACAACTCGGGCGCCGCCGGGCAGAAAAAGCCGGAGGAGTTCGATTTCCGGGGGCTGCAGATCTCGCGCGATACGCACAAGTGCCTGCTTTTCGGCGAGGAGCTCCAGCTCACGCCGCTGGAGTTCTCGATACTCTGGTATCTCTGTCAGAACCGCGGCCGGGTCGTGTCGAGCGAGGAGCTGTTCGAGTCCGTGTGGGGCGAGAGATACATGGACAGCAACAACACCGTGATGAGCCATATCGCCCGGCTGCGCGAGAAAATGCACGAGCCGAGCCGCAGGCCGAAGTTCATCAAGACCGTCTGGGGGGTGGGCTACACCATTGAATGACAGTTTAAACGCCGTGAAAGCTCAGGAACGCGCCCGCCGCTCCGCGATGCGTCAGTGGGGATTTTATCTGCTGGCGCTGACGGCGTGGGTCACGGTCGTCATCGTCGCGGCCTTTGCCGGGTTTTTAATCTGTTCCTCCGTCACATGGTACGGGGGGCCGCTCTATTCCCTGCTCACTTGGATAAGGGACTATATCGTTTTCGTGGTCCTTTTTGTCGTTCTGTCGGGCTGGGTCGTGATAAGCTGGTTTTTCATCGCGAGGCCGGCGCGGAACCTCTCGCTGCTGCTCAACGCGGCCGGCGCGCTCGCCCATCCCGGCGACGAGCCCATAAGCCTGCCGCCCTCAATGAGCGAGGCGCAGGATCAGCTCAACCTCGTCCGCGAACAGGCCCTGCGCGACGCGCGGGCCGCCCGCGAGGCCGAGCAGAGGAAAAACGATCTCGTGGTCTATCTCGCGCACGATCTCAAGACCCCGCTCACCAGCGTCATCGGCTATCTCACCCTCCTGCGCGACGAGCCGGATCTCCCGGCGGAGTTCCGCGCGCGCTACACCGGCATAGCTCTCGACAAGGCCGAGCGGCTCGAGGACTTGATAAACGAGTTTTTCGAGATAACGCGCTTCAACCTCACGCACATAGAGCTCGAAAAGCAGACCATAGACCTGACTCTCATGCTCGAGCAGGAGGTGAGCGAGTTCGGCCCCATATTCGCCGAGTCCGGCCTCACCTGCCGGCTCTGCATGCCGAAAAAGCTGATGTGCAGCTGCGACCCGGAAAAGCTCTCGCGCGTGTTCGACAACCTGCTGCGCAACGCCTCGTATTACAGCACCCCGGGCACAGAGGTGCTCATCTCCGGGTGCCGCAGCGCCGGCGAGACGGTGCTCACGTTCAAAAACTCCGGCCGCACCATACCGCAGGAGAAGCTCGACCGCCTGTTCGAGCAGTTCTTCCGGCTCGACAGCTCGCGCGGCACGCGCACCGGCGGCGCGGGGCTCGGCCTCGCCATCGCCAAGGAGATAGTCGAGCTGCACGGCGGCACGATAAGCGCCGCGAGCTCGGACGGCACGGTGACTTTCACGGTGACGCTGCCGTCGCCGTAAGAAAATCACAAGAAACCCGCAAATATCCCGCATGATATACGCATGGAAACGCGAAAACAAAAACCGCCATGTTCTGATACCATTTGAGTATCAAACAAGGCGGTTTTCGCCGTTCTCGGGAGGTCTTTTCCATGCAAACCATATTGATACTGTTCGGCGGCTGCTCGAGCGAGCACGATGTTTCGCTCCACTCGGCCGCCGCCGTCATGCGCGCGCTCGAGCACAGATACGCCCTGCTGCCCGTCGGCATAACCCGCTCAGGCCGCTGGCTGCGCTACACCGGCACGGCGGACGCCGTCGAGAGCGGCTGCTGGGACAGCCGGCCAGGCTGCGCTCCCTGCACCCTCTCGCTCGACCGAGGCGAGCGGCGGCTCATCCTGCTCGACGGCAGCGGCAGAAGCGAGACCTTCGACGCGGCTTTCCCTGTCCTGCACGGCAAAAACGGCGAGGACGGCACGGTGCAGGGCCTGCTCGAGCTCGTGGGCGCGCCCATGATCGGCTGCGGCGTGCTGTCGAGCGCTCTGTGCATGGACAAGGACAGGGCGCACCGGCTCGCCGCGGCGGCGGGGATAGCCGTGCCGCGCGGCGCGGTGTTCACCCGGCTGAGCGAGCGCGGCGAGATCGAGAGCGCGGCCGCGTCGCTCGGCTGGCCGGTGTTCGTGAAGCCCGTGCGCGCGGGCTCGTCGTTCGGCATTTCGCGGGTCGATGGTCCTGACGGGCTCGGCGGCGCGGTGCGCGAGGCCTTCCGCCACGACAGGGAAGTGCTCATCGAAGAGGCCGTGCCCGGATTTGAGGTCGGCTGCGCCGTCATGGGCTGCGGCGAGCTGACGGCCGGCGCCGTCGACGAGATCGAGCTCAGCCGCGGCTTTTTCGACTACGAGGAGAAATACGGCCTCATCACCTCGCGCATACACTGTCCCGCGCGCATCCCGCCGGAGAAAGCCGATGAGATAAAGGCGGCCGCCCGCGTCATCTACCGCGCGCTCGACTGCCGCGTGTTCGCGCGGGTGGACATGTTCCTCACGCCGGACGGGCGCATAGTCTTCAACGAGGTGAACACCATACCCGGATTCACCTCGCACAGCCGCTATCCGGGCATGATGGCGGCCGCGGGCGTGGACTTTGAGACCCTGGTGCAGCGCCTGGTCGAGCTGGGGGTGAGCGGCAGATGAGGACGGTATATCTCCCGCGCGAGAGCGCCTGCACGGGCCCGCTCGTGCTCGTGAACAGCGCGCATCCGCTGCGGGTGCGCGACAAGACGGCGCTCTGCGCGCCGGACGAATCCCGCCCCGGCGTGCTCATGGAGCGGCAGGCGGCGCGGCTTTTGCAGGAGTGCATACGGAAGACCGGCGGCTGGGATATGATAGTGCCCGTGTCGGGCTGGCGCAGCTACACGGAGCAGCAGCAGATATGGGACGGCTCCATGGCCGAAAACGGCGAGGACTTCACGCGCAAATACGTCGCCCTCCCTGGCTGCAGCGAGCACCAGACCGGACTCGCGATAGATCTCGCCCTGGCGGCGGAGGAGATAGACTTCATCCGTCCAGATTTCCCGTACGGCGGGATATGCGGCGAGTTCCGCCGCGTCTGCACGGCCTACGGCTTCATCGAGCGCTACAGGCGCGGGAAAGAGGAGCTCACGGGCATCGCCGCCGAGCCCTGGCACTTCCGCTACGTCGGCGCGCCGCACGCGCAGCTGATGGAGGAAAACGGCCTGTGCCTCGAGGAATACTCGGCTTTCATCCGCAGCGCGCCGCGCTCCTGCACCATGCCGGGCGGCCAGACGGCGCGGGTGTTCCATGTCCCCTGCGCCGGCGAGACGACGGAGCTGCTCCTGCCCGACGGCTGCTGCCAGATCTCCGGCGACAACGACGGCGGCTTCATCGTGACCGCGTGGGGGCGGAGCGCATGAGGCGCGCGGCCGCGCTCGACCGGTTCCGCATCGCGGCGGCGGTCATGGTCGTGTGCATACACACGTCGCCGCTGCTGAGCTACACCGAGGCGGGCGACTATCTGCTCACGAGGGTGCTCGCGCGCATAGCCGTGCCGTTTTTCATAATGGTGAGCGGGTATTTCCTCGAGCAGCGCTCATGGCGCGGCCTGCGCGCGTTCTGGAAAAAGCTCGCGCTCATGTACGCCGCCTGCGCGCTGCTCTATCTGCCGCTGAACATATACGCCGGACAGCTCGACGGCGGCTGGCTGCGGCGATTTGTGTTCGACGGGAGTTTTTACCACCTCTGGTACTTCCCGGCGCTGCTGCTCGGGCTGCCCTTGGCAAGCGCGCTCAGGCGCGCCGGCTGGCGCGCCGGGATGGCGGCGGCGCTGCTGCTGTATCTCATCGGCCTCGGCGGCGACAGTTATTACGGCCTCACGAAAAACGTGCCCGGGCTCGCCGGGATGTACGCAGCCGTCTTCCGTGTGTTCGACTACACGAGGAACGGGCTGTTTCTCGTGCCGCTGTTCCTGCTGCTCGGCGCGGCAGGACGGCGCTTCGGCAGCACTGCCTCGGTCCTGGGGCTCACGCTGTCGACGGCAGCGATGACGGCGGAGGCGCTGTGCCTGCACCTCACCGGCGCGCAGAGGCACGACAGCATGTACCTCTTTTTGCCGCTCGTGATGCTGTTCCTCTTCTCGCTCCTGCTCTCGGCCGACCGCGGGGGCGACAGGCAGCTGCGGCGCATGTCCATGCTGATATATGTGCTGCACCCGTGGTGCATAGTGCTCGTGCGCTTCGGCGCGCAGCTCACGGGGACGGAGGCGCTCTTTGTCGAAAACAGCCTGGGGCATTTTGCCGCCGTGCTGGCCATGAGCGTGTGCGTCTCGGCGGCGCTCGTATACCTGACGCCGCAGCGGCCCTCGCCGGGGCTGCGCGCCTGGCGCGAGACCGACCTTGAGGCGCTTGCGCACAACGCTTCGGCCATCAGGAAAGCTCTCGGCCCCTCGCAGGAGCTGACAGCCGTGGTGAAAGCCGACGCATACGGGCACGGGGCCGTGCGGGTGTGCCGCGCCCTGCGCCGGTGCGGAGTGCGCTCTTTCGCGGTCGCCTGCCTATCGGAGGGCGCGGCGCTGCGCAGGGCGGGCATACGCGGGAGCATACTGATACTCGGCTACACACCGCCGGAGGCCGCTCCGCTCCTGCGCCGGTGGCGGCTCACGCAGGCCGTCGTGAGCCTGGAGCACGCCAGGGCGCTCAGCGCCGCGGGCAGCCGCATCAGAGTGCAGCTCGCCCTCGACACGGGGATGCACCGTCTCGGCATACCTGCCGGCGACGGCGAGGCCATAGCTGAGGCGTTCCGCCTGCCCGGCCTGAAAGTGGAGGGGGTGTTCTCCCACCTCGGCACGGCGGACAGCCTCGCGCCCGGGGACGCGGACTATGCGCGAGCACAGCTCGATGCGTTCTACGGCGCGCTCGCCGGCATGAGGGCGCGCGGCCTGGACCCCGGGAGCACCCACATACAGGCGAGCTACGGCATATGGAACCTGCCGCCGCAGCCCTGCACCCACGCGAGGGCGGGGATAGCTCTCTACGGCGTGCACAGCGACGGCGGCGCCGTGCGGCGCGAGATCGATCTGAGGCCCGTGCTCTCGGTGCGCGCACGGGTCGCCTCCGTGCGAACGCTGGAGCCCGGCGAGGGCGCGGGCTACGGTCTGGCCTTCCGCGCGGAGCGGAGGACGAAGCTCGCCGTCGTGACCATAGGCTACGGCGACGGGCTGCCGAGGTCGCTGGCCGTGAGCGGCGGCGAGGTGCTCATCCGCTCGCGGCGCTGTCCCATGGCCGGGCGCATGTGCATGGACCAGCTGTTCGCCGACGTGACCGAGCTCGGCGAAGTGCTGCCCGGCGACATTGTGACCGTCATCGGGCGCGACGGCGAGCAGGAGATACGCGCGGAGGAAGTCGCCGCGCGCTGCGGCACGATAACGAACGAGCTGCTCTCCCGGCTGGGTCAGCGGCTCGGCTTCCTCGAGCTCAAATAGAGCATGATGCACACCGCGGCGGCGGTGGCCGCCTCGGCAGCCGAGTGGCAGATCCAGAGCGCCTCCGCGCCGAACACGGCGGGCAGCACCGCGGCGAACGCCGGTGTGAACACCGCGCTGCGCATGAGAGACGCGGCCAGCGCCCGCGCGGTTTTGCCGGTCGCCTGCCAGAAAGTTATCATCAGGATGTTGAAGCCCGCGAATGTGAAACCGCAGAAATACACCGCGCTGCGCTCAGAGGCAAAGGCGGTGAGCTCCGGGTCGCCGGGATTGAAAACGGAATAGAACCCTTGCGAGCAGACGAGCACCAGCGCATAGCACGCTATACCCGCCGCAATAAAGATCTTTATGGAAAAGCTCAGCAGCTCGCGGCTGCGCCCGCTCTCGCCGCTGCCGAGGAAGTAGCTGAACACCGGCTGGAGCCCCTGCGCCATGCCGAGGAACAGCGTGAGTATGATGAGCATGAGATAGCCTATCACAAGATAGGCCGCGAGCCCTATCTCCCCGAAGCCCCAGCGCGTTATCGCAAAGTTATACACGAAGGTCACGACGCCTATGGTGAATTCCATAATGAACGCCGGCACACCGAGCGAGCATATGCGCCCGGCGAGCGCGGGTCCCGGCAGAGTGCGCACGGCATAGAGCCGGCCGCGCCGGAAGAGGAAGTGCGGCAGCATGATGAGTACGCTGAAAATGGGGCCGAGCGCCGTGGCCAGGGCCGCGCCGGAGATGCCCATGTCGAGCGGATACATGAACACATAGTCGAGTATGATGTTCGACACCGAGCCGGTTATGAGCGCCGTCATCGCAAGGCGGGGCCTGCCGTCGCTGCGAACAAGGCCGCTCAGCAGGAAGCTGAACAGCTGGAACGGCGAAAACGTGACTATATACCACATGTAGCTCACGGCCTCGCGGTGTATGGCCTCGGTCGAGCCGAGAAGGACGGCCAGTTTCGTCGAGAAAGACGTTTCCGAGCACGGCTGTGAGCGCGCCCGCTCCCGCCGTGAACACGGCCGCCGTGGTGAACACGCGCCGCGCCCTCTCGTCCTCGCCCCGGCCGAGCGCCCCGGAGATGAGCACGCCCGCCCCCGCCGCTATGGCTATGCCGAGGGCGATGAGTATCTCGACCAGCGGGACGGACACGGCCGCCGCTGCCATGGCGCCGCGCCCGAGCCGGTGGCCGATGAACACGCCGTCGACTATCGTGTACACCGAATTGAACAGCAGCCCCACCATCTGCGGCAGGGCATATTTTGCAAAAAGCTCGTGTGTCTTGCCTTTATACATTGATCTCATCCTCTCCGGAAAATAAAAATAGGCCGGCGTTTGTGCAACGCTGGCCTACTACACATCCCTCGACCCCGGCGGGTCCTGCCTTATATTCTGTCGCGCTCGTCCTCAGCAGCCGCCGGGGAGGAGCTCCCTGCCCTGTTTGCCGCTCAGATGCTCTATGCTCATCTCGAGCATGCACAGCGCCGCCCACCCGCTCTCTATCTCCGCCTCGCGGGCCTGTTCCGGCTCGTCCGGCGAGTATTTGAGGGCGAGTTTTTCCATTGCGGCGCGCTTTTCACCGTCGTCCTCGATGACGCGCACCCGCCCGAAGGCGATGACGCTGCGGTATCGCGTGGTGTATCGCTCGGGCACGACCTCGTCCCGGTCGATGACACAGAACGACGCGCGGCTCTCGCGCCTCACGGCGTCGAGCTTGTGCCCCTCTCTCGCGCAGTGGAAATATATCCTGTCCCCGTCGTATACAAAGCTGAGCGGCACGGCATAGGGGTATCCCCCGTCGCCGAGCACGGCGAGCACCCCAGAGGATGCGCCGCGCAGTATCGCGGAGCACTCGTCCGGAGTGAGCTGCTGCCTCTTTCTTCTCATTTCTCGGAACATGCTTATCTCTCCTTATGCAAATATAAAAAAATCCGCCTCTGTCCCGCTCTTTCAAAGGCCTGACAGAGCGGTCCAAGGCGTTTACCCGGCGGCAAATATCATTGTCCAGATAAAGATAGCAGAATCCATGTCCAAAGTCAACTCATTTTTTGGCGGCGGCGACGAGTTTTGTCCATATTTTTCAGTCGAACGTCAAATTGCGTTCAGTACAGTGATGTGCTATAATATTAAAATAGAATGGTATAATTTCCCCAGTCATGGGGTTCAACTGTCTGATACAAGGAAACGGAGGAATCATATGGCCAGCAACCCAAACTACTGTGACATCACCCCGGAGATAGAGGCCATGGCCGCGCAGGCGGCCGGCGTTTGCAGCATAGACCCCGGCGACTATGTGAAGTACGACGTCAAGCGCGGCCTGCGCGACTTAAACGGCAACGGCGTGCTCGCCGGGCTGACAGAGGTGTCGGAGATAGTCGCCAAAAAAATCGTGGACGGCCGCGAGGTGCCCTGCGAGGGCAAGCTCTATTACCGCGGGATAGACGTCGAAAAGCTCGTCGGCTCCGCGCTCAAGGAAAAGCGCTTCGGCTTTGAGGAGGCGACCTATCTGCTCCTGCTCGGCTCCCTGCCGAACGCGCAGCAGCTCGAGAGCTTTAAAAACCAGCTGTCCTACTACCGCTCGCTGCCGAACAATTTCGTGCGCGACATCATACTCAAGGCCCCGAGCGGCGACATAATGAACTCGCTGGCGCGCAGCGTGCTGAACCTCGCGTCTTACGACGACCGCAGCGACGACATATCCCTGCCGAACGTCATGCGCCAGTGCGTGCAGCTCATCTCGCTGTTCCCCATGCTCAGCGTCTACGGATATCAGGCCTGGAACTACAAGAGCGGAAGCAGCCTCTACATACATGCGCCGCGGCCCGAGCTCTCGGCGGCCGAGAACATACTCACCCTCCTGCGCGCCGACTCGTCGTACTCGTTCTGGGAGGCGCACGTGCTCGACATCTGCCTCATCCTCCACGCGGAGCACGGCGGCGGCAACAACTCGACCTTCACCACGCACGTCGTCACCTCCTCCGGCACCGACACCTACTCGTGCATGGCGGCGGCGCTCGCATCGCTCAAGGGGCCGAGGCACGGCGGCGCGAACATCAAGGTCGTGCAGATGTTCGAGGACATGAAGGAGCATGTGCGCGACTGGAAAGACGAGGACGAGGTGCGGGCATACCTGCGCGCCCTGCTCGAGCGCCGCGCCTTCGACCGCGCCGGCCTCATCTACGGCATGGGACATGCCGTGTACTCGCTGTCCGACCCGAGGGCAAAGCTGCTGCGCGCCGTTGTGAAGCGGCTGTCCGCGGAAAAGGGCCGCTCGGACGAATATGCGCTCTACTCGATGGTCGAGCGCCTCGGGCCCGAGGTCATCTCCGGCGAGAGGAAGATATACAAGGGCGTGTCGGCCAACGTCGACTTCTACTCCGGTTTCATCTATCACATCCTCGACCTGCCGCACGAGCTCTACACCCCGCTCTTCGCCATGGCGCGCATAGCGGGCTGGAGCGCGCACCGCATAGAGGAGCTCATCAACATGGGCAAGATCATCCGCCCGGCATACAAATACGTCGGCCAGCGCTCGGACTACGTCCCGCTCGAGAAACGCTGAACCGAATAAAAGAGCGCCCAATGGGGCGCTCTATTTTGTTGCGCGGGGGCGGGATGTATAGTATAATTTTACTAAACAGTCATCGGAATAAGCTGGTTTTTCGGATATTGCTACGGCACAGGAGGGACGAATATGAAAAAACGCATTTTTCTGCTTCTCGCGGCGCTCATAATCTGCGTCGCGGCGCTGGCCATCCCCGCCTCGGCGGTGGATCACGGCGGCCACAGCACAGCCGACGGCTGGACGGCGCTGCCGACCAGCGGCACCCTGAACGGCGGCAGCTACTATCTGTCGGACGATGTGGAGGCGACGGGCAACATCATCATACGCGACGAGGTGACGCTCTGCCTCAACGGCCATGTGCTGAATTTGAAGGGGAATTGCATTGATGTGTACTCCGGCGCAACCCTCACCCTCTGCGACTGCAACAGCGCGACGCACAAGTTCAAGGTCGGAGATGACGGCCTGTGGACATGGGACGAAAATGCGTCCGGCGACAATGTTCAGACCGTCACCGGCGGCGTCATCACCGGCGGAAAGGGCAATAGCTCCGGCGGCTGCGTGTATGTAATCGGCACGTTCAACATGGAGAGCGGCAGTATAGTCGGCAACGCCGCCACCACCTACGGCGGCGGCGTGTATGTGTCGGGCGGC
>CAJFRI010000008.1:36772-40579 GCA_904419385.1 Candidatus Heteroscillospira lomanii
TGAGCAGCAGCGGCGGCACGTTCAACATGTCCGGCGACGCCAGCATTAGCGAAAACACCGCCACAGACGGCGGCGGCGTGTATGTGTCGGGCGGCACCTTCACCATGGAGAGCGGCAGCATTAGCAAAAACACCGCCAGCAGCGGCGGCGGCGTGTTAGTGTATGGCGGCACCTTCAACATGGAGAGCGGCAGCATTAGCGAAAACACCGCCAGCCTCAGCGGCGGCGGCGTGTATGTGTCCTGGAACAGCGCGTTCACCATGTCCGGCGACGCCAGCATTAGCGAAAACACCGCCGCAAACGGCGGCGGCGTGTATGTGCAGAGCGGCACTTTCACCATGTCCGACGGCAGCATAAGCGGCAACAAAGCCACCTTCGGCGGCGGCGTGCGTGTGAACATCGTCGGCACATTCAATATGTCCGGCGGCAGCATAACAGGCAACAAAGCCGCCGACGGCGGCGGCGTTTTTCTTGCCGACGACGGAAACAACAGCCCTGTGCTCAAGCTGAGCGGCGCACCCGTGATTGACGGCGATATCCGGCTTGACAGCAAGCCCATCGAAATCACCGCGCCGCTGACCGGCAGCACACCGTTCCTCGTCACCAATGTGACTAATCGCACATTCACAAGCGGCTGGGACACTTACATGCCCGAAACAAACCCGGCGGAATTTTTCACCGTCAGCACAACCGGCTATCATCTGGGTCTGAGCTATGACGGCGAGGTCATCGTTTTGGCCGACACCTACGGCGTCACGCTCAACACCAACGAGGGCACGATAAACAGCGGCGCTTTTACGAGCTACACCTGCGGCAGCGCCGTCACGCTGCCCACCGACATCACCCGCAGCGGCTACCGCTTCGACGGCTGGTATGCGAACGAGGATTTCTCCGGCGAGCCGGTCACCGAAATCACCGCCGCCGACTACGGCAATAAGGAGTTCTGGGCGAAGTGGACGGCCAACACCTACACCGTCACGCTCAACACCGACGGCGGCACGATAAGCAGCGGCAACGTCACGAGCTACACCTACGGCACCGCCGTCGCGCTCCCCACCGACGTTGAGCGCAGCGGCTACCGCTTCGACGGCTGGTATGCGAGTGCGGACTTCTCCGGCGAGCCGGTCACCGAAATCACCGCCGCCGACTACGGCGACAAGACATTTTATGCCAAGTGGACGCGCCGCGCCAGCTCCCCCAGCTACAAGACGGCCGTCGTTGAATCCGACGGCGGCTCCATCACCGCGACGCCCGCGAGCGCCGCAAAGGGGCTGACAATCACCGTCAAGGTCAAGCCCGACGAGGGCTTCGCCCTCGACACCCTCACCGTCACCGACGCGAGCGGCAACGAGCTGAGCCTCTACAAGCGCTCCGACACCGAGTACAGCTTCACCATGCCCGGCAGCGCCGTCAGCATAGAGGCGAGCTTCGAGGCCATTGAGGAACCCGTCGAGGAATCCGAGCCGCTCTTCGCCGACGTCCGCGAGACGGACTGGCACTACGACGCGGTGCAGTATGTCTGCGAAAACGGCCTGATGAACGGCGTCTCCGACGAGTATTTCGACCCCGACGCCACCCTCACCCGCTCCATGATGGTCACCCTCCTCTGGCGTCTCGCTGGCGAGCCTGTGGTCAACTACCTCATGCCCTTCGATGACGTCGACCAGGGCTCGTGGTACGGCGAGGCGGTGCGCTGGGCGGCGGCCGAGGGCATAGTCAGCGGCGTGAGCGGGGATTCCTACGCCCCGGACGACGCCATCACCCGCGAGCAGCTCGCCGTGATTCTCTACCGCTTCGCTCAGTACATGGGCTACGACGTCTCCGTCGGCGAGGACACGAACATTCTGAGCTACGAGGATTTCGCGGAAATCAGCGAGTACGCCATCCCGGCCATCCAGTGGGCCTGCGGCTCCGGCCTGATGCGCGGCGTCACGGACAGCGAGCTGTCCCCGCATGGCACCGCCACCAGGGCGCAGATCGCGACGATGATGATGAGATTCATCGAGAACATCTAAAGCCTCGCAGAGTTCGCGCCCGCAGGCGCGAAAAAAGTCAAATCGTTTTTTGCACGGACATGCGCCGGGCAAAAAACACTTCTCAGGCCGCCAGCGTGCGAGCGCAGCGAGTGCGACGCAGCGGGCTGCAACCCCCCTTGTCGGAAAGGCAAAGCCTTTCCGACAAAAAAAGGCTCCCCGATGGGGAGCCTTTTTTTATTTTATCCTACATATTTATAAAGTTGGGTGTCCGGCGCGACGCCGTGCTCGGCGAGCCAGGCGCAGGTGCGCTCGGCGCTCACCGGCACTTCGAGGTACAGCGCGCGGTAGGTGGATTCCTCGACGGCTTCCTCATACGGATAGCTGACATCCTCCGTGGCTGCGTACGGCGCGGCGGGCTCCGCCGTATCATAGACGTATATCGCTATGCTGCATGTGTAGTACTCGCGCTCAAAGGCGCCGAACTCGGCGCGGCCGATGCTGCCGTCGAGCATGTCGGGCATGAGGCAGTCGTTATACAGCTCGAGCGCCTCGCCGGGGCCGAGGGTGATCTGCGTATAGCTCTCAAGCTCCTCGGAGTAGTACTCTATATAGCCGCTGGCCACCGTGCGCTCGTCGATGACCGTGTCGCCGACGTTGCGCGCAATGATGCTCTCGGGCGAGTTCATTATCTCGTCGAGCAGGACGGTCGCCCCGGTGGGCTCGCCCGCCTCGTCGAGATACATCTCATAGCGCCGCTCGACTATGCTCCCGTCGTCCATGTAGTAGATGAAATTCACGGAGTAGTCCCAACTTGCGACATCGCTCTGCTGGGCGGCGTCGTTCTCCGCGCGGCTGTCCAGCACATCCTGGTGCGCGGCTGTGGCGAGGGCTATCGTCTCGGGGTCGTCGGTCTCGACGAAATCTCCGCGCACCTGGATCACGGCGCGGCTCACGTCGCCGGACGCGGGCACATAGCGCTCGATGCCGAACACGTCGCTGTTGGCGCACCACACGCCCGCAACGAGCACGAGCGCGATGGCCGCGGCGGGGATGAGCGTGCGCGCCGAGCGCAGGCGGGTGCTGCGGCGCACGAGCATGTCGCCGCCGATATAGCCTATCACGGAGAACAAGGCGAGGCAGCCCATGAGCCTGTACGCCGGGTCGCCGCCGTAGCCGTATGAGAAGAACATGGAGAAGAACACATATCCGCCCACTATGCCGACGCCGAGGGCGAACACCAGCTTGAACACCGGGCGCAGGCAGGTTATGGACACGACGTCGCCCGCCGTCTCCATGCGCCGGGCGCGGTAGATCAAAAACGCGGCTACGATGAATACGATGCCCACCAGGGCATAGACGGCGAGGTCGGTGCCGTAGGTGTAGAATATGTCGGTGTGGCTCGGGTTCAGCGGGTCGTACCCCTCGACGTAGGAGTAGGGCGAACCGAGCTGGAACCAGATCACGGGCGAGAAGCGGATGACGCCTTCAAACGCATCTGATACGTTCACGCCGTAGAGCACGCTGTTGAGCGAGCTGGAAATGGCGGCGGCAAAGGCAAAAGCCGCGAGGTTTACGACGAGGTATATGGCCGGCATGGCGAGGATGTTGCCCGTCACGACGGCGCAGAGCACAGCTATGCCGAAAAACAGCACGAACTGCCCCAGCGTTATCACGAACCACTGGGCGAGGTAGCCGCCGAGCATGAGGCCGGACGGCAGGGTGACTGCGAGGGCGAGCAGCACGGCCACGAGATTCGACGCCAGCACCACAGCGAACACGGCCGCGGCATGGCTGAGGAACATGGCCTCGCGGCGCACCGGCAGGGAGCACA
>CAJFRI010000009.1 GCA_904419385.1 Candidatus Heteroscillospira lomanii
AGCACCCGCTGCTCCCGGCCTCTTGCCTGATTTTTATATCTGCTTATATCGCGCGGGAGCTCCGCCTCCGCTTTTTATCACTCGATGATGTCCCAGAGCCTCTGTCTGTAATAGTAGTCGCGGGCTGTCTTGAAGAACATGTCGATGTTGTCCATGTCGGTGTACGGCGGCAGGTCGCAGCCGGAGGAGAGGACGAAGTTGTCGTGCCCCTTGGTCTGGTCGAACAGGCGGGTCACGGCGCGGCGCACATCGTCGGCCGAGTGGGAGTTGAACACGGCGGAGGGGCTGATGTTGCCCATGACGAGGCAGTTGGACGGTATCTTCTCGAGCATGAGCTGCATATCGGCGCTCTCACCGAAGTGGTAGGCGATGCAGCCGGTCTCGAGGATCTCGTCGGTGAGGCGGTTGATGGCGCTGCCGCAGTTGTGGTAGATGACAATGAAGTGCTTGTCCTGCACCTGCTCGACTATGTCGCGCACATACTTGGATGAAAACTCGCTCATGAGGTCCGGCGAGAGCAGCCCGGCGAGCGGCTCAGCCATGACGACGGCGTTGGCGCCGGCGGTCTTCTGGGCCTCGATGTACTTGGTGATGAACTCGGAGGCCTTCTTGAGCACGACATGCACGGCGTCGGGATCGGAGTAGCACTTGACCATGATGTCGTTCACGTTCATGAGCCTGCCGGCCAGGGAGAACGGGCCTATGCAGCCGCCGAAGACCGGGCGGTCGTTTATCAGCTTGTTGGCCTTGCGTATGGTGTCGACGCAGACGCCGGTGCGGCCCGCGCCGACCTCGGGCACCTGGAGCTTCTCGGCGTCGTCCATATCGTCGATCAGCCGCCCGATGATGGTGGGCACCTCGTCGACGCCATAGACGGTGTGCGCGCCGAAAGCCTCGGCCTCGACGGAGAGGTCCATATAAGACAGCGCCGCGGGCATGTCGTATCTGTCGGCGATGAGGCGCATGCCGAGCGCCTGGTAGGAACTGCTCTCGACCAGCTCTTTCACAGTTATGAAGAGGAGCTGCACCGCGGGATAGCTGAGGATGGGCATGGGCTTCTTCTCGCCGTATTTCACCCTGTCGATCCAACTGTACATATCCATTGTCATTACCGTCCTTTGTTGTAATATTCTACAATGGCGCCGCCGTTTTATCGGCTCCTTGTATGGGCGATAATAGCACAATACATCAGCAAATGCAATAGCCTCAGCAAAAGAAACTCAACTTTTTACGTTTGTTAATTGTATGATATCACAAATGTCCGCCCAGGAGATATATCTCCAGGCCGCGGCTGCGGGCATAGCGGAGGGTGTAGGCCGTGCCGCCGGTGGCGCGGCGGCAGAAGGCTATGCACGCGCTGCTCGAGTCGACGAGGGCGCGGTTGCGCTCTTGCATGCAGCCGGGCAGATAGCTCTCGTGCAGGATGACGACTTCGTCCGCCGCGGCCTTTATCCTGCTGTACACAGCCGCCTGGGACGGTGAAAAGCGGCGCGCCTGGTCGGCGCACGGCAGGATGAGCACGAGCTCCAGCCCGAGCTCGCGGCGCAGGCGCAGGACCGTCTCGGCCGCCATCGTGTCGAATCCGACGGCGCCGCCGGCGGCAAAGCGCGTCTTCCCGCGCGCGGCCATGCCGCGCACAGCCTCCTCCAGCTCGCGCGCGAGCGCCGGGCGCATATATGCGGGCACATCTCTGTGCCCGGTGAAACAGCATGTCTCGCTTCTGTTGTCCATGACTACCTCTCAATAAAGTGTTTGGCGATATTATACCACACGGATGCAAGAAATGCGGCGGAAACACGCGGCGCCGCGGCGCTAAAATGCGCTTTAAAAACAGGCGCCGCCATGTTATAATAGCGCCAAATCCATCACGAAAGGACTCCGCAAGTGGACATTCTCGTCACGTTAAACGAAAACTATGTGCCCCAGCTCCGGGTCATGCTCACCTCGCTCGCGCTCAACTGCCCCGGCGAGCAGACGACAATCTGGCTGCTGCACCGCAGCCTCAGCGCCGATACCGTGAGCTCGCTCGAGAGCTTCTGCCTCGCGCACGCGCTGCATCTGCGCGAGGTGAAGGCGTCCGGCGACCTCTTTGCCGGCGCGCCGGAGACGAAGCAGTACCCCGTCGAGATGTATTTCCGGCTGCTCGCCGGTGAGCTGCTGCCGAAATCCGTCAGCCGTGTGCTGTACATCGACCCGGACACGCTCGTCATAAACCCGCTGCGTGAACTGTGGGAGACCGACATGCAGGGCAAGACTTTTGCCGCCTGCGCCCACACAGGCATGACGGAACTGGCCAACAACATAAACTCCATGCGTCTCGGCTCGGAGAAGTACTATAACTCCGGCGTGCTGCTCATAGATCTCGACAGGGCCCGCGCGGCGATCACGCCGGAGCGTCTTTTCAGCTATGTTGCCGAGCACAAGCACGAGCTCATCCTCCCGGACCAGGACATGCTCAACGCCATGTTCGCCGAC
This sequence comes from Candidatus Heteroscillospira lomanii, assembly GCA_904419385.1. Classification (GTDB taxonomy): domain Bacteria; phylum Bacillota; class Clostridia; order Oscillospirales; family Oscillospiraceae; genus Heteroscillospira; species Heteroscillospira lomanii. The sequence goes on from CAJFRI010000009.1 coordinate 2,476, forward strand.
GACATACTCGACCTGCCGGACATACTCTGGAACTACGACGCGCGCAACTACTCCAACTACTTCCTGCGCACCTCAGGCGAGGCGGACACGAGCTGGGTCATGGCGCACACCGCCATACTCCACTTCTGCGGCCGCGCCAAGCCGTGGAAGCCCATGTACCGCTACCGCTTCGGCGTGCTGTATAAACACTACATGCGCCTCGCCGAGCGCTGAGCATGGACGGGGTAAAGATACTCTACCGCGACAGGCGCGTGTGCGTCTGCGTGAAGCCGCACGGCGTGCTCTCCACAGACGAGCCCGGCGGCCTGCCGGGTCTTGTGCGCGAACAGATCGGCGGCGAGATCTTCACCGTGCACAGGCTCGACCGCGTGGCGGGCGGGCTCGTCGTCCTCGCCCGCTCGAGTGCGGATGCGGCGGCGCTCTCGGCCGAGATCAGGGACGGCGGCTTTAAAAAACGCTATCTCGCGGCTGTGCTCGGCCGCCCCGAGCGGGCGCGCGGCGAGCTGCGCGACCTGCTGCTGCGCTCGCGGGCCGAGCGCAGGACCTATATAGTCTCAGAGCCGGAGCGCTATGCCAAGGAGGCCGTGCTGAGCTATGAGCTGCTCGGCGAGGCAGGCGGCATATCGCTGCTGCACATCGCGCTCGGCACCGGGCGGACACACCAGATCCGCGCACAGCTCTCCTCACGCGGCATGCCCATAGCCGGCGACAGGAAATACGGCGGCGGCAGCGCCGGGTGCCCGACCGCGCTCTGGTCCTGCGCCGTCGAGTTCTCACACCCGCGCACAGGGCGGCGCATGAGCTTTGCCGAGGCGCCGGAGCGCGTCTTCCCCTGGGACAGGTTCAGCTCCGAGCTCTTCGACGGGCCCACCCTCTTGCGCGGCGTGGACGTGCTGTAACGGAATATTTCACAGCGCACCGCCGGTATTCAAAGAATACCGGCGGTTATTTTGCGAGGGGATCACAAATTTTAACAAAATAAAAATTTTAGCACTCTCCTCTTGACAGTGCTAAAATAAAGGACTATTATAATGGCGTACCAGATGAGAGGGCCTCGAGAGAGGGCCCCGGCAGGGCACAAAAGGCAATTCGAAACGGAGGAATTTATATGTTGCCCAGCATTTTTGGTGAAAATCTTTTCGATGAGTTCTTTAACGACGCTTTTGACGACAGCTTCTTCAGCGGCAAAAACCCGCTTTATGGCAGACACGCGAAAAACCTGATGAAGACCGATATCAAGGAGCACAAGAACTGCTATAAGATCGCCGTTGACCTGCCCGGCTTCAAGAAAGACGAGATCAAGGTCAAGCTCAAGGACGGCTACCTCACAGTGAGCGCGGCCAAGGGCCTCGACAAAGACGAGGAGGACAAGGGCCGCTTCATCCGCCGCGAGCGCTATGCCGGCGCGTGCAGCCGCAGCTTCTATGTCGGCGACGTGACCAACGACGAGATCAAGTGCAAATTTGAGTTCGGCGTGCTCACGATCACCCTGCCGAAGCGCGACAAAAAGGCCGTCGACGGCAGCAGCCGCATAATGATAGAGTGACCGTGCAAAGGCAAAGGCCGGGGAAATCCCCCGGCCTTTTTGTTTTTCAGTCTCTCGGGACGGTGTCGTCGTTGCGGACCCATTCATCCACGCCGACGACCTCATAGCTGTCATCGCCCGTGCGGCACACGACGGTCTCGATGCCCGAGTTGATGATGAGCCTGCGGCACATGGAGCACGGCGTCGTCGTGGTGAGGTACTCGCCGGTCTGCGCGTCGCGCCCGACGAGATAGAGCGTCCCGCCCAGCATGTCGCGGCGCGAGGCCGAGATGATGGCGTTGGCCTCGGCGTGCACGCTGCGGCAGAGCTCATAGCGCTCGCCGCTCGGTATGCGCAGCTCCTCGCGGGTGCACCGGCCGAGGTCGGAGCAGTTGCAGCGGCCGCGGGGCGCGCCGTTGTAGCCCGTCGATATGATCTCGTCGTTGCGGACTATGATGGCCCCGTATTTCCGTCTCAGGCAGGTGCTCCGCTCGAGCACAGAGGCCGCGATATCGAGGTAGTAATTTATCTTGTCTGTGCGTTTGAACATGGTTCCCACTCTCCGGCAGGCCGCATGGCTGCGGCGCAAAATTTTTCTTGATTTAGAGCGCGGCGCGGTGTATAATAATCAGGCTTTGGTACGGAGGTGTATCGAAGTGGTCATAACGAGCTCGACTCGAAATCGAGTTGGCGGTGATGAGCCGTCACGTGGGTTCGAATCCCACCGCCTCCGCCACGCCGCCGGAGCAAAGCCCGCTTTGTTCCGGCGGCTTTTTATACCCGCGGCACAAAAGACGCCATCCGCCCGCTTCGGCTCCGTTTCCGCGCAGGGAAAGACGCCGCTTGGTTCATTATATCAGAAAAACGCGAAAATTGCAGTTCTTTGCTGCAATTTTTTCATTTTTCCGGCGCGCTGCGCGCCTGTTCCGGCATGAAACGCCGGACTTCGCCCGTCTCTTTCCGTTTCTCGGAAATTCCCTCACATATTGAAGATTTTTTCGCCGAACGCATTGACTCAGGCGCTTGCAGGCACTAAAATTAATTGTTGTGCAATGATATCGATGATACAATTTCCACGCAAGGAGTAATTCGCCCATGTTATTGAAAGATGCCGTAACAGGCAGAAAATATATCGTGGAGCATATCGAGCTGCCGTTTCAGATGGAGCGCCGCCTCGAGGCCCTCGGCATGACGCGAGGGACGCCCGTGTCCGTCCTCAGCCGCAAGGGCAAGGGGATACTCATCATCAAGCTCCGCGGCACGAGATTCGCCCTCGGGTATAACATCACCAGAAACATCGAGGTAAAGGAGGGCGGCGCCGATGAGCGATAACGAGATGACGATCGGTTTCATAGGAAACCCCAACTGCGGCAAGACCACTCTCTTCAACGCCTACACCGGCGCCAACCTCAAGGTCGCCAACTGGCCGGGCGTCACGGTCGAAAAGGTCGAGGGCGTCATGCGCGACCACGACATGACCATACATCTCGTCGACCTGCCCGGCACATACAGCCTCACCTCCTACACCATGGAGGAGATGGTCTCGCGCCAGTTCATCCTGAGCGGAGAAGTCGACGTCATCATCAACGTCGTCGACGCCTCCGCGCTCGAGCGCAGCCTCTACCTCACGCTCCAGCTCCTCGAGCTGGGCCGGCCCGTCGTGATGGCGCTCAACATGATGGACATAGTCGAAAAGCGCGGCATGGAGATCGACCTGCACCGCCTGCCCGAGATGCTCGGCATACCGGTCATCCCGGTCTCCGCACGGCAGCGGCGCGGCCTCGACATCCTGCTCCACGCCGCAATCCACCACCGCGGGCACGAGGCGCCCGACCGGCTCATCCATGAGCACAGGCACGCCTCCCGCCACCAGCACGACCACGACGAATACGCGATGGTATATTCCGATGTGATCGAGGACAAGATAGACCAGCTCATCCCCGCGCTCATGCTGCGTTACCCAGACATGACCAATTTCCGCTGGCACGCCATCAAGCTCCTCGAGGGCGACAGGGAGATCACGGAGAAATACCCCGTGGACATGCCCCAGGTGCTCGACCGGAGCTATGAGTCGGACATCATCAATCAGAAATACGACTTCATCGGCGAGATCATCGATGAGGTCCTGCTCCACAAGGAGCAGCAGGACATGCTCACCGAGCGCGCCGACAGGCTGCTCACCAGCAAGGTGTGGGGCATACCCGTGTTCCTCGGCATCATGGCCGTCACCTTCTTCCTCACGTTCACCGTCGGCGACTGGCTCAAGGGCTATCTCGAGATCGCCATCGGCTGGCTCTCCGACGGGGTGACCGCGGCCCTCGCCGCGGCGGACGCCGGGGACGTCGTGACCTCGCTCGTCGTCGACGGCATAATCGGCGGCGTCGGCACCATAGTCACCTTCCTGCCGAACATACTCATCCTCTTCCTCTGCCTCGCCCTGCTCGAGGACAGCGGCTACATGGCCCGCGTGGCCTATGTCATGGAAGGCATAATGAGCAAGCTCGGCCTGTCCGGCAAGGCGTTCATCCCCATGCTGCTCGGCTTCGGCTGCACGGTGCCGGCCATCATGGCCTCCCGCGCGCTCGAGAGCAAGCGCGACAGGTTCAAGGTCATGCTCGTCACCCCGTTCATGAGCTGCAACGCCAGGCTCACCATATACATCCTCTTCTCCGAGATGTTCTTCCCGGACAACGCCATGGTCGTGGCCTACTCGATGTACCTCATCGGCATAGTCGTGGCCATAGCCGTGTCGGCCGTCATCCACGTCATCGACCGCAAGAACACCGCGAACTATCTCATGATAGAGCTGCCGGAGTACAAGCTGCCCGACGGGCGCACCGTGGCCATATATGTTTGGGAGAAGGTCAAGGACTATCTCGAGAAGGCCGGAACCACCATCTTCCTCGCCACGCTCATCATCTGGGCCCTGCTCAACTTCGGCCCCGGCGGCTACTGCTCCGACATGTCCGACAGCTTCGGCGCCGTGCTCGGCCGGCTGCTCGTGCCCTTCTTCGAGCCCATAGGCCTCGGCTTCTGGCAGATCGCCGTGGCGCTCATAGCCGGCATCTCGGCGAAAGAGGTCGTCGTGTCGAGCTGCGCCGTGCTCTTCGGCATAGTCAACGCGAGCTCCGCCGAGGGCATGTCCGCCTTCGCCGCCGCGCTCGAAAGCATAGGCTTCGGCCAGTTCAACGCCTTCTGCCTCATGGTGTTCTGCCTGCTGTACATACCCTGCGCCGCCGCGCTCGGCACCATACGCAAAGAGGCGAACAGCTGGGGCTGGATGTGGTTCACCGCTTTCTTCCAGCTCACCACGGCCTGGCTCGTCACCTTTGCGGTGTACCAGATCGGCTCGGCCATACTGTTTTGAGGTGATATCATGCCGACGGTGATCGTCCTCGCCGTCATAGCCGTCTGCGCCGCTCTGGCGATAAGGCGGCTGCGGACGAGGCGCAGAAAAGGCTGCGGCGACTGCGGCAGCTGCCCGTACAGAGACGGCGGCTGCCATTGAGCCGCGGGTATGCAAAGCGCCCCTCCTGCACATGCAGGAGGGGCGCTTTTTGCGCGCGGGAACAGGCTCAGTCCTGCTCCGCGCCGTCCGCCGGTTCGGGGCCGGCGAGCATGTATTCTATCTCGAGAGTCGAGGAGTAGCCGCTCGCCGTGGTCTTGACGACCCGGTCGCCCGGGGACATGCTCTGGCGCATGGCGTTGCACACCATGGGCATGCGGCTGCGGAGCTTGAGGCTCTTGTGTATGTCGTTCGCGCGGAGAGTGAGCGACGTCTCGCCCCTCTCCCGAGCGCGGCGCTTGAGTTCGGCTATGTACAGCTTGATGCCCGTGGTAGTGATCTTCGGCTGTTCGGAAGCGCGCTCCCTCCCGGCACCGCTCTTCTTCCTGAGGATGGCGACCTCCTCTTCCAGCTTCTGTATTCTGGAGAGCATCTCGACTATTATGGTGTCATAGTTCATGAGGACACTCCTGTCTCCCGTGACCGGGTCTGATTATCTTCGCCGCCCGGCTTCCCGGCGGGCGCGCCGGGGCCTCAGTCGGCGTCTATGGTCGACACGCGCGGGCAGATCTCCTCCAGGACCCCGAGCAGGGCCCTCACGGTGTCGAGCGAAGTGAATATCGTGACGTTGTTCTCGATGGCGCAGCGGCGTATCGCGGCGCCGTCCTCATAGTGGACTCCGGAGAGCACGGCGCGGGTGTTCACCACATAGCTCACCTTTCCGGAGCGTATCGACTCGAGGATCTCGGTGCTGCCCTCGCTGAGCTTGCGGCGCACCGTCGCCTTTATGCCGTGTTCGGCGAGGAACTCCGCCGTGCCTATGGTGGCCTCGAGGTCGAAACCGAGCTCGGCAAAGCGCCGCGCTATGGGCAGGGCCTCCTCCTTGTCCTCGTCCGCGAGAGTGAGGATGACAGCGCCCTCGCGCTCGAGCCTCAGCCCGGAGGCGAGCAGGGCTTTGTAGGTCGCGCGGTGGAGCTCCGAGTCGTAGCCTATGGCCTCGCCGGTCGACTTCATCTCCGGCGAGAGGAAGGCGTCCATGCCGCGCAGCTTCGCGAACGAGAAGGCCGGCGCCTTGACGTACCAGCGGCTGCGCTGCGGCATGGGCGCGCCGGCGAGCCCCTGCTCGCGCAGGCTCACGCCCAGCATGGCGAGCGTGGCGATATCGGCGAGCTGGCAGCCCGTGGCTTTCGAGAGGAAAGGCACCGTGCGCGAGGAGCGCGGGTTGACCTCGATGACGTAGACCTCCTCGTCCGGCGCGACGATGAACTGGATGTTATACAGCCCGACTATGCCTATGCCGAGGCCGAGCTCGCGCGTGTAGCGCAGGATGGTCTCCTTCACGCGGCCGGATATGCTGAACGGCGGGTAGACGCTTATCGAGTCGCCGGAGTGGACGCCGGTGCGCTCGACGAGCTCCATTATGCCGGGGACGAACACGTCGGTGCCGTCGCAGACGGCGTCGACCTCGACCTCGCGGCCTCGAATGTAGCGGTCGATGAGCACCGGGCGCTCTTCGTCCATCTCGACCGAGGTCTCCAGATAGGCGCGCAGATGCTCTTCTTTTGCGACTATCTGCATGGCCCGGCCGCCGAGCACGAAGCTCGGGCGCGCCAGCACGGGGTAGCCTATCTCGGCGGCGGCGCGCAGCCCGTCCTCCGCCGACGTCACCGCCCGGCCGCGCGGCTGCGGGATGCCGAGGCTGAGCAGCAGCTTTTCAAACACGTCGCGGTTCTCCGCGCGCTCGATGGCCTCGCAGCCCGTGCCGATGAGCTTCACGCCGCGCTCGGCAAGCGGCATGGCGAGGTTGACGGCCGTCTGTCCGCCGAGGGACACGATGACGCCGTCGGGCTTTTCGAGCTCCACGACGTTCATGACGTCCTCGGGCGTCAGCGGCTCGAAATAGAGCTTGTCCGAGGTGGTGTAGTCGGTGGAGACCGTCTCGGGGTTGTTGTTGATGATTATGGCCTCGCAGCCGGCGGCGCGTATGGTCTTTACGGCGTGGACCGTCGAGTAGTCGAACTCGACGCCCTGGCCTATGCGTATGGGTCCCGAGCCGAGCACGAGGATCTTGCGGCGGCCGGACACGCGCGACTCGTTCTCCTCCTCCCAGGTGGAGTAGAAATACGGGACATAGCTCTCGAACTCGCTCGCGCAGGTGTCTATCATCTTGTAAACGGGCTTTATGCCCCACTTCAGGCGCATATCATACACTTCGAGCTCGCTCATCCCCCACTCACGCGCTATCTCACAGTCGGAGAAGCCGAGTCGCTTGGCCTCGAGGCACAGCTCGCGCGACACGCCGCCCTCGCGCAGGACGGCCTCGAACTCGACGATACGGCGCACACAGCGCAAAAACAGCGGGTCTATGCGGCAGGCGGCGAATATCTCCCCGTCGCCCACGCCGCGGCGCATGAGCTCCGCGATGGCAAATATGCGCTCATCCGTGCCGGAGGAGACATGGCGCATGAGTTCATCTCTGCCCGCGCCGGTGAGCTTGTCGAGCCTCAGGTGACAGGCGCCGATCTCGAGCGAGCGGACGGCCTTGAGCAGGCTCTCCTCCAGGCTGCGGCCGACGCTCATGACCTCGCCGGTGGCCTTCATCTGGGTGCCGAGGCTGTTGTCGGCGTCTGTGAACTTGTCGAACGGGAAACGCGGCATCTTGGTGACGACATAGTCGAGCGCGGGCTCAAAGCAGGCGGGAGTGTTGACGAGCATGATCTCGTCGAGGTGCATCCCGACGCTTATCTTGGCCGACACGCGGGCGATGGGATATCCGCTGGCCTTGGAGGCGAGCGCCGACGAGCGCGACACGCGGGGGTTGACCTCGATGAGGTAATATTGGAAAGAATTCGGGTCGAGCGCGAACTGCACATTGCAGCCGCCCTCTATCTCCAGCGCGCGTATCAGCTTCAGGGCGCTGTCGCGCAGCATCTGGTACTCCTTGTTGGTGAGCGTCTGCGAGGGGCAGACGACTATGGAGTCGCCGGTGTGTATGCCGACGGGGTCGATGTTCTCCATATTGCAGACGGCGATGGCGGTGTCGTTCGCGTCGCGCATTATCTCGTACTCTATCTCTTTATATCCGCGCACGCTCTTCTCGACCAGCACCTGGTGCACGGGCGAGAGCTCGAGCGCGTTTTTCATTATCTCGCGGAACTCATCCCCGTTTTCGGCGAAGCCGCCGCCCGTGCCGCCGAGGGTGAACGCCGGGCGCAGGACGACGGGATAGCCTATCTCCTCCGCCGCGGAGAGGCCCTCCTCCATGCTCTCCGCAGTGCGCGACGGGAGCACCGGCTCGCCCAGGCTCTCGCACAGCTCCTTGAACAGCTCGCGGTCCTCCGCGCGCTCTATACTGCTGCTGCGGGTGCCGAGTAGCTCGACGCCGTATTTTTCGAGCACGCCCTCGCGCTCGAGCTGCATGGCGAGATTGAGGCCCGTCTGGCCGCCTATGCCGGGGAGCAGGGCGTCGGGGCGCTCGCGCTTGATTATCGCGGTGAGGTATTCCGCGGTGAGCGGCTCCATGTACACGCGGTCGGCGATGGCGGAGTCGGTCATTATCGTCGCGGGGTTGGAGTTGCAGAGCACGACCTCATAGCCCTCTTCCCTCAGGGCGAGGCAGGCCTGGGTGCCCGCGTAGTCGAACTCGGCGGCCTGGCCTATGACTATGGGGCCGGAGCCTATCACCATTATTTTCTTCAGATCCGTTCTCTTAGGCACGGCCCTGTCCCTCCTTCATCATGGCTGCAAAGCGCCGGAATATCCCCGCGCCGTCGTGCGGCCCCGGGGCGCTCTCCGGGTGGAACTGCACGCCGAACGCGCGCTCGGAGGCGTTCGCGACGCCCTCGACGGTGTTGTCGAGGAGGTTGCGGTGCGTCACGGCGAGGCCCGTGCCGGCGAGAGTGTCCTCGTCGACGGCATAGGAGTGGTTCTGCGCGGTCATGGCGATCTTGCCCGTGGCGAGCTCCATCACGGGGTGGTTGCCGCCGCGGTGGCCGAATTTGAGCTTGTAGGTCCGCGCCCCGCTCGCGAGGGCGAGAAGCTGGTTGCCGAGGCAGATGCCGAAGATGGGCATGCGCCCCATGAGCGCGCGGATGGTCTCGGCGGCCTCGGGCACGTCGGTGGGGTCGCCGGGCCCGTTCGACACGAGCAGGCCGTCGGGCGCCAGCGCGGCTATCTCCCCGGCCGGGGTGTCGTACGGCATGACGGTCACGCGGCAGCCGCAATCAGCGAGCGAGGCGACTATGCTGAGCTTGACGCCGCAGTCGAGCAGCACGGCGCGCAGCGGCGCGTTTTCGCCGCCGGCGGTCCACGGCTCGCGGCACGACACGCGCCTGACCTGATCGTGCGGCAGCTCTGCGGCCTCGAGCCGCTCGAGCGCCGCCTCGACGGGGGTGCCGATATCGGTGATGAGGGCTTTCGACGAGCCGTGGTCGCGGATCGCGCGGGTGAGGCGGCGGGTATCGACGCCGCATATCCCGGCGATGCCATGGCGCAGCATGGCGGCCTCGAGCGGTTCCCTGCCGCGGAAGTTCGACGGCTCGCGTGTGTACTCGCGCACGATGAGCCCGTCGATGGCCGGGCGGCGGGTCTCGTAGTCGCCGTCGGCCAGGCCGTAGTTGCCGATGATGGGGTAGGTCATGACGACGGTCTGGCCCGTGTACGACAGGTCGGAGATTATCTCCTGATATCCCGCCATGGAGGTGTTGAACACCACCTCGGTGACGCGCTCGGCGCCGTCGCCGAAGCCGTATCCGCAGAACTCGTCTCCGGTGGGCAGGACGAGCTTTCTGTTGTATCCGTTCATATGTTCTCTCCTCTCCCGGCGCGCTCGAGCGCCGCTCCGACGAAGCCCATGAACAGGGGGTGCGGCCTGTTCGGCCTGCTCTTGAACTCGGGGTGGAACTGCACACCGACGAAAAACGGCCCGCCGCCGAGCTCCACGGCCTCGACCAGGCGCCCGTCGGGCGAAAGCCCCGCGAGGCGCAGCCCCGCGTCCGTGAGCGCGCCGCGGTACTCGTTGTTGAACTCATAGCGGTGGCGGTGCCGCTCGCTGATGAGGTCTGTGCCGTAGCACTCGGACATAAAGGTGCCGGGCTCTATGCGGCAGGGGTATGCGCCGAGGCGGAGCGTGCCGCCCTTGTCGACCTCCTCGCTCTGGCCGGGCATGAAGTCGATGACCTTGTGCGCGCACTCCGGGCAGAACTCGCCGGAGCCGGCGCCGGCAATGCCGGCGGCTGAGCGCGCGAACTCAATGACCGCGGTCTGCATGCCGAGGCAGATGCCGAAATACGGCACGCGGTTCTCGCGGGCATATCTCGCGGCGAGGACCATGCCCTCTATGCCGCGGCTGCCGAAGCCGCCCGGCACTATTATGCCGTCGGCCTCGGCGAGCTTGGCCTCGCAGTTGTCCACGGTGAGGTTCTCGGAGTCCACCCAGTCTATGCACATCTGGGCGCCGTGGGCCCAGGCGGCGTGCCTGAGCGCCTCGGCGACGGAGAGATAGGCGTCGTGCAGGCGGACATATTTGCCGACGAGCGCCACGCGCACCGGGCGCTTTGCGTCCTCTATGCGCGCGACCATGTCGCGCCAGTCCTTGAGGTCGGGCTCCGGGGTCTCGAGCGACAGCTCGCGGCACACTATGCCCGACAGGCCCGACTGTTCAAGAAACAGCGGCGCTGAATAGAGCACCGGGAGCGTGAGGTTCTCTATCACGCAGTCGGGCTTCACGCCGCAGAAATCGGATATTTTGCTGAATATGGAGCGGTCGGTGATGGGCTCGTCGGCGCGCAGGACGATGATGTCCGGCGAGATGCCGAGGCCCTGGAGCTCTTTCACCGAGTGCTGGGTAGGCTTTGACTTGTGCTCGCCGGAGGCGCGCAGATACGGCACCAGCGTGACGTGGATATAGAGCGCGTTGCCGCGGCCGGCCTCGCGGCCGACCTGCCTGATCGCCTCGAGGAAGGGCTGGCTCTCTATGTCGCCTATGGTGCCGCCGACCTCGGTGATGACGACGTCGGCGCCGGTCTTTTCGCCGACGGCGTAGATGAAGCGCTTGATCTCGTCGGTGATGTGCGGGATGGTCTGCACCGTGCGGCCCAGGAACTCGCCGCGCCGCTCTTTTGATATGACGTTGGCGTAAACCTTGCCGGTGGTGAGATTCGAGAACCGGTTGAGGTCCTCGTCTATGAAACGCTCGTAATGCCCGAGGTCGAGGTCGGTCTCGGCGCCGTCCTCGGTGACGTAGACCTCGCCGTGCTGATAGGGGCTCATGGTGCCCGGGTCGAAATTTATGTACGGGTCGAGTTTTTGTGCCGCGACCTTGAGCCCGCGGGCCTTGAGCAGCCGTCCGAGCGAGGCCGCCGTGATGCCCTTCCCGAGCCCGGACACGACCCCGCCGGTAACGAAAATGTATTTCGTCATATCCTTACCTCCAAAAATTGCAGCAAAAAAGCGCCCGTCAGGGGGCACTTATCCCCTGACGAACGCCATTGTTCAACTCAATTAGAATACAACAAGAATGCTCAACCTGTCAAGAACCTGCGCGCAGAAAATTTCCGCGGCTATCCGAGCTCTTTTATTATCTGCTCCGCCACGGCGCGGCGCGGGAGGCGGCTGTCCATCGATTTTTTCTCGATATACCTGTGCGCCTCGGCCTCAGCCATGCCCCGGCGCTCTATGAGCAGCCACTTCGCGCGGCTCACGAGCCTTATCTCCTCTATCTTCTCGTCGACGGAGGCGCGGCGGTCCTCCATGCGCACGATGCGCTCGCGCATGGCGCACATGACGCGGAGCATCTGCTCCACCGAGCTCAGCGGGGCCGGCTTTGCCATCGTGACCACCCCGTGCTCGAGGGCGCGGGCGCCGGCCTCCTCAAAATTGTCGCGCCGCACGAGGAGCAGCACTGCCGAACCGCTCCCGTCGCACAGGTCGCACGCAAGGCGCACTCCGTGGTCGTCGGGCAGCGGCGAATTTATTACCACGATGTCAAACTGCGCGTCCACTGTGCGGCGGCGGGCCTCGCCCGCGCTGTGCACGACGGTGACCGGCCAGAAATCCGTCGGCGGCAGGAGCGTCATCGCCGTGTTGTTGAAAGCCTCAACGGCCGATACGAGCAGGACGCTGTATGTCTTTTCCCTGAAAACCACGGCTCAGCCCCCTTTCATGTCCCGCCGCGGTTCAGCGGTCCGCCCGGCAGTAGGCCTCGACTATCGCGTCGGGCAGATGTTCCCTGATGAAGCCGCTGGCCGAGGCGGCGGCCGCCGCCTCGGCATAGGAGGCGGGCAGGCGGCCGAAGCCGCGCAGCTCCTCGCTCGAAGCGGTGTAGAGGTTGAAGTCGGCGGCAGGCGGCAGCTCGAGCGCGTGGGCGATGCCGTGCAGCCCGGCGTGGATGATGAGCGCATACGCCAGATACGGGTTCGCCGCCGGGTCGGCCGAGCGGAGCTCGGCGCGGCGCTGCGGCCCCGTGGCCGCGGGGATGCGGATGAGCTGGGAGCGGTTCTCGCTCGACCAGCTTATATATCCCGGGGCCTTGCAGCTGCCGAGCCTGTCGAAAGAGGCCCTGGTGGGGTTGAGGAAGAGCGTCATGTCGCGGATTTTCGCCATCATGCCGGCGATGACCTGTGGCAGAGGATCGCCCTTGCCGTGCACGGAGACGTTTATGTGCATGCCGCTGCCGGGCTTGTCGGGCAGCGGCTTTGGCGAGAAGTCGGCGCAGAGGCCGTTGCGGGCCGCGATGGTCTTGACGACCGACTGGAAAGTGACCGCGTTGTCCGCCGCGGTGAGGGGGTCGGAGTAGCGGAAATCGATCTCGTTCTGGCTCGGCCCCTCCTCGTGGTGCGAACTCTCGGGCTGGATGCCCATGCGCTCGAGCGTGAGGCAGATCTCGCGGCGGATGTTCTCGCCGCGGTCGTCGGGGGCGATGTCCATATACCCGGCGTGGTCATACGGCTCGCGCGTCGGCTCGCCGCGCTCATCGGTCTTGAAGAGGTAAAACTCCAGCTCCGAGCCGAAGTCGAATTCATAGCCCGCGGCGCGGGCGTCGGCTACGGCCGATTTGAGTATGGCCCTGGTGTCGGTCTCGAGCTGGGAGCCGTCGGGCCGCGTGATGTCGCAGAACATGCGCACCACCCTGCCGCTCTCCGGGCGCCAGGGCAGGCCCGACAGCGTCGCCGGGTCGGGGCGGAGGAACATGTCGGAGCGGACCTCTCCGCCGAATCCCTCGATGGCCGAGGCATCTATGGCTATGCCGTACTCAAAGGCGCGCTCCAGCTCGCCCGGCATTACGGCGATGTTCTTCTGCCGGCCGAACACGTCGCAGAAGGCGAGGCGGATGAACTTCACGTCCTCCTCCGCCACATACTGCATGACCTCATCTTTTGAATAATTCATTGCCCGATCCGCACTCCTTATATCAAGATCAGTCAGCCACATACATCTGCTTGTACGGGCTGCGGCTGTCGGGCGTGACCACGGTGAAGGGCGAATCCATGATCTCCGCCGCGCTGCCGCCGAAATAGCCGCAGTAGCGCGCCGCGAGGGCGCTTATCTGCTCCAGGTCCCCGTCGCCGGCCGGGCGGGCGCTGACCTGTTTGGGGAACACGATATTCTCACATGCGCCGCGCACATAGAGCTTTCCGCCGTGCATCCCCGTGCACGGGAAATTGCTCACAGGCGGGCGGCCGGGCTCTCCGAGGCCGAACACGGCTATGATGCCTCCGGCGAGATACTCGCCGATGAAGCTGCCGGCACAGCCGCCTATGACCATGACGGGGAGTTTGTCCTGATAGGCTTTCATATGTATGCCGGCGCGGTAGCCCGCGTTGCCGCGGACATAGATCTCGCCGCCGCGCATGGCATAGCCCGCCGTGTCGCCTATGCTGCCGTGGACTATTATCGAACCGGAGTTCATGGTGTCGCCCACGGCGTCCTGGGCGTTGCCGAACACCTCGATGGTCCCGCCGTTGAGGTAGGCCCCCAGGGCGTTGCCCGGCACGCCGAATATCTTTATATCGCAGCCGCTCATGCCCGCCGCGATGAACCTCTGCCCCACGCATCCGCGCACCTCGCAGAAGCCTCCGGCGGCCCTGATGGCCTCATTGAGCGCGGCGAAGTCTCTGCCGCGCGCATCTATTGTCATAGTATCACACCTCCGCTTGTTTTTCCAGCTACGTTTTCTCACTCGCCGGCGTGCAGTATGCCGAGTATCCTGAGCTCACGCTCGTGCATGCCGACTCCGCGGAGCATGAGCCTGTTGCCGCGCAGAGCTTCTATCGAGTTTATGCCCATGCCGCCCATCATCTCCTTGATCTCGTGCTTCCACGCTGTCATGAGCATGACGAGCCGGCGGCTGCCCTCGTCGGGATCGAGTCTCTTGACGAGCTCCTCCCTCTGGGTGGCGATGCCCCAGCTGCACCTGCCGTCCTGGCAGCTGCGGCAGAGATGGCAGCCGAGCGCGAGCAGGGCCGCCGTGCCTATATAGCAGGCGTCTGCCCCGAGGGCCACGGCCTTCACGACGTCGGCCGAGGAGCGGATGCTGCCGCCCACGACGAGCGACACGTTGTTCCTTATCCCCTCCTCGCGCAGCCGGGTGTCGACCGCGGCGAGCGCGAGCTCTATGGGTATGCCGACGTTGTCGCGTATGCGGGTCGGGGCCGCGCCCGTGCCGCCGCGGTAGCCGTCGATGGCTATTATGTCCGCGCCGCTGCGGGCTATGCCGCTCGCTATGGCCGCGATGTTATGCACGGCGGCGACCTTGACGATGATGGGCTTTTTATATCCCGTCGCCTCTTTGAGCGAGTACACGAGCTGGCGCAGGTCCTCTATGGAGTAGATGTCGTGGTGCGGCGCGGGGGAGATGGCGTCGGAGCCCTCGGGTATCATGCGGGTGCGGGAGATGTCGACGCCCACCTTGGCGCCGGGCAGGTGCCCGCCTATGCCGGGCTTCGCGCCCTGGCCAATCTTTATCTCTATGGCGGCGCCGGCCTCGAGGTACTGCTCGTGCACGCCGAAGCGCCCGGAGGCGACCTGGACTATGGTGTTCCGGCCGTATTTGTAGAAATCCTCGTGCAGCCCGCCCTCGCCGGTGTTGTAGTATATGCCGAGCTCCTCGGCCGCGCGGGCGAGGCTCTCGTGCGCGTTGTAGCTTATCGAGCCGTAGCTCATGGCGGAGAACATGACGGGCAGCGACAGTTCGAGCTGGGGCGGCAGGGTGCAGTCGAGCCCGCCGTCCGCCCGGCGGACTATGCGCTCGGGCTTGCGCCCGAGGAACACGCGCGTCTCCATCGGCTCGCGCAGCGGGTCTATGGACGGGTTCGTGACCTGCGAGGCGTTTATCAGCATGCGGTCCCAATAGACCGGCTGGGGCTTGGGGTTGCCCATGGACGAGAGCAGCACTCCGCCGCTCATCGCCTGCTTGTAGACCTGCTGTATGGTCTTGGAATCCCAGTTGGAATTCTCGCGCAGGCGGTTGTCGGTGCGCACGATCTTGATGGCGCGTGTCGGGCAGGTGGCGACGCAGCGCTGGCAGTCGACGCACTTCGTCTCGTCGGCCGCCATGGCCTTGGCCTTCGCGTCGTAGCTGTGCACCTCATGGGCGCACTGCTTCTCGCATATGCGGCAGCGGGTGCACTTGGCGTCGCTGCGCACGACCTCGAATTCGGGCCAGATATAGTTCACATTCATCAATACCGCCCCTCCTTTACCCTCACGATGACCGGCTCGCCGCCGGCCGGGGCCCAGACGTTCTCGGCGTCGGGCTCGATCGCGCGTATGGCCGACTCCTCGCTCGCTATGAACACGCGGTCGCCCTTCTCGCCGACGACCATGCTGCGCAGCTTGAGCCTGTCGTTGAGCGCCATGAGCCCTCCCGAGAAGCCGAGGACTATGGAGAACGGCCCTGTGACAAGCAGGCTCGGGAACGCGGTGCGCAAATAGGTGAGCTTTTCGCGCTCCGCCTCCGGGGCGCGCGCTATGGTGGACCAGAAAGGCGCCGCGATGACGGAGGCGAGTTCCTCCAGCGTGAGGCCCTGTCGCCGCACGAGGTAGTCCGCGATATAGGTGATGACCTCGGTGTCGGTCTGGAGGGTGCACTTATATCCGAACATCTCTATGAATCGGCGGTTGGCGTCGTAGGACGAGATCTCGCCGTTGTGGACGACGGAGAAATCGAGCAGGGAAAACGGGTGCGCCCCGCCCCACCAGCCGGGCGTGTTCGTGGGATAGCGGCCGTGGGCCGTCCAGGAATAGGCCCCGTACTCATCGAGCCGGTAGAAGCGGCCGACGTCCTCGGGGAAGCCGACGGCCTTGAAAACGCCCATGTTCTTGCCGCTGGAGAACACATGGCAGCCGTCGAGGCAGGCGTTTATGTGCATTACCAGCCGCGCCATGAACTCGTTCTCGTTCTGCTGCCTCTCCGCGAGGACGGAGCGCAGCGGCGTGACGAAATATCTCCATATCATGGGCTCGTCGGTGATCTCTGCGGTGGTGCGCGTGGGCATGCGCTCCGACTTGACGACCTCGACCTCGTCGTGCAGGTATTTTTCACAGTCGGCTCTGGCGCTGCGGCTGTCGAAAAACAGGTGGAGCGCGAAGTAATCGCGGTATTCAGGATAGATGCCATAGCCGGCAAAGCCGCCTCCGAGGCCGTTCGAGCGGTCGTGCATAGGTATCATGCTTTTTATGATGCCTTCGCCGGACATGCGCTCGCCGCTGGTCGATATCACGGCGGATATCGCGCAGCCGGAGGGGATGCGGATCTGGCCCTCCAATTGTTTCATGGCTCCCAGTCCTTTCAGAAAATAAAAAGGGCGCCTGCTCATGGGCACAGCATGCCCAAAGCAAACGCCTTCGTTTGATTCTTAAGATACTACACCCCGCCGCGCTTGTCAATCCCTTTTGAGAAAATGATGATTTCGTCAAATTAGCTATTGACAAGGGCGTTTTTTTGGCGTATATTATGCCACATCAAGACGCAGACGTCTCTGAGGGATATCCTCAGCGGCGCCTGCGTCTTTTTCATTTTCGGAAAGGATGACGAACAATGGCAAGCATACCTGAGTATTTCGGCAGCATGGTCTTTGATGACAGAGTGATGCGCTCGCGCCTCACCTCCGAGGTATATGATTCTCTCCAGCGCACCATAGTCGAGGGCAAGAAACTCGACGTATCCGTGGCCAACGCGGTCGCCGAGGCGATGCGCGACTGGGCCGTCGAGAAAGGCGCCACCCATTTCACCCACTGGTTCCAGCCCATGACCGGCATCACCGCCGAGAAGCACGACAGCTTCATCACCCCCTCGCCCGACGGCGGCGTCATCATGGAGTTCTCCGGCAAAGAGCTCATCAAGGGCGAGCCCGACGCCTCCAGCTTCCCCTCAGGCGGCCTGCGCGCCACGTTCGAGGCCAGGGGCTACACCGCCTGGGACCCCACCTCATATGCGTTCATAAAGGGCAAGACCCTCTGCATCCCCACCGCGTTCTGCTCCTACGGCGGCGAGGCGCTCGACAAAAAGACCCCGCTCCTGCGCTCGATGGAGGCCCTGAACCGCCAGGCCCTGCGCATACTCAAGCTCTTCGGCAGGGACGACGTCCGCCGCGTGACCACCTCGGTCGGCCCCGAGCAGGAGTATTTCCTCGTGACCAAGGAGCTCTATGACAGGCGTCCCGACCTCATCTACACCGGGCGCACCCTCTTCGGCGCCAAGCCTCCGAAGGGCCAGGAGCTCGACGACCACTACTTCGGCGTGATAAAGCCGCGCGTGGCCGAATTCATGGCCGACCTGAACGAGGAGCTCTGGAAGCTCGGCATCCTCGCCAAGACCGAGCACAACGAGGTCGCCCCGGCGCAGCACGAGCTTGCCCCCATATATACCACCACCAACATCGCCACCGACAACAACCAGCTCACCATGGAGATCATGCAGCGCGTCGCCGCGAAGCACGGCCTCGTCTGCCTGCTCCACGAGAAGCCTTTCGACGGCGTGAACGGCTCCGGCAAGCACAACAACTGGTCCATCGCCACCGACGCCGGCGCAAACCTCCTCTCCCCGGGCGACACCCCGCACGAGAACGCGCAGTTCCTGCTCTTCCTCGTCGCCGTCATCAAGGCCGTCGACGACTATCAGGACCTGCTGCGCACCTCCGTCGCCACCGCCGGCAACGACCACCGTCTCGGCGCCAACGAGGCCCCTCCGGCCGTCATCTCCGTGTTCCTCGGCGACGAGCTCACGGCCATCCTCGAGTCCATAGAGAACGACGCGCCTTACAGCTCAGTTGAAAAGACCATCATGAAGCTCGGCGTCCACGCCCTGCCGCGCTTCACCCGCGACACCACCGACCGCAACCGCACCTCGCCTTTCGCTTTCACCGGCAACAAGTTCGAGTTCCGCATGGTCGGCTCGTCCGACTCCATCGCCTGCGCCAACATCATGCTGAACGCCGCCGTGGCCGACACCCTGCGCATCTTCGCCGACGAGCTCGAACCCGCCGCCGACTTCAACTCCGCCCTGCACGAGCTCATCAAGGACACCATCATCAAGCACAAGCGCATCATCTTCAACGGCAACGGCTATGACGACGCCTGGATCGAGGAGGCCACCAAGGTCCGCGGCCTGAGCAACCTGCGCACCACGCCCGACTGCATGCCCAGCCTCATCGCCGAGAAGAACATGGCCATGCTCACCGGCGAGAGGGTCTACACCGAGGCCGAGCTCCACTCCCGCTATGAGATCCTGCTCGACAACTACTGCAAGGCCGTCAGCATAGAGGCCCGGACCATGTGCCAGATGGCGCGCCGCGACATCCTGCCCGCCATCGAATCCTATGCGGCCTCCCTCGCCTCCGCCGCCGCGGCAAAGACCGCCGTCGTGCCCGCGGCCGGCTGCCGCTTTGAGAAAAAGACCGTCGCCCTCCTGAGCGGGCTGGCCGACGTCATAGACGAGGGCATAGAGTCCCTCGCCTCCGCGCTCGCCGAAGTCTCGGCCCGCGGCGACATTGCCGCCCAGGCCGGCGGAATCCGCGACGAGATCCTGCCGCGCATGGACGCCCTGCGCAAATCGGTCGACGAGGCCGAGACGCTCACCTCCAGCGAATACTGGCCGTATCCGTCCTACGGCGAGCTGCTCTTCGGCGTGAGATAAGGGCCGTTTACGGCCGGGCTCCCGCCCGGATGGAGGCGGGAGCATGACAATATGAAAGGTGAAGGAGAAACCACTATGGAATACAGTGCGGTAAATACTATGTGGGTTCTGATCGGAGCGGCTCTGGTGTTTTTCATGCAGGCTGGATTCTCAATGTGCGAGGCCGGCTTCACGCGGGCAAAGAACACCGGCAACATACTCATGAAAAACCTCATGGATTTCTGCATAGGCACGCCTTGTTTCTGGCTGTTCGGATTTGGGATAATGTTCGGCGGCAGCTCTGCCATCATAGGCACGCTCGACCCGATGATAAGAGGCGATTACAGCGCCATACTCCCCTCCGGCGTGCCGCTCTGGGCTTACGTCATCTTTCAGACCGTGTTCTGCGCCACAGCCGCCACGATAGTCTCCGGAGCAATGGCTGAGCGCACGAAGTTCTCCGCCTACTGCATATACAGCGCCGCCATATCCCTGTTCATCTATCCCATATCCGGCCACTGGATATGGGGCGGCGGCTGGCTCGCACAGCTGGGCTTTCACGACTTTGCCGGCTCCACCTGCGTCCACATGGTCGGCGGCATCTGCGCCATGGTCGGCGCCGCAATACTCGGGGCCCGCATAGGCAAGTACGACAAAGACGGCAAGCCCCGCGCCATTCTCGGCCACAATCTCACCTTTGCGGCGCTGGGCGTGTTCATACTCTGGTTCTGCTGGTTCGGCTTCAACGGGGCTTCGACCGTCGGCATGGACAGCGACGAGCTCATCGAACGTGCCGGTCTGGTGTTTTTCAACACGAACATCTCGGACGCGGTCGCCTGCTGTGCCGCCCTCATCGTGACCTGGCTGCGCTACGGCAAGCCCGATGTGTCCATGACATACAACGCGGCTCTCGCCGGGCTCGTCGGCATCACCGCTGGCTGCGACGCGGTCGAGCCGCTCGGTGCCGCCGTGATGGGCGTCATCTTCGGCATCGTGATAGTATTCTCGGTTGAATTCTTCGACAAGGTGCTCAAGATAGACGACCCCGTGGGCGCCATATCTGTGCACGACGTATGCGGGGCGCTTGGGACGCTGCTGCTGGGCTTCTTTGCCTCCGGTTCGTCCACCGAGCCGGGCCTGTTCTACGGCGGCGGCCTCCACTTCCTCGGCATACAGGCCGCCGGAGTCCTGAGCGTCGCAGCGTACACCGCGGTGGTGATAACCGTAGTGTTCACGCTGATCAAGCACACCATCGGCCTGCGCGCCTCCGCCGCCGACGAGCTTGCCGGACTCGACATATCCGAGCACGGCCTGCTCACTGCCTACGCCGGCTTCGCCATGCTGCCCGACACCGTCGCCTCCGGCAGCGAGCCCGATCTCACTCCCCCGCCGTTCGAGCCCGTGCCCGACTATGAGGCCGTGCCCGTTGAGCGGCGCAGGGCGTCCGGCGAACACAAGCTCACAAAAGTTGAGATAATCTGCCGTGAGGGCCGTTTTGAGGCGCTCAAAAACGCATTGACCGGCATAGGCATCACCGGTATGACCGTGTCGCATGTGCTCGGCTGCGGCATACAGAAGGGCCGTCCTGAATACTACCGCGGCGTACAGGTCGAGGCAGCGCTGCTGCCCAAGGTGCAGGTCGACATAGTCGTGAGCAAGGTGCCGGTGCGCGAGGTCATTGAAGTCGCCAAAAAAGTGCTCTACACCGGCCATATAGGAGACGGCAAAATATTCATCTACGACGTCGAGAACGCCGTTAAAGTCCGCACAGGCGAGGAGGGCTACGACGCGCTCCAGGACGTCGAATAAAAAACAAAGACAGATCGGAAGAGGTCAGATATGTGTTCTATTATGGGTTACTGCGCGCCATGCGCCGATCTTGAGCTATTCAAACAGGGCTTCGGCCGCACGGTCTCCCGCGGCCCCGACGACAGCCGCATCGCCGACACGGGGCGCGGCCTGCTCGGGTTCCACCGGCTCGCCATCATGGGGCTGAGCCCCGAGGGCATGCAGCCGTTTGAACTCGACGGGAGCTATGTCGTGTGCAACGGGGAGATCTACGGCTTTGAAAAGCTGCGCGAGGCCCTCTCGGATAAGTATACTTTCAAAAGCGGCTCCGACTGCGAGGTGCTGCTCCCGCTCTGGCGCGAGCACGGCACCGGCATGTTCCCCATGCTCGACGCGGAGTTCGCCCTCGTCATCTACGACGCCGCAACTCAGGGCTTTATCGCCGCCCGCGACCCGATCGGCATCCGCCCTCTGTTCTACGGCTACGATAAAAACGGCGCGATCATGTTCGCCAGCGAGGCCATAAACCTCGTCGGCCTCTCCGATCACATCATGCCTTTCCCGCCGGGATGCTACTGGAAGGACGGCGAGTTCGTGCGCTACTGCGACATCGCGGCCCCGCACGGCAGCGTCATCGGCGGGCTCGGCGAGGTCTGCGCCGGGATACGCGCCCGGCTTATCCGGGCCGTTGAGAAGCGCCTGGTCTCGGACGCGAAAGTCGGATTCCTGCTCAGCGGCGGGCTCGACTCCTCTCTCGTGTGCTCCATCGCACAGCGCAGCTCGGAGCAGCCCATACGCACCTTTGCGATAGGCATGGACACCGACGCGATAGACCTGAAATACGCCCGCGAGGCGGCCGATTTCCTCGGCTGCGACCACACGGAGGTCATCATCACCCGCGGCGACGTCATCTCCTCGCTCGAGAAAGTCGTGAAAACGCTCGGCACCTTCGACATAACCACCATCCGCGCCAGCATGGGCATGTATCTCGTCTGCAAATACATCCACGAGCACACCGACATCCGCGTGCTGCTCACCGGCGAGGTGTCCGACGAGCTGTTCGGCTACAAGTACACCGACTTCGCCCCCTCGGCGGATGAGTTCCAGCGCGAGGCGGAGAAGCGCGTGCGCGAGCTGTACATGTACGACGTGCTCCGCGCCGACCGCTGCATCTCGGTCAACTCGCTCGAGGCGCGCGTCCCCTTCGGCGACCTCGACTTCGTGAGCTATGTCATGGCGATAGACCCCGAGATGAAAATGAACCGCTACGGCAAGGGCAAATACCTTCTGCGCCACGCGTTCGAGGGCGGCGGCTGGCTGCCCGACGGCATACTGTGGCGCGAGAAGGCCGCCTTTTCCGACGCCGTCGGCCACTCCCTCGCCGACGACCTGAAGGAGTATGCAGACTCGCTCTACACCGACGCGGAATTCGAGGAGAAGCGCAGCAAATACAGCCACGCGCAGCCGTTCACCAAGGAATCGCTGCTCTACCGCGAGCTGTTTGAAAAATATTACCCCGGCCAGGCCGGCATGATAAAGGACTTCTGGATGCCGAACCGCTCCTGGCCCGGCTGCGACGTCGACGACCCTTCGGCCAGGGTGCTCACAAACTACGGCGACAGCGGGAGGTAAGCATGGCAGACAGGCATATACACGAGGAGTGCGGCGTGTTCGGCATATATTCGCCGAAACGCGCCCCGCTCGCCGAACTCACATATTTCGGGCTCTACGCCCTTCAGCACCGCGGGCAGGAGAGCGCCGGCATCGTCGTGAACGACGACGGCGTCTTCGCCGCGCAAAAGGAGCCCGGCCTCGTGGGTGAAGCCTTCACTCACGACGACCTGCGCGCCCTCGGCGAGGGCAACATCTCCGTCGGCCATGTGCGCTATGCGACCACGGGCTCCGACAACCGGCGCAACGCCCAGCCCATAGTCATAGACCACCACAAGGGCGCCCTCGCGCTCGCCCACAACGGCAACCTCGTAAACGCATGGGAGCTGCGCACGTCGCTCGAGGAGGCGGGCTGCATCTTCCACACGACCTCCGACTCGGAGATAATCGCATACGTCATAGTCCAGGAGCGGCTGCGCCATGCCTCCATCGAGGAGGCGGTGTCGGCCGCGATGGCGCGTCTTAAAGGGGCGTACTCCCTCGTCATCTCCTCTCCGGCCAAGCTCATCGCCGCCCGCGACGAACACGGCTTCCGCCCGCTGTGCATGGGCACGAGGGCCGACGGCAGCACGGTATTCGCCTCGGAGTCGTGCGCTCTCGACGCCGTGGGCGCAAAGCTCGTGCGCGAGATAGAGCCGGGCGAGATCGTCGTCGTGTCGGCCTCGGGCGCGCGCTCGATAAAAGACCACTGCGGCAAGGCGCCGCACAGCCTCTGCGTGTTTGAATATATTTATTTCGCGCGGCCCGACTCAATCATCGAGGGCGCGGGAGTCAGCCTCGCGCGGCAGCGCGCGGGCCGCTTCCTCGCCGGGGAGCACCCCGTCGAGGCCGACGCCGTCATCGGTGTGCCCGACTCGGGGCTCGACGCCGCGCTGGGCTACGCCGCGGCCTCCGGCATACCCTATGCCATCGGCTTCACCAAGAACAAATACATAGGCCGCACCTTCATCGCCCCCGAGCAGAGCATGCGCGAGGAGGGCGTCGACATAAAGCTCGGGCCCGTCCGCTCGGCCGTCGAGGGCAAGCGCATAGTCCTCATCGACGACTCCATAGTGCGCGGCACGACCTGCCGCCGCACCATAGAGATGCTGCGCCGCGCCGGAGCCAGGGAGATACACATGCGCGTGAGCGCGCCGCCCTTCGTCGCCCCCTGCTACTACGGCACGGATGTCGACAGCGCCGACCGGCTCATAGCCAACCACCACACCGTGCCCGAGATAGCGCAGATCATCGGCGCCGACTCGCTCGGCTATCTCAGCATGGAGCACGCCATGCAGCTCACGGGCAAGAAGTGCGGCGGGTTCTGCGCGGCATGCTTCGGCGGCGGCTACCCCGCCGGCGAGCCCTCCGCCGGCGGCAAGAACCGCTTTGAAAAAAAGAAGATACACGACAAAAAAGAGTAAAAAAAGCCGCCGCGTTGTCGACAACGCGGCGGCTTTCGCTCCGTTCAGTCTTTGGTCTTGTAGTAGAGCAGGCAGTGGCAGTAGCCCTCGAAATCGGGGTCTGCCATCTGCTCGCGGAACTCGCGGCAGATGCACTTGGTGTCCTCCGTGCGGTCGACGCGGCAGGGGCAATATCCCCCCGTGCGCTTGAGTCCCTCGCGTATCGAGGCGACGACCTCTGGATCACTGTTCAGACGTATAGCCATATGTCTCCACCCCCAGGGCACACATGATGGATTCCTCTATCTCCTGATGAGACTGGAGCCCGACGAGCTTATCCGCCGGCTTGCCGCCGACGAAGAGCAGCATCGTGGGCACCGCAGCTATATTGTAATCCTTTGCGAGCGGCGCGTCAACACCAATGTCGACGGTCGCGACGTCGAGCACTCCGGCGAGGTCGTCGGAGATGTCCTCGAGCGTGGGGCGCAGTATGCGGCAGGGGCGGCAGCCGCTGGCGCTGAAGCCGACGAGGACCGGGCGGTCGCTCGCGAGCACGGCAGAGCCGAAGTTGTCGGCGGTGATGTTCTTGACCATTTTATTTACCTCTTCCGCCGCTCCGTGCGGCGGCCTTTCTATCTGACGATTTTTATATAACATCTGCTATTATATCCGCCCAAGGTTCAATATAACAGCGGCATTGTGTTAAATCGTCATCAAATAAGCGGCCGCAACGAATACTATGAGGCCGAGGAAGTTCACGGCCGAGAACACGAACATATACCGTCCCAGCCTCGCCCCGGGCGAGGCCATATAGAGCTTGAGGGAGATGAGGCTCGCGAGCGAGGCCACGGGCGTGCCGAGGCCGCCGAGATCCGTGCCGAGCAGCAGGCCGCGCCAGTCGTCCGTCATCGGCGCGAGCAGCACGGCCGCGGGCACGTTGCTTATCACCTGGCTCGCGGCGGCGGAGGCGACGAGGGCGTTGTCCGCCATGAGCGCCGAGAGCGCATCGTACACCGCCGGTATACGCCCGAGATTGCCGCTGAACACGAAAAAGCACACGAAGGTCGCGAGCAGCGGCCAGTCGACCATCCCGATGAGCCGCCTGTCGGCCGCAAAGAGCGCCGCGGCGCACAGCACGGTGAGCAGCCTGTAGTCCAGCACGCGGAACACCGCGAGCAGGCACAGCACGAAGAGCGCGCCGCAGAGCTTCATAAGCCCGGGGCGCAGCGGCAGCTGTTCCGGCATGACGACCCTCGCCCCGCCCTTTACGCCCACGGCGGCCGGCACGGCCACGAGCACGAGGCTCGCCGCCGTGAACGGCAGCACAGCGGCAAAAAACTCCGCCGGGGAGAGCGAATAATATGAGAACAGGAACAGGTTCTGCGGGTTGCCCACCGGCGTGGCCATGCTGCCGAGGTTCGCGGCCACCGTCTGGAGCACGACTATGCGTATCACGTCGCGCTCCCGGCCCATGGCCTCGAGCACCATGAGGGCAAACGGCACAAAGGTGAGCAGGGCGACGTCATTCGTGACGAGCATCGAAGTGAAAAACGGCAGCAGCACCAGCGCGAGGTATACCGCCCTCGCGCTCTTCTCGCCGGAGAGCAGCGCGCGCGACAGCGCGGCGAAGGCCCCGCTCACGCGCAGCCCGGCCACGGTGCCCATCAGGCAGAACAGCATGCAGAGCACGCGCCAGTCTATGTATCCCGCGTAGCCCGCGTCGGGCGGGACGGCGAGGGCGCTCAAGGCGGCGCAGACGAAAGCTATGGACAGCACGGCCTCCCGCCTGGCAAAAGCGGTCATCTTCCTCAGCAACGCGAGAGCGCCCCCTCCAGATACTCGCGCACGTCGAACGGCTCGAGCGGCGAATTTTTCGCGAGATACAGCGGATGGTGCGGGTGGCCGGCCTTGGAGCGCTTGCCGCAGCAGAACCACTCGGCGCCGCAGCGCTCGCCTGTCTCGGCCATGTCGCGCACGCACAGCGGCAGATAGGCGCGCTTTTCGATGACGGCGCCCCACGCCGCCCACACGGCCGGGCGCGCGGCGCTCAGGCGCAGGACATACTCAAACGCGCGCATGTTCTCGCGGTGCAGCCGCTCGTTGAGCTCGCGGTCCATGTCGTCGGGGCGCGTGGCGCGCTGGGCATAGACGTTGAACATGATAAAGCTGTCGAAGCCGTTGCCGAGCGCTATGCGCTCGACGGACTTGAGCGTGTTGTCGAGATTCCCGGGCTCGGCGGTCGAGGGGTTTACGCCTATGCAGATGAGCGGCTTTTCCCCGCGCGTGCCGAGTATGTAGCGGTAGTCGCAGTAGTAGTCGGGCACATATATCCACCTGGCGCTGTCGTAGCCGCCGCTGGGCGGGGCGGAGAGCGCCTCGTCGAAACTGAGGATGTCGATGTCCTCCGTGCCGCATGACGGGATGTGCATGAATGATCCCCCTTTTCAGTCAGGACTACAGTATAAACCAAAGCCGCGGCGCGCGCAAGGGCGGATTGACGCGCGGGCCGCGCTCTGCTAAGATAGGTTCAAAGGAGGCCGTGCGATGGCTGGAAAATACAAGCTCCGCTCCGCGCACACCTGGCGCGGGCTGCTGGAATATATAAACGAGCTGGGGTTCCTCCCTCTGTTCAAAAACGAGATAGCCGGTTTCTCCGCCGAGGAGATGACCTTCGACATGCCGTGGTGGAGCGGCGTGCCGGAGCTCGACCCATGGTACTGGCGCGAGGAGATCGCCCGCAGCGGCGAGGCGGCCTACGGCAAGTTTTTTGCCGGCAAGGCGGGTTTTTTGAGCCTGGAGTGGCTGCCCGTGTTCGCCAACTGGCGGCGCGACGGCTATGACTTCGATGCCCGCTGGGACGACGGGCGCGCGAACATCCGCGAGAAGAAAATAATGGACTGCTTCGCGCCCGGCAGCCGCTGGATGAGCACCGAGCTCAAGCAGGCGGCCGGCTTCGGCAAGGGCGGCGAGAAAAACTACGCCGGCATCACAACGCTGCTGCAGATGGAGACCTATCTCGTCACCGCAGACTTCCGGCGCCGGGTGAACAAGCGCGGCGGGGAATACGGCATGACCGTCGCCGTGCTAGCGCCGCCGGAGGAGCTGTGGGGCGCGCCTCTCGTGCGGGAGCGCTATTCGGAGGAGCCCCGCGTCTCGCGAGAGCGCGTGTTCGAGCGGGCGAGGGAGCTCTTCCCGCGCGCCGGCGAGAGCGCGCTGAGGCATGTGCTTGGTTTCGGAGGTGACAGGTTTTGAAAAAATGCCGCATAACCGCCGTGCGCTGCGCACGGTACGGCGACCTGATAGCAAAATACGAAAACCCCATCGAGCACGCCTGCGGCGTGCGCGAGGGGGACGTGTTCATCGCAAACGGCTGGGAAAAACCGGCGGGGCTGTGCCAGAGCGCGTGGGACAGCATGTCGCCCTTCGTCCTCGCGCTGTCGCACGGGGCCGAGGACATATACGATGGCTGGATGAAAAACCCCCGCTCCGCCATGATCTCGTGCAACGACGGGTTCCGCCCGGTGAGCTTTCTCATAGAGGCGCTCGACGAGGACGCCGACTGAAACGGAGGGAAAAACATGGCTCTTGAGATAATACACGGGGATATAACCAAGGTGCGCGCCGACGCGATAGTCAACGCCGCGAACAGCTCGCTGCTCGGGGGCGGCGGGGTCGACGGCTGCATACACCGCGCGGCGGGGCCCGAGCTGCTGGCCGAGTGCCGCACGCTCGGCGGCTGCGAGACAGGCTGCGCCAAGATAACGAAGGGCTACCGCCTGCCGAGCCGCTATGTGATACACACAGTCGGCCCCGTCTGGCACGGCGGCGGGCACGGCGAGAGGGAAAAGCTCGCCTCGTGCTACCGCTCGTCCCTCGCGCTCGCGCTCGAGCACGGGTGCAAGACCGTCGCCTTCCCGCTCATCTCCGCCGGGGTCTACGGCTACCCGAAAGAGCAGGCCCGCGCCGTCGCAGAAGAGACGATAAACGAATTCCTGAGAGACCACGGTGACATGACGGTCTTCCTCGTGCTCTACGACCGCGGCCGCTGAATATGCAAAAAGTCTACGGAGCGTGGATGGTCTCCGTAGACTTTTTATGTTATGCTCTGCCCGTGAAAGGAAGGAGTTGTTTTTATGGACTGTGCAAAAGTCGGCGCGCTCATCAGGGAGCTGCGCCGCGAACGCGGCCTGACGCAGCGCGCGCTCGCCGAAGAGCTCGGCATAAGCGCAAAGGCCGTGTCGAAGTGGGAGTGCGGCCGCGGGGCGCCCGACGCATCGCTCTGGGACTCGCTCTCCGAAAAACTCGGGGCTGAGGTGACGCGCCTGCTCCAGGGCGAGCTCAGGAGCTCGCCGCGCGACAGCGGCCGGCTCGACCGGATGCGCTTTTTCGTCTGCCCCATCTGCGGCTCCATGTCCGCGAGCACGGGCAGCCCCGCCGTGTCATGCTGCTCGCGGCGGCTCAGCGCACTGCCGGTGCGGGAGAGCGGCGCGCCTGAGCTCGGAATCGAAGAGCTCGACGGCGAGCTCTACATCACGATAGACCACGACATGCGCAAGGACCATTACATCATGTTCGCCGCTGTTCTGACCGACGACGGAGCCGTCATCCACAGGCTCTACCCCGAGCAGGACGCCGCGCTGCGCATCGCCCAGCCGCGCCGGGGCGCGTGGCTCTATCTCTGCTGCACCAGGCACGGGCTTTTCAGATACCGTCTCAGCCCAGCAGCGCGCAAAAGCTCACCGCCGCCCCAAAGATACAGCCGGCAGCACACAGAGTGAGCGCCGCGGCGAACATAACCGTGAACGCCAGAGGTATGAGCGAGAGCGGGATGAGCACGGCGTCCGCCGCGCGCAGCGGCAGATAGAACCTGCCTGTGCGCATGTCGCGCCTGAGAGCGTACTCCTCGCCGCGCCTGAACCTCCCCCGGCTCACCGAGCGGCGCGGGAACCAGCGTTCCCGCCCGTGCGCGCCGCAGTACTCGAAAACGGGGTAGTAGTCGTGGCCGCCGTCGCCGTCGCTGCGGCGCAGATGGCCGACGCACACGGCGCCGACCTCCTCAAGCTGTCCCGCCGCGCCGAGCAGCAGCTGCATCAGCGGGGAGACTATCGGGCGCAGGGCGTACGGCATGAGTCCCAGCCATACCGCCGCGGCCGCGGGCACACAGACGGCGCCGATCGCGGCGAACAGGGCAAAGACGGCGAGGTTCGGGGCCTCCGGCGAAAACGCCGAGATCTGCTCGAGCGCCTCCCTGCCGCGCACGGCGACGATCAGTCCTGTAAGCGCAGCGAGCGCGCCCATCGCAGCCGCTGCCGCCCAGAACGGGCGCGCCTCGCTCCTGAGGGCGACGGCCGAGTCGTCCGGCCGGTAGAGCAGGCCGACCTCGCTGCCCGCCTCCGGGGAATTTATGACGCCGTGATATGTCATGACGCGCTCCATCTCACGCCCGCCGGCGGAAAAGCGCAGCGTCGCCTCGGCGCTCGAGCGCTCGTCGTCGGCCACCCCGTCCCTGTCCCATGAGACACTGAAGTGCACCGAGACGCAGCGCGCCCTGACGCGCTGTGCGCCGGCCCATTCGCGCGAGCGGAGACGTCCGCGCCTGGCGGCGCTCAAAAACAGGGCGGCTATAAGAAAGCATATTGCGGCTGCCTCCGGCATTTTACATCACATCCGGTTCCATATCCGCGCGGAGCAGGGCCCCGCGTCCATATCACCATGATAGCTTCGCATCCGCGCGGGAGCAACCGCGTTTCGGTCAAGCGTCTGTAAAATCTGTGTCTGATAAAAAGGCGGGAGGGCACCCTCCCGCTTTTTTCACAGCTTTTTGATGATCCGCGCCGGCACGCCGCCGGCCATGACTCCTGACGGTATGTCCCGCGTGACGACGGCTCCCGCACATATGACTGTGCCGCTGCCTATCGTGACGCCGGGCATGACCTTGACTCCGCCGCCGAACCACACGTCGTCACCCACGGTGATCGGCTTTGCGTACTCCAGCCCTGTGCGGCGCAGCCCGGCGTCGAGCGGATGCCCCGCCGTGTAGAACCCGCAGCCGGGGCCGACGAACACGTTGTCGCCGAATTTTATCGCAGCGCAGTCGAGCATGACGCAGCCGTGGTTCGCGTAAAAGTTTCTGCCCGTCTCGATATTGTAGCCGTAGTCGCACCAGAACGGCGGCTGGATGAAAGTGTTCTCGCCCACGCGGCCCAGCAGGTGCATGAGCAGCCTGCGCATGCCCTCGCTGTCGGAAGGGCGCAGGTTGTTATAGTCGAAGCAGAGCTCCTTGCTCCTGTTGAGCTCGTCCAGCAGCGCCGACGGGTCATAGAGCTCGCCCGCGTCGCGCTTTTCCTTTTCGGTCATTTTTCCGCCTCCCATGGGGTATTCTCCCGCAATTATAGCAGAGATATCCCCGGGCGGCAAATCCTTGCAAAAGCACGGAAATCATGGTATCATGGGCAAAAAACACGAGGAGCAGCAGCGCCATGAAAACAGAGCCTGTCATCAGAATGGAGACCGAAAGCGACCGCGGCGAGGCCGAACGCCTCACCCGCGACGCATTCTGGAACGTATACCGCCCCGGCTGCACGGAGCACTATGTGCTCCATGTCCTGCGCCGCAGCAGCGGCTTTGTGCCGGAGCTCGACCTTGTCATGGAGCTGGACGGCCGGCTCGTCGGTCACATCATATACATGCGCTCGCATATCTCGGCCTGCGACGGCCGTGAGATCCCGGTCATGACCTTCGGCCCGCTGAGCATCAGCCCGGAATATCAGCACATCGGCCTGGGCTCGCTCCTGCTGCGCGAGTCCATGGCGCGCGCCCGCGCGCTGGGTGCCGGAGCGCTCTGCATCGAGGGCAATCCGAAGTTTTACGGCCGCGCGGGCTTCTCGGCGGCGTGCGAACACGGCATAAGCTGCGACGGGGCGGAGCCCTCGCCCTATTTCCTGCTCGCCGAACTCGAGCCGGGCTATCTCGACGGCGTGAGCGGCGTATATCACACTCCGCGCGCCCATTTCGTCGACGAGGATGAGGCCGCCCGCTTCGACAGCCGCTTTCCGCCGAGGGAAAAGCTCCGCCTGCCGGGCCAGCTGTTTTAAGTGAAAAGAAAAAGCTCCGCGCTTCCGGTCGGGGGTCATAAGAAAGCAATATCGGTTTTCGCAGGAACGGCATGGCTTCGGTCATGCCGTTTCCTGTTTCATCAGCTCGTCCACGGGGATAAAT
>CAJFRI010000010.1 GCA_904419385.1 Candidatus Heteroscillospira lomanii
TTCGGCACTCGCTACAGCGCCGGCAACATCATCATGACCGTCGGCGCAGCCTCCGGTCTCAACATCATCCTCAAGACGCTGCTCAACCCCGGCGACGAGGTCGTGGCCATCGCCCCGTTCTTCGTCGAGTACGGCAACTATGTACGCAGCTACGACGGCGAGCTCGTCGTCGTGCCCCCCACGACCGATGATTTCCAGCCCGACGCCGCCGAGGTCGCAAAATACATAACCGCAAAGACCCGCGCCGTCATCCTCAACACCCCGAACAACCCCACCGGCGTCATCTACACTGCCGATACCCTCAAAAAGCTCGCCGTCATGCTCGAGGACAAGCAGCGCGAGTACGGCACCAGCATCTATATCATCAGCGACGAGCCCTACCGCGAGCTCGCCTACGACGGCGCCGACGTCCCCTGGATACCCGGCATCTACCGCAACACCATAGTCGGCTACTCCTGGTCCAAGTCGCTCTCCCTGCCAGGCGAGCGCATAGGCTATGTCGTCATCCCCTCGGAGATCGACGACGGCCAGCTCATCTTCGACGCCGCGTGCATAGCCAACCGGGTGAACGGCTCGGTCAACGCCCCGTCGCTCTTCCAGCGCGTGGTCATGCGCTGCGTCGATGTGCCCACCGACCTCACCGGGTACGACGCCAACCGCCGTCTCCTTTACGACGGGCTCACCTCGCTCGGATTCGAGGCCGTCTACCCCGACGGAGCTTTCTATCTCTGGCTCAAGGTGCCCGACGGCGACGACGCGGCTTTCGTAGAAAAAGCCAAGGCCCACAACATCCTGGTCGTCCCCGGCGCCAGTTTTGCCGGCAAGGGATATGTCCGCGTGGCCTACTGCGTGTCCGCCGACACTATAAAGAACTCCATGCCCGGCTTTGCCAAGCTCGCCGCGGAATACGGGCTCAAAAAATAAAACGACACAGAGGAATGGAAATGGAAGAGAAAAAGGTAATACTCAGCGGCATCCAGCCGTCCGGAGCTCTCACCCTCGGCTCCTATCTCGGAGCGATCAAGAACTGGGCCGAGCTCGCCGACAGCTATGACTGCTATTATATGATGGCGGACATGCACACCATCACTGTCCGCCAGAACCCCGCCGACCTCCGCCGCCGCACGCTCGAACAGCTCGCGGCCTACATTGCCGCCGGCCTCGACCCAGAGAAAAACACCATCTTCATCCAGAGCCACGTCCCGGCGCACGCTCAGCTCGGCTGGGTGCTCAACTGCTACACCATGTTCGGCGAGCTGTCGCGCATGACGCAGTTCAAGGACAAGAGCGCGAAACACTCCGACAACATAAACGCCGGCCTCTTCGATTATCCCGTGCTCATGGCGGCCGATATCCTGCTCTATCAGGCGGATCTCGTGCCCGTCGGCGGCGACCAGAAACAGCACGTCGAGATCTGCCGCGACATCGCCGCCCGCTTCAACGGCATCTACGGCGACGTGTTCAAGCTGCCCGAGCCCTACATCGGCAAGGTCGGCGCGCGCATCATGAGCCTGCAGACCCCCGAGAACAAGATGTCGAAGTCCGACCCCGATCCCAACGGCTGCGTATACATGATGGACAAGCCCGAGGACATCGCGCGCAAGTTCAAGCGCGCCGTCACCGACTGCGACGCCTGCGTGCGCTACGACGTCAAGGAAAAGCCCGGCATCTCCAACCTCATGCAGATCTATTCCGTCGCCACCGGCCACAGTTTCGAGGAGATCGAGCGCGAGTTCGCCGGCCGCGGCTACGGCGACTTCAAGGCCGCCGTGGGCGACGCCGTCATCGAGCTCCTGCGCCCCGTGCGCGAGGAGACCGAGCGTCTCGTCAAGGACAAGGCCTATCTCGAGACGGTCTACCGCGCCGGAGCCGAGCGCGCCGAGCACACCGCGAATAAAACTCTGCGCAAAGTCTACAAGAAGATCGGCTTCGTACAGAGATAAAACCGGAGGCATCCAATGAACATCGACACCTCCCTGCTGGTCAGGCTGCTGCTCGCCCTCGGGGCCGCCTTTGTCATCAGCTTTGCCTCGACCCCGGCTGTCAAGGCTTTTGCCCAAAAGGTCGGAGCAATCGACGTGCCCAACGAGGCCCGCAGGGTACACGATCATCCCATCCCGCGTCTCGGCGGGCTTGCGATATTCATCGGCTTTCTGCTGAGCGTGATCCTCTTTGCCGATATCAACACGCAGATACGGGGCATACTCATAGGTTCAGTCGTCATCGCAGCCACCGGCGCCATAGACGACATCATATCGCTCAGGGCCCTCACGAAACTGCTCATGCAGATCATCGCCGCAGTCATCGCCGTGCTGCACGGCGTCGTAATAGAGGTCGTCATGAACCCGAACGTGTTCGCCGAGGCCGAGCACATCTCGCTCGGCATACTGTCCGTGCCGATAACCATACTGTGGATAGTCGCCGTGACGAATGCCGTTAACCTCATCGACGGGCTTGACGGCCTGGCCGTCGGCGTGTCGACCATAGCGTCGGTGACCATGCTGGTCGTCGCGCTCGTCGTCTCCGAGCCGAACGTCGCCATCATCCTCGCCTGCCTCGCCGGCGCCTGCGTTGGGTTCATGCCGTATAACCTCAACCCCGCCAAGATCTTCATGGGCGACACCGGCGCACTCCTGCTCGGCTATGTGCTGAGCACCATGTCGGTGGTCGGCATGTTCAAGTTCTATGCGGTCGTGTCTTTCTTCGTGCCGGTGCTGGCGCTCGCCGTGCCCTTAATCGACACGTCGTTTGCCTTCATCAGGCGTATACTGCGCGGGCAGAGCCCGTTCACACCCGACCGCGGGCACTTCCACCACCGCCTGCTCGATATGGGCATGAGCCAGAAGCAGGCCGTCAGCATTCTCTACACTGTGAGCATCATTCTCGGCGTGTCGGCCGTCGTGCTCGCCACGACCGGGGAGTTCAAAATACTCATTCTCGTCGTCGGCTTCTGCATCGCCGCCGCGTGCGGGCTGCACATAGCCGAGAAAAACCACAATCATCACGAGGCCGCTCAGCCTCACACGGAGCACGATGATGGAAAAAATTAAAATCATGACCGTGTTCGGCACGAGGCCAGAGGCCATAAAGATGGCTCCGCTCGTGCTCGAACTTCAAAAGCACCCCGAGTTCGAGACGACGGTCTGCGTCACGGCGCAGCACCGCGAGATGCTCGACTCCGTAATGGACTGCTTCGGCATAAAAGCCGACTCAGACCTCAACATCATGTCCAAGGGGCAGACCCTGTCCGACATCACCACCCGCGCCCTGAAAGGCCTCGAGGATGCCTTCCTCCTCCGCCGGCCCGACATGGTGCTCGTCCACGGCGACACCACGACGACCTTCGCCGGCGCGCTCGCCGCGTTCTATTCCAGGACAGCCGTCGGCCATGTTGAAGCCGGGCTGCGCACCTATGACAGATGGTCGCCGTTCCCAGAGGAGATGAACCGCTGCCTTGTGTCGCGCATCGCCGAGTGCCACTTCTGCCCCACGGCTCAAAACGCCGAAAATCTCGCCCGCGAAGGGGTGACAGGCGGCGTATACGTCACGGGCAACACAGTCATCGACGCCATGCGCTACACCATCGGCGACGGTGAGTTCGTCTCCGCCGAGCTGCGCGCCCTGCCGCTCGAGGGCCGGCGCGTCATCGCCATGACCTGCCACCGCCGCGAAAACTACGGCGAGCCGATGGAGAATATTTTCCGCGCCGTGCGCCGCATAGCTGAGCGCTACAGCGACTGCGCGGTGGTGTACCCCGTACATCTCAGCCCCGCCGTGCGCGAAACGGCGCAGCGCCTGCTCTCCGGCTGCGGCAACATTTTCCTCACCGAGCCGCTTGACGTTTTCGACATGCACCGTCTGCTGCGCCGCAGCTATCTCGTCATGACCGATTCCGGCGGGCTCCAGGAGGAGGCCCCCGCCCTCGGCAAGCCGGTGCTCGTCCTGCGCCGCGAGACGGAGCGGCCCGAGGCCGCCAAGGCCGGCACCGTGCGCATAGCCGGCACCGACGAGGAGGAGATATACACCCTCGCGTGCAGCCTGCTCGACAGCGAGGACGAGTATCAGAAGATGGCTCACGCCGTGAATCCCTACGGCGACGGCCGCGCCTGCGAGCGCATCGCCGCGGCTCTGCTGCACCACTTCGGCGCCGGTGAGCGCCCGGCCGACTTCAGGCCATGAAAAAAAACGTCCTGCACCGGGTGCTGCTGGCCATACCCTGCGCCGCAGTTTTGATATTCGCGCTGTTCTACCTGTCGCGCGACGTCGAGACGCCGCCAGTCTCCCTTGCGACTCCCGCGGTCAGCGGAACCGGTGAGCTCAGCAGCGGAGAGCTGGGCGGCGGCACATACCTGCCTGTCTCCGTGACTCCGGACACCGTGCAGGCCGTCGTCGGCGACACGCTGTCGCGCGCTGAGAACTACTCGCGCACTGTGACCGTCGAGAGCTTCTGGTCATCCGGCAGCTCGAGCGAGCGGCTCGAGTGCCACGTCAGCGGCGTAGACATGCACATCATAGAGACAGGCACCGGCCCCGTCAGGCACACGCTCCTGCTCGGTGACGAGGTGTTCATCTGGTATGACGGCGACATCCACGCTTTCTCCGGCAGCTCGTCAGCCATGCCGGAAAACATCGCGGACAAGTTCGCGCGCACGCTCACATACGAGGAGCTGCTCGAGCTCGACCCGGCCGATATCACAGATGCCGGTTACACCGACTACAACGGCACGAGCTGCATCTTCGCCGAATATGTCTCCGGCGGGCTGGGATATACCTCACGGGTCTATATAGGCATAGACACAGGCCTGCTCATGGGCGCCGAGCGATATGACGGCGACATGCTCATATACCGCATGGCCTCCGACCAGCCGGTGGTCGAGCAGCCGGATAGCTCGTATTTCGAGCGCCCTGCTATCAGCTGAGCGCGAGGATGGCCATTATCAGGAGCAGCTGCTTGTCGCCGCTCTCGCGGTACATGAGGTAGATGATAAGCAGGAGGATCAGGTCCTCCGTCTCGAGATTCATCAGGCGTGACAGCGCCCCGCCTATCCCCTGCATCAGCTGATCGCCGCCGCGCCCGGAATATGCGGGCTGCGGCGGTTTTGGTTTTATGTACTGCTGAGGCGGCATGTCGCCCGGCTCCGGG
The DNA here is from genome assembly GCA_904419385.1 of Candidatus Heteroscillospira lomanii. GTDB lineage: Bacteria > Bacillota > Clostridia > Oscillospirales > Oscillospiraceae > Heteroscillospira > Heteroscillospira lomanii. The sequence continues at coordinate 5,144 of CAJFRI010000010.1, forward strand.
ACCCGCTCGAATCGCCCGTTCGAACCGGAATATCTATTTATCGCCATCTGCCTCACCCCCGTATTCGCGCAGCACGGCCCCGGCGATGCGCGCCATCTCCGACATGCGTATCGCGCGCTCGAGCTTTCCGGCGCGCTTTGAGTCGAGACAGCGGCTCAGATTGTGGAGTTTGGCAGCGTTCCCGCTGTCCGTCCCACGCGCCGCGCCGAGGCGTGACAGCAGCTTCTGGAGCAGGGGATCGGGCCCATCCGGGCCCGTGTCCGCGGCGGTGTTCTCCTGTTCCTGTGCGCCCATGAGCGAGCGCGCGAGCTCGCTTATGCGCCTCATCTCCTCCGGATCGCTGAGTATACCGTTTATCTTCTCCTCAAGTTCATTCAAGGCCCGATCACCTCCGCCCGCGCGTGCGCCCGAATTATTTTTTCATTATCCCGGATATCTTTTCAGCGAGCGCCCGGCCCTCGCCGGTGTTTAAAACGGCGCGCAGTGTCTCGGCCAGTTTTGCCGGGTCGCCCTCAGCTACCGCGGCGCGCACGGCATCCTTGTCTATAAGGCTCTCGAGCCTGCGCCCCTCCTCGGCTGTGACGGCGTTCATCAATTCCTGCGCTTTTCCGCTCTCTCGGAGCATTTTTTCAGCGGATCTTATATCCACGGTCATACCTCCCTTGTCGTCTATCCCATTATATTCATCCGATCTAAAGAGGTGCACATTTTGAAAATCGCAGTTTTCTCCGATTCACACGGCGACGTCGACGTGATGTGCCGGGCTGTCGCCGCCTGGCAGCCCGACCTGATACTCCACCTCGGCGACTACGCCGCAGACGCAGATGATCTCCAGCGCGAGACAGGCATTCCCACCCGCCGGGTCCGCGGCAACTGCGACATGGCCTCACGCGCGCCCGACAGCGATCTGTTCGAGCTGTGCGGCGTGCGCATAATGATGTGCCACGGGCACAAGTTCTCCGTCAAGATCTCGCTCGACGCCGTGCTCAACGCCGCGGCCTTCTCACGCGCGGACGTGCTGCTCTACGGGCACACCCATGCCGCCCACATCGAGCGCATGGGCGGGCTGCTCGTCATAAATCCGGGCAGCGCCGGCTCGCCGTCGCACCCGTCCTGGGTGAAGCTCGTGCTCGACTCCGGCAGAGCCGAGGCTGAGCTTGCCGTCATTTGACAACAGGTGTTTTTTAAGTTATCATATTGCCATAAACAACTGGAGGTGCAGTATTATGGTCAGAAAACCGCAGGTCGAGTACAAATATGATCTACGCGGCGGCAAGGGCGAGATCGAATTTAACCACATCCTGTCTCAGGACGAGATGATGGGGCACGGCACCATGTTCGCCAAGCTCATCCTCAAGCCCGGCAGCGTGCTCGGCCGTCACCAGCACGTCGGCAACAAAGAGCCGTACTACATCGTGTCCGGCACCGGGATATACACTGATAACGACGGCACTGTTACCACCGTCGGCCCCGGCGACGTCTGCTATATCGACGTCGGCGATTTCCACGGTATCGAAAACCCCTCCAAGACAGAAAACCTCGAGCTGATTGCACTCATTCTCAACGAAGCCTGAGGTAAAAGCGCCAAAAAGGAGCATACACAGAGTGTATGCTCCTCTTTTTGCCTCTATACTGGTTCAGGCTGCTTCGTAATAAGGGTTCGGCAGGCTCCAGTCCCAGCGCTCGCCATCTATATAGGCGTTGCGGAAATGGTTTTCATAGCCGTCCCCGGAAAACCAGAGGTAATCCCTGGGCAAAACCCGGCCGACCTCGACGGCGCCCTCAGACTCGAGCGCGTGGCGCCTGAGCACGTCGGCGGCTATCTCATAGAGCGCATCGTCGACGGGGTTGGATTCCGAATAACCGGCAAACTGCCCCGGGCTCGTGACGACAGCCTCGACGCTCATGCCGTAATAATCGGTCCGGTTGAGTATGCACCAGGCGACTGCCGCCTGCTGTACCTTCGTGCAGGAGCGGCATTCACCGTAGAGCGTCTTGGCAATGAGCTGCGCGTCGTGCTCCGAGACTTCGGTCTCAGAGCGCTCGAGCGTTGCGACGGCGCATGCAAGCGCGTCGAAAGTCACGCTCTCTATATCGTGCACGGCAGCCGGCGGCTGAACATCCTCAACCACGGCCGTCTCGGCCGCCCTCTCGCCGGCGCCGAGCGACGACGCGGCAAACAGGAGCGACACGGCTCCGGCAGTTATCCTCATGAGCGAAATGCTCATTCTGTCACCTCCGTGTTATGATATGGAGGCGCGGCGCGCTCTGCGCCTCCGGTTTTAATATTTTTTTAACAAATAGCTTGACCGCGGCCTCCCTATGAGGTTATACTTATGATGCTAAGAAGCTCGATATGACAAGATTTGGAGGACAACATGATACTCACTACAACATCCACAGTCGAAGGCAGGACCATCTATCAGTACCACGGAATAGTTTTCGGCGAGGTCATCTCCGGTGTCAACGTCTTTAAAGACTTTGCAGCCGGTCTCTCCAACTTTTTCGGCGGGCGCTCGTCTACATATGAGAACGAGCTCATGAGAGCCCGTGAGGAAGCCCTGGCCGAGCTCAGCGAGCGCGCTGAGCGGCTCGGCGCGAACGCCGTGGTCGGCATAGATGTCGATTATGAAGTCCTCGGCACGGACAACGGCATGCTCATGGTCACCGTCAGCGGCACGGCGGTCACGGTCAACTGATTTCTTCAGCTCCCGCAGAGCAAAAAACGGGCGGTCGATGATATCATCGACCGCCCGTTCACTTTTTATAAGTCTCACCGCCGCAGGACAGGTACGGCCCGCTCCAGCGCCTTGAGCAGCACCACGGACGAAACGAGCCCGAACACCCCCTGACCTATGTTCATCGGCACTCCGGCCAGAGCGGCGGCTCCATAGCCGAGCACTATGCCCTCATAGCAGAAATACCCCGCCACCATGGCGCACTCCGCGGCCGCGGCGGCCGCTATCGCGCCCATGAGACTGTGCCCCAGCCTCGAGTAGAGCGCGTATGCGATGAGCGCGCAGAGCGCCTTGACTATGAGCGACGCCGGGACATAGTAGGCGTAGCCGCTCAGCAGGTCGGCAAGGGCGGAGCCCACGCCCGCCGCCGCGGCGCCGTATGCCGGGGAGAGCAAGAAGCCCGCGAGCAGCACGAAGCAGTCGCCCAGGTGGACATAGCCGTTCGTGGGTGTAGGCACTTTGAACGCCATAGTCGCCACGCAGCACAGCGCGGCAAACATCGCGGCAACGGTAAGGTCTTTGACATTTTCAGTTTTCACCAGAAACACCTCTTGCTATTTCATCCCGGCTATATTACAATAAATCTGATATTATTAAAAGAACCATTTTGAATTTTTTATATAACACCAGATTGGAGCTAAATGCTGACCTATACATTTGATGAAGCGTGCGGCACGCCCTTATACGAACAGCTCTATCAAAACATAAAGCGCGATATAGCGCTCGGCAGGCTGAGAGCAGGAGAAAAACTGCCCAGCAAGCGCTCGCTGGCGCGCCATCTGCAGCTCGGCGTCGTCACAGTGCAGAACGCCTATGCCCAGCTCGCCGTCGAGGGCTATATCGAACCGCGCGAGCGCTCGGGCTATTTCGTCGCCGAGCTGGACGAGAGCCTGCCTCCTCCCGAGCCGGCCCGCCGCCCGCACCCGGCAGAGCGCCGGCGCGAATATCTGCTCGACCTGAAGACGAACAGGATAGACGCCGGGAATTTTCCGTTTTCCGTGTGGTCGCGCCTCATGCGCCGCACGCTGTCCGAGCGCTCGTCCCTCCTGCTCGACCCGCTTCCGCACAGCGGAGCCTCCGCCCTGCGCGAAGCGATCTCCGGCCATCTGAGGCGCTTCCGCGGCATGTCCGTGCCTCCTGAGAACATAATCGTCGCCGCGGGCACCGACGTGCTCTACAACCTCATAATCCAGCTCCTGGGGCATGACCTCACATACGCGCTCGAGGACCCGGGGTACAACAAGCTCGGGCTCGTGTGCCGGGCCTGCGGGGCAAAAACGGCCTATATCCCGCTCGACAGCTGGGGCATGAACCCTCGCTCCCTCGAGGAGAGCGGCGCCCGTGCGGCGCACATCTCCCCCGCCCACCACTATCCGACAGGCATAGTCATGCCCGTATCGCGCCGCCGCCAGCTCCTGAGCTGGGCCGTGCGCTGCGGCGGATATATCATCGAGGACGACTACGACAGTGAATTCCGTTTCACCGGCCGCCCCATCGAGACCGTCCAGAGCATAGACACATCCGGCCGCGTCATCTACATGAACACCTTCTCGAAGAGCATAGCTCCGTCGATAAGGATAAGCTACATGGCGCTGCCCGATGAGCTGATGGCCGTATTCTCGAAAAAGCTCGGCTTCTACTCCTGCACCGTGCCCAGTTTCGAGCAGTACACTCTTGCGCAGTTCATCTCCGGCGGCTATTTTGAGCAGCACCTTGCGAGAATGAAAAACCACTACAAAGCCCTGCGCGGCCAGGTGATCGCCGCGATAGACGCCATGCCTTTCCGCCGGTATCTCACCATCTCCGAGCAGCACGCCGGGCTGCACTTCCTGCTCAGGGTCAACAGCCCTCTCAGCGACGGCGACCTCCTCGCCTGCGCCGAGACGCTCGGCGTGCGCATATCGTGCCTGTCCGAGCTCACGCACAGGCCCGAGCCGCGCTTTGAGCACACGCTGATTGTGAACTACTCCGGCGTCACCCCGGAGCAGCTTGAGCGCTTTGCAGGCCTGATACGCTCGTGTGAAATGAAATAAGAAAACGCCCGCCTTGCTCCGGCGGGCGTTTTTCATTGTATTTATCTGCGGTCTTTCGGGTCGGGCGACGCCCCGACAAGTTTCTCGGCCGAAGTCTTGAAAAGATTTGCCATCACTGCCAGCCGGATGACAAACGCCGCATCATCGTCATCCTCGTCGCTGCGGAATATCTCCCCGTCCCAGTCGTGCACCTGTTTCACGACATGCTCTATGGCAATGGAGCGGTTGCGCCTGAACGAACGGTAGAGGTGCTCGACCTCCTGCTCCGTCATGTGCGGAGGCATCAGCTTCTGTATGGCCGCCATGGTGAGCGAACGCTTGAGCAGGCAGATGATTATTATACATGCGAGGTGAGACCGGCGGTAGCGCTTTTTCACGGGCGGGGCGATGAGTCCCATTTTGACATAATTGTTTATCATTGCGGGGGTGACCGGCTTTTCCTCGCCGAGCATGGGCCCGAGGTGGCTCATATACTGGGCGGCGAGGATGACGACCTGATCCATATACAGCTCGAGCTGCGGCAGATCGTCCCAATCCGGAAGAATGTGCCCCTCCATGATATCGGCCCACTCCGTCATCTGTCCGCGGTATTTCTTTGTGCTCTCGTCCATCCAGCGCCCTCCCAAATCCGGCCGGCCGGCGCCGTATAAACCGCGCCTGCCCTGTCAAAAATATTATCAGCTGTATTATAGCATGTCATGTGCCCTGTCTTCAATATTAAATTAATTTTAAATTTCATCCCGCCCCCTTGAAATTCACATGTGTATATGCTAACCTAGTATCAAATACTAGATAATATATTGTTTATATTTAAGGAGCTGATTTTGATGACGAAAACAGTCGCTTTGCGCCGTCCTCAGACGCTCGGTGAGGAGATCGCCAACGCCATATCTCACGGGTCCGGCGTCGTGCTCGCCGCCGCGGGCACGGCCGTCATGATATATCTCGCCTGCGCGGGCGCGCAGGGCCTGGCCGGCGCCATCATCTACGGCCTGAGCCTCACCGTGCTGTACACTGCCTCGTGCGTCTACCACGCCGTGCGCGACAAACGGCTGAAAAAAGTGCTGCGCGTGTTCGACCACTGCTCCATCTTTCTCCTCATAGCCGGCACATATGCGCCGATAACGCTCGTCGCTCTGCGCGATTCCGTCGGCATACCGCTTTTTGCCATAATCTCCGCCTGCGCCCTCATAGGCATCACCTGCAACATCATCGACCTCGAGCGTTTCAAAAAACTCAGCATGGTGCTGTACGTCGTCATGGGCTGGATGGCCCTGCTGGCCATAAAACCGCTGCTCGGGATCTCGTCCCCCTCACAGCTCGCCCTGCTCGTCGGCGGCGGCCTGAGCTACACGGTGGGCATAGTCTTCTATGCCATGACCGGCAAAAAATACATGCATTTCGTGTGGCATCTGTTTGTCCTCGCCGGCAGCATACTGCACTATTTTTACGTCATTCAGATATGCTATCTGTGATGCGGCAGGCATAATAAAAAAGCTCCCCCGACGGGGAGCTTTTTTATTATTTAACGGCTTTGCGCCGCAGGCTGAGACAATCGGCTATCATTGCGATGAACTCGGAGTTCGTCGGCTTGCCCTTTATGTTCGAGACAGTATAACCAAAGAATTTTTGAAGCGTCTCCAGATCTCCGCGATCCCAGGCAACTTCGATGGCATGCCTTATGGCGCGCTCGACACGCGAGGGTGTGGTGCCGTATTTCTTCGCAACGGTGGGATATAGCACCTTTGTGACCGCGTTTATCACATCCATGTCGTTCACCGCGAGCATTATCGCCTCTCGCAGATACTGGTATCCCTTGATATGCGCGGGCACGCCGATCTCGTGTATTATCTCAGTCACCGCAGCTTCAAGGCTGACTTCAGCTTTTACATCCGGCACCGGCCTGGCCGCCGGACTCGCCATGTCGCTCGCGAGCCTGATGCGGCTGAGCAGGGCCGAAGTGTCGCACGGCTTGGACACGAACAAAGTCGCCCCGAGTTCGGAACACTTGGCCATGACGCTGTCGGTGACAAAAGCAGAGGCGATGACGACGGCCGGGTCGGCGCCTGTGTCGGGCAGCTGCTGCAAAACTCCTATCCCGTCAAGTTTCGGGAGCACGAGATCCATGAGCAGCACATCGGGGCGCAGCTCTTTCAGCATGGCGAGCGCCTCGCGCCCATCGCCGGCGGCACCGACGACCGTCATATCCTCCTCATCGCCTATTATCTCTGTAAGGATCGTGCGGAAATCCTCATTTGCATCCGCAATCAAAATTCGCAGTTTGGTTTCCATAGACTTGTTTCTCCTCCGAATATTTCCAATTAACGACCGCATGATATTTCTCTCGGGACGCTGCACTGTGATTTTTAATTTACCACATCTCGCGAGCAGTTGCAACAAAAATTAGTAGATTTTCACATATTTTTGTCTACAAAACCCGCATTTTTTCTACATTTTCTACACAGAATCTGTAGAATTATCGACAAGAGACGTATATCATGTCGAAGCAGATAGAAATTATTCGAAAAATAGCCGCGGATGAGGAGAAAGATTTCTACATAAATCGACGTCTTAGAACCTGTCTTTTGCCTTGCTCTCGCAGTAAATGCAGCGGTAGATGCCTTTTTCCCTGTCGGTGAGCTTGAACACATGCGGCAGCTCCTGCTCCACAGAGGTGATGCATCTCGGGTTGCTGCAGCGGATGACGTTGGTCACGGTCTCCGGAAGCTCCAGATGGAAGCGGCTGACCTTCACGCCGTCCCTGATGATATTTACGGTTATGCCCGGGTCGATGTATCCGATGACGTCGAGGTCTATGTCTATGACCTCGCATATCTTGAGGATATCTTTTTTGCCCATCTTCACGCTGTCGGCATTTTTGATTATGGCCACGGTGCAGCCCAGCTTGTCGAGATCGAGTATGCGGTAGATCTCCATCGCCTTCCCGGCCGTGATATGGTCGAGCACAATGCCGTCCCTGATCGGATTCACTATCATGTCATTCCACCCCCAGCATTTTCATAATGAGCGCCATACGGATAAAGCGGCCGTTTTTGACCTGCTTGAAATAGCACGCGCGCGGATCGTCGTCGACCTCGATGGAGATCTCGTTCACCCTCGGCAGGGGATGGAGTATGCTGAGGTCCGGCTTCGCGTTTCTGAGCTTTTTCAGGTCGAGGATATAGCTGTCTTTGAGCCGGATATAATCCGCCTCGTTGAAAAACCTCTCGCGCTGCACGCGTGTCATGTACAGCACATCGAGCTGGGGCATGACTTCCTCGAGATCCTGCGTCTCGACATACTCGATGTTGTTCGGGTCGAGCACATCCTGGCGGAGATAGTCGGGTATCTTGAGCTCCAGCGGCGAGATGCACACGAACTTCACGTTCTCATAGCGGCTCATGGCGCACATGAGCGAGTGCACGGTGCGCCCGAACTTGAGGTCGCCGCAGAGGCCGACGGTCATGCTGCCGAGGCGGCCCTTCTCGCGCTGGATGGTGAGCAGGTCGGTGAGCGTCTGCGTGGGGTGGTTGTGCCCGCCGTCGCCGGCGTTGATGATGGGCACCTCCGAGCGCATGGCGGCGACCATCGGCGCGCCCTCCTTGGGGTGGCGCATGGCGATTATGTCGGAGTAGCAGCTCACCGTGTGTATCGTGTCGCGCACGCTCTCGCCCTTGGTGGCCGAGGATGAGCTGGCCTCGGAAAATCCCAGCACTTCTCCGCCGAGGTGCAGCATGGCCGACTCAAAGCTCAGGCGGGTACGGGTGCTCGGCTCGAAAAACAGCGTTGCGAGTATCTTCCCGTCGCACTTGTGGCTGTACACATCCGGGTGTTCGATGATGTCGTTGGCCTTTGCGATGAGCTCGTCGATCTCGGCCGTGCTGAGGTCGAGTATGTCGATGAGGTGCCTCATTTCGCGCCTCCTATCCAGCTCTCGTCGCTCGGATTGTCTCTGAAAGCGATGAGCCGCTCGACGTCCTCCGGACGGATATACCCCTCCTCTGCCGCGACGGCGGCAATGGTGTCGAAATCGGTGAGGCTCACGTTCTGCACGTTCTCTGCGGCGAGGCGCTCGAGACCCTTCTTCATGCCGTAGGTGAATATGCTCGCTATTCCGAGCACTTCGGCTCCGGCCTCGCGCAGGGCCTGCACGACGTCTATGACGCTGCCGCCGGTGGAGATGAGGTCCTCGATGACGACGACCTTCTGCCCCGGCATGAGCTTGCCCTCAATGCGGTTCTTGCGGCCGTGGTCCTTGCTGCTGCCGCGGACATATCCCATGGGCAGCCCGAGGATGTGGCCGGTGATGGCGGCGTGGGCAATGCCGGCGGTGGAGGTGCCCATGAGCACCTCGCAGTCGGGGTAATATTTCTTCACCGTCTCGGCCAGCGCGTTCTCAACATCTCCGCGCACTTTCACGTCGGTGAGTGTGAGGCGGTTGTCGCAGTATACGGGGCTCTTTATCCCGCTCGCCCATATGAACGGCTCGTCGGGGCGGAAAAACACCGCGCCTATAGACAACAGGTCTTTTGCGATCAGCTTTTTCATCGTCTGTATCTCCTTTATATTTTTATCCAACAAATTCGGCGACGCATCTTCTGTAAGCCGCGACGGGGTCCTCGGCCTTGGTTATAGGCCGTCCGACGACAATATAGTCGCTGCCGAGCTGCTTTGCCCGCTCCGGAGTCGCCACGCGCACCTGGTCGCCCACGTCGCCGTCGGCAAAGCGCACGCCGGGCGTGACCGTCAGGAAAGAGCCGCCGCAGCGCCCGTGCACGGCGCCGGCCTCCAGCGGAGAGCAGACGACGCCGTCGAGCCCGGCCCTGGCCGCGTTCTCAGCGTAGCGCAGGACGACCTCGTCTATGGGCATGTCGATGAGCAGCTCGTCCCTCATGCGCTCCTGGCTGGTGGATGTGAGCTGCGTGACGGCGATGAGCAGCGGGCGCGTCCCGTCCGGGCGCATGAGCCCCTCCAGCGCGGCCTCCATCATCGCGCGGGTGCCCGCGGCGTGGAGGTTCACCATGTCGACGTCGAGCGCCGAGAGGACGGCCATGGCCTGTTTGACCGTATTCGGTATGTCGTGCAGCTTGAGGTCGAGGAATATCTTGTGCCCGCGCTCCTTGACGGCGCGGATTATGGGCGCTCCGGCGGAATAAAACAGCTCCATGCCTATCTTGACATACGGCTTTTCCTCCGTGAAATTGTCGAGAAATGCGAGCGCGGCATCGCCTGTCGGGAAATCGCAGGCTATTATAACGTCTTTACCCATTGTGTGCCCCTCCAATTATGGTTTTGAGTTCACTCATCCCGTATTTTTCCATGGTCTCCGGCAGGGCGGAGACTATATCCCGGCAGATATACGGCTCGACGAGGTTCATCGCGCCTATCTGCACGGCCGAGGCCCCCGCGAGCATCATCTCGAGCACATCCTCCGCGCAGGAGACGCCGCCCATGCCTATTATGGGGATGTCCACGGCCTCATAGACCTGATATACCATTCTAAGCGCCACCGGGAATACCGCCGGGCCCGACAGTCCTCCGGTGACGTTTGCGAGCAGAGGCCTCCTGCGGCGCAGGTCGAGCCGCATGCCGAGCAGGGTGTTTATCATGCTTATGCCGTCGGCCCCGGCCTCCTCACATGCCCGCGCCACGGCGCAGATATCGGTCACGTTCGGCGTGAGCTTTATGAACACCGGCTTCTTCACCGCGGCCTTCACGGCCCGGGTGACCTCCGCGGCCGACTCCGGACAGGTGCCGAAGCTCATGCCGCCGCCGTGCACGTTCGGGCAGCTGATGTTGACCTCGAGTATCGCGACCTGCTCCTGAGTATCCATGCGCGCGCAGCACTCGACGTACTCGTCTATGGAAAATCCGCTGATGTTCGCGATGATGGGCTTGCTGAAGCATTTTCTGAGTTTCGGCAGCTCCTCGGCGACGACGGCGTCAACGCCGGGGTTCTGCAAGCCGACGCTGTTTAGCAGCCCGGAGGCACACTCGGCTATGCGCGGGGTGTCGTTGCCGAAGCGGGGCGAGCGCGTCGTGCCCTTTATGGAGATGCTGCCGAGGCAGTTTATGTCGTAAATCTCAGCAAACTCGTAGCCGAAACCGAAGGTACCGCTCGCCGGGATCACGGGGTTCTGCAGCTCAACGCCCGCGAGAGTAACGGAAGTGTCTACCATATCAGCTCCTCCTTGTCGAACACGGGCCCGTCCTTGCAGACGCGCTTGGGGCCGTTTTTCGTCTTGTGGGTGCAGCCCATGCAGGCGCCGAAGCCGCAGCCCATGCGCTCCTCAAGGCTCACCTGCCCCGGCACGTCCGGCAGCGCGGCGCACAGCGCGCGCAGCATGGGCAGCGGCCCGCAGGCGCAGAAACTGTCGAACCCGGCCTGGGGAAGCAGCTCGGTAACGAATCCCTTCGTCCCGCAGCTGCCGTCGGCCGTGGCGACCAGGGTGCGGCAGCCGAGGGCGGCAAACTCATCGGCGAGCATCATGTCTCCCGTGCCGTTGAAGCCCAGCATGGCCGTGACCTCGTGCCCGGCGGCTGTGAGGCGCTTTGCCAGCCCCAGCAGCGGAGGCGTGCCTACGCCGCCGCCGATCACCGCCGTGCGCCGGGCGCACCTCGACATGTCGAAACCGTTGCCGAGCCCTGACAGCGCCTCCAGCGCGTCTCCGGGGCGCATTTTCGACATGGCGTCCGTCCCGCGGCCGACCGTCTTGTAAATGACGGTGAGCCCGCTGCCGTCCCAGTCGCAGACCGAGATGGGCCGGCGCAGGAACAGCTCCGGCACAGAGATGTCGATGAACTGCCCCGGCGCCGTGATGGCGCCCGTGTCGCCGGAAAGGCGCATCCTGTATGCGCCGTCGGCTATCTTTTCGTTTGAAACTATCGTGTAAACTGTTTTAATCACAGGCCCTTGTCCTCCCAGACCTTTTTCCCGCCGACCATTGTGAGCAGGCAGCGGCCGTACAGCCGCGCGCCCGCGAACGGGGTGGCGCGCCCCATGGACAAAAACTCATCCGGATCGACGGTGAACTCCGCGCCGAGATTGAACACGGTCAAATCCGCCGGAGCGCCCGGCTCTATGTCGCCCCCCACGCCGAACCGGCGCTTGGGCGCGCCGTGCATGAGGTCGACGAGCTTCTCGAGGCTGATCTTCCCCGTCCTGACAAGGTAGGTGTAGCACGCGGCAAAGCTGGTCTCCAGCCCGACGACACCCATGAGGCTGCCCTCGAGGCCGCGGCCCTTCTCCTCGGCGGAGTGCGGCGCGTGGTCGGTGATTATCATATCCACCGTGCCGTCCTGAATGCCGGCGATGAGGGCGTCGCGGTCGGCGGCCGAGCGTATGGGCGGGTTCATTTTGAACCTGCCGTCCTCGCCTATGTCCATGTCGCACATGGCGAGATAGTGCGGCCCCGTCTCGCAGGTGATGTCGAGCCCCTCGGCCTTGGCGTGCCGCACGAGCGCGACGCTCTCTTTTGCCGACATGTGGCACACATGGTAGGCCGCGCCGGTCTCCCGCAGGAGCCCGATGTCGCGCTCGATCTGCCGCCACTCGCTCTCGGAGCTGATGCCGCCGTGGCCGTGCATGCGGGCGTACTCGCCGTCGTGTATGCACCCGCCGGTGAGCAGCGACTCGACCTCGCAGTGCGACACTATTGGGCGGCCGAGGCGCTTGGCCTCCAGCATGGCCTCCCTCATCATCTCAGGATTCTGGACACCGCGCCCGTCGTCGGAAAAGCCCTTGACATACGGAGCCATGTCCTCCATGTCGGCGAGCCGTTCCCCTTTTTCCCCGAGCGTTATCGCCCCGTATGGATAGACATGCACCGCGGCGTCGCGCTCGATGATGCCGAGTTCCTCCCTCAAGTGCTCAAGAGTATCGGGCACAGGCTTCAGATTCGGCATGGCGCAGACGCTCGTGAAGCCGCCGCGCGCCGCAGCCATCGTGCCCGTGCGCACCGTCTCCTTATAAGAAAAGCCCGGCTCTCTTAAATGCACATGAACATCTGAAAGACCGGGCAGGACAACGCAGTCGCTATTCGAAAGGTCGACGACCTCTCCGTCCGACACGTCGGGGACGGAGGACGGCTCGAAAATACCGGAGATAACGGCGCCGTCGATGAGGAGATCGCGCTCTGAAAACTTTCCTCCAACGAAGACTCTGGCATTTTTTATGAGCGTTTTCATACCATCCTCTCCTAACATTTGTTATTGACAATTTATCTTATTTATTTTAAAATAATCAACTGCTTTTGTCAACCAAAAGCAGCTCTATGCCGCGGTTTCTCACCAGTGTCCGGAGCAGCCGGTCGGAAAACTGCGCGCAAGCCGGATCTCTGCGTATTTTTTCGTTTTTTGGGAACTTTTCAGAGATCTTTTCGTCAAACAGCAGTATGGTCATGTAAAAACGTCTTTTTGCAGATCCAAGGAGGTAAAAATCTTGACACGCAAACTCTTGTCTCTCATCCTTGCGGCCGCGCTGGTCTTCAGTCTGACCGGATGTTTCGGCAGCACCGATACCGACGAGCCCGCCGCTTCCGCCGGAGTCGGCGACGACGTCACGAGCACCCCGCTGGTGAGCCCCGAGGCCTCTGCCGAGCCCACCCCGACTCCCACACCCGAACCCGAGCCCACTCCGACCCCTACGCCGGAGCCGACTCCCACCCCGGCCCCGACACCTGCTCCCGCGCCGGAACCCACGCCCGTCCCCTCAGCCGAGCCCACGCCGGAGCCCACTCCGTCGGCGCCCGTTGAGAGCGCCGAGCCTGTCGAGAGCTCCGAGCCCGCTGAGAGCGCCGAACCTGTCGAGAGCTCCTCCCCGGACGACAGCGAGTCCAAGTGCGCCGCCATATTCAACTCCATCACCACCCAGCTCGGCGATGACCTGCCCTCGCTCATGTCATGCGGCGACACTGAGCTCCAGGCACTCTACGGCATCGACCCCTCGCTCCTCGTCGATTACAGCCTCAACGTCCCGTTCATGAACGTGCAGGCGACCGAGATATTCATCGCTGAGGTCGCCGAGGGCAGCATGGAAGCCGTGCGCGACGGCATCGAGAGCCGCAAGCAGAATCTCCTCGACGCCTGGTCGACCTATCTGCCCGATCAGTACGCCCTGGTCGAAAACTCGCAGACCGCCATCGTCGGCAACTACATAATCTATGTCGTCGCCGAGGATGTGGATTCCATTATCTCCATATTCAGCTCCGCTCTCGCGGTGTGACCTTCTCCGGTACACAGCAAAGCCGGCAGGCCGTTTGGCCTGCCGGCTTTTTGTTTTTACTTTTCTGCAGTATCCATCGTGAAATAGACGCAGTCCTCCTGCTCGGTAAAACCCGTCCTGCGATAAAAGCTGTATGCCGGGGCGCTGCGCCTGGTCTTGAGCGCGATGCGCACAATGCCGTTCTCTCGGGCATACTGCGCCGCTCGTTTGACCAGCTCCGCCCCGCAGCCTGAGCCCTGGCGGCTGCTCTTCACACAGAGGTCGTTCACTGCAAACTCCAGGCCGTTGAACCAATGCACCAGGTGCCCCGCCGCGAGAGCGACCAGCTCGCCGCCGTCGTACAGGCCGAGCGTGAGCGAATTAGGCGCTCCGGCTATATCGGTGACGTATTTGTGAAAAACCTCGCGGTCCCTCCAGTCGTCGCACCAGGGCGGAGCGGCGAACGCATCCTCTATGATCGCCATTATCTCATTTTCATCTGCCATGTTCAGAAGCTTCAGATCCATTTTACATACATCCTCCAATCAAAAAGGCAGCCAGGCCGTTTCAGCCTGACTGCCGGTAGGTGCTCACCCGTTTGTCATATCTTATCACGCGCAGCGGCACATGTCAACAGCGTCCCGCCCGGCGCTTTATGAGCTTTGAGACCTCCATCTGAACTATGGACATGCCGGCAAGCACGGCGACGGTGAGCCACTGTCCAGTGCTCAGTGTGCCGAGCTCGAACGCCCCGCGCATTCCCGGCACGAACAGCACGCACGCCATGAGCGCGGCCGATGCCGCGACCGACAGCATGAGCCACACGTTCCTCTCGCCCGAGCGCACCCATATGGGCTCCGTGTTCGAGCGCTGGTTGAGCGCGCGCAGCATCTGCGACAGGGCGAGCACGCAAAACGCCATGGTCTGTCCGGCGGTGTGCCCGCTCATTGTGCTGCCTATCCAGTAGGCGATGGTCGTCATCGCGGCCACGAACACGCCCTGCACCACAACGCGCCATACCAGATCCCTCTCGAACAGCGTGCCTGTGCGCACAGGCGGGCAGCTCATTATGTCGCGGCCCGCGGGGTCGACGCCGAGGGCGAGCGCCGGCAGGGTCGCCGTCGCGAGGTTCACCCAGAGGATATGCGCCGCGAGCAGCGGCGCGTCGAAGTTGAGGAGCGTCGCGGCAAACAGGGTCGTTATCTCCGCAATGTTGCCCGCCAGCAGGAACTGGATGACCTTCTGTATATTGCGGTAGACCCTGCGTCCCTCTCTGATGGCGTAGGCTATCGTCGTGAAGCTGTCGTCGAGCAGTATCATGTCGGCCGCGTCCTTGGCGACGTCGGTGCCGGTCACGCCCATGGCTACGCCTATATCTGCGGCTTTCAGCGCGGGCGAGTCGTTCACGCCGTCGCCCGTCATGGCGGTGACCTCGCCGCAGCGCCTGAGGCTCTGTATTATGCGCAGCTTGTCGGCCGGCGACACGCGAGCGAACACCGTCGTCGTCCTGACGGCCTCGTCGAGCTGTCCGTCGGTCATGCGCTCGAGCTCGTCGCCGGAGACGATGGTGTCGCCGTCGCGGTATATATCGAGCTCCTTTGCTATCGCAGCGGCGGTCACCTTGTGATCGCCGGTTATCATTATAGTCCTTATGCCGGCCGCGCGGCATGTGCGCACGGACTCGGCCACCTCCCTGCGGGGAGGGTCTATCATGCCGGCCGCACCGATGAACGTGAGATCCGACTCGACGTCCTCATCGTCATCCTCGGGCACGGCGCCGAGCTCGCGGAAGGCAAAGCCCAGTACGCGCAGCGCGTTTTCCGACATCTCGAGGCACAGCCTGGCGATATTTTTCCTGTCGGCCTCCGTCATGGGGCGCACGCCGCAGGACGTGAGCATGGACGAGCACAGCGGCAGCATCTCATCGACGGCGCCCTTGGTATAGGCCGTGAGGCGTCCGTCTATCATGTGCACCGTTGTCATCCGCTTGCGCTCCGAGTCAAACGGCTGCTCGAACAGGCGCGGGTATTTGTCCTCGAGCTCCTCGTGGTCTACGCCGAATGCCTCTGCCATGTATATGAGAGCGCCCTCGGTCGGGTCGCCGATTATTGCGCCGGCATTATCCGGGTCGCGGCTCGCGTCGTTGCAGAGCGCCGCGGCGTAGACCAGTTCCCTGTAGACCGCCGGATGCTTTTCCGCGGCAGCGCTGAGCTCCGTCGCGCTGCCGGCCTCAAAGTCTCCGTTCACGGCGATGTGTGTCACGGTCATTTTGTTGAGCGTGAGCGTGCCCGTCTTGTCGGAGCAGATGACGGTCGCGCTTCCAAGGGTCTCGACGGCGGGCAGGCGGCGGATGAGCGCGTTTTTCTTTGCCATGCGCTGCACGCCAAGCGCCATGACTATTGTCGCCGTGGCGGGAAGGCCCTCGGGGATTATCGAGATGGCGAGCGAGATGGCGACGAGCAGCTGGGGAATGAGCGGCCTGTGGTACAGGGCTCCTATCGCAAATATCAGCACGCACACGATCAGCCCGGCCGCCGTGAGCGTCTTGCCGACGGCGGCGAGCTTGCGCTTGAGCGGGGTGTCGGTGCCGTCCTGCCCGTCGAGCATGCCGGCTATGCGGCCGACCTCCGTGTCCATACCCGTCCCGACGACCACGCCGGCGGCGCGGCCGTAGGTGACTATGGACGACGAATAGGCCATGTTGGTCCTGTCGCCCAGCAGGCAGCTCTCCGGCAGCAGATCATCGGCCTCTTTCTCCGCGGGGACGGACTCTCCCGTGAGCGAGGCCTCCTCGATCTTGAGGTTTGCCGTGTCGATGAGGCGCATGTCCGCCGGAACCATGTCGCCGTCTCCGAGGAACACCACGTCGCCCGCAACGAGTTCCGCCGCCGGGACTATGCTCTCCTCGCCCTCGCGCATCACTCTCGCAAGCGGCGCGCTCATGCGCCGCAGCGCCTCGAGTGAGGACTGCGCCTTTTTCTCCTGGACTATGCCTATCACCGCGTTCAAGGCCACTATAACGGCTATGACGCAGGCCTCCGTCCACTCGCGCAGCAGGGCGGAGACGGCGGCCGCACCTATCAGGATGATCACCATAGGGTCGGTTATCTGCTCTTTGAGCATCTGTGCCGTTGTCTTCGGCGGTTTTTGGCGCAGTTCGTTGCGCCCGTTTTTTCTCAGTCTCTCTGCGGCCTCGGCATCGCTGAGCCCCTCGGGGGACGTGTTCAGCTCCGCGCATACCTCCTCCGCACTCATCGAGTGCCAAGGCCTTCGACTGTTGTGGTCGTCCATACGGACGATCAGCTCCTTTCACAAATATATTCAGCGCCGCAGTGCGGCAGGCTGTCAAAACAAAAAGGCACAGCCCGCGATCTCTGTCGAAAACGCGGGTCGTGCCTCTATCTCAAATATGATGTTGTGGTTGTTGCTGCCGGCTTCGCCGTCGGAGTCGTCCATAAAAAACGAGATATCCCTTTCCGGTTAAATTGATGGTAATTATACAAAACACCGGCAGCCGTGTCAACAGCGGGACGATTAAATTGATGAGATTTTAACGCTTCTCAGAGCTCCGCAAAGCTCGCGTCGACTACGGCGATGGTCTCGTCAATGATCTCGTCGGTGTGCGCCTCGGAGACGAACATGGCCTCGAACTGAGCCGGGGCGAGAGCCACGCCGCGCTTGAGCATATTTGCGAAATACCTGGCGTAGCGCGCGGTGTCGCTGCCCTTGGCGTCGGTGAAAGTGGTGACCTCGGTCGGGACGAAAAACGGCGACAGCAGAGAGCCCACGCGGTTTATCGCGACGGGTACGCCGTGCTCTGCGGCGCTCGCGCGCATCCCGGCGGCGAGGCGGGCGGCGCGCCCGTCGAGCTGCTCGTATATGCCGCTGTGGTCGCGCAGATAGCGCAGCTGCGCGAGTCCGGCCGCCATTGCCACGGGGTTGCCCGACAGTGTGCCCGCCTGGTAGACCGGGCCGCAGGGGGCGACGAGCTCCATGAACTGCCGCGACGAGCAGTATGCGCCGACCGGCATGCCCCCGCCTATGATCTTGCCGAAAGTCACGATGTCGGCGCGCACGCCATAGTACTCCTGCGCGCCGCCGAGGCTGAGCCGGAAGCCCGTGATGACCTCGTCGAATATGAGCAGGGCGCCGTATTTGTCGCATAGCGCCCTCAGGCCCTCGAGAAAGCCCTCCGCCGGGCCTACGACGCCCATGTTGGCCGCCACCGGCTCAACGATCACCGCCGCGACCGTGCCCTCATGGGCGCGGAACAGCTCCTCGACGCTTTCGAGGTCGTTGAACCTGGCGGTGAGCGTGTGCTTTGCGATGTCCTCGGGCACTCCCGCCGAGCTCGGGCATCCGCCGGCGAGAGCGGACGAGCCCGCGTTGACGAGCAGGCTGTCGCTGTGGCCGTGATAGCAGCCGGCGAACTTGATGAGGTCGTCGCGCCCTGTGACGCCCCTCGCGAGGCGTATCGCGCTCATGACGGCCTCGGTGCCGGAGTTCACCATGCGCACCATCTCGATATTCGGCACGCAGTCGACTATGAGCTCGGCTATCTCGACCTCGCGCCTCGTGGGCGCGCCGAAGCTCAGCCCGTCGCGCGCCGCCCGCTCGACTGCCTCGCGTATCGCGGGGTGGTTGTGGCCGAGTATCATCGGGCCCCAGGAGCATACGTAGTCGATATAGCGGCGGCCGTCCTCATCGTAGACATACGCGCCGTCGGCGCGGGCGATGAAGCGCGGGGCCATGTTCACGGCCCTGTACGCGCGCACGGGGGAGTTCACCCCGCCCGGCATGACCATCTGCGCGCGGTCGAAAAGTTCTTCCGATACGCCCATCAGCCTATTTCCCCCTTTCTTGCCGCCTCGGCGAGCTCTTTTGCGTAGTAGGTGATGAGCATGCCGGCTCCCGCCCGGAAAATTGACACGGCCGTCTCGCACATCACGCGGTACTCGTCTATAAAGCCCGCTGCGGCGGCGGCCTTTATCATGGAATACTCTCCTGACACGGAGTAGGCGCAGAGCGGCTTGTCGAAAGCATCGCGGCATTCGCGGATAATGTCGAGATAGCTGAGCGCAGGCTTGACCATGATGATGTCGGCGCCCTCGTCTATGTCGAGCTCGGTCTCATATATGGCCTCGCGGCGGTTGTGCATGTCCATCTGATAGCCGCGCCTGTCGCCGAACGAGGGGGCTGAGCCCGCCGCCTCGCGGAAAGGCCCGTAGAAGCCGGAAGCGTATTTCGCCGAGTAGGCCATTATGGGGATGTTTTCAAATCCGTTTTTGTCCAGAGCCGCGCGGATGAAGCCTATGCGCCCGTCCATCATGTCGGACGGGGCGACCATGTCGGCTCCGGCGGCGGCGTGTGACACGGCGACCCTGGCGAGCAGCTCGAGCGTGGCGTCGTTATCGACTGTGCATCCGTCGAGCTTGCCGCAGTGGCCGTGATCGGTATACTCGCAGAGGCACACATCGGTCATCACATAGA
Organism: Candidatus Heteroscillospira lomanii; assembly: GCA_904419385.1. Classification (GTDB taxonomy): domain Bacteria; phylum Bacillota; class Clostridia; order Oscillospirales; family Oscillospiraceae; genus Heteroscillospira; species Heteroscillospira lomanii. Next base: position 24,607 of record CAJFRI010000010.1, read on the forward strand.
AATCTGGGAAATTCTCCTTGATTATGCGCACAGCGCGCTGCACGACTCCGTCCTCGGCCCAGGCGGCGGAGCCGACGGCGTCTTTGTGAGACGGCACGCCGAAAAGCATGCAGCTGCGCACGCCGGCCTCGATGCACTCGCGCACAGGCTCGCACACGCTGTCGAGCCCCCAGCGGAACTGTCCCGGCATGGCCTCGACGGGCGTCCTGCCGCTGATGCTCTCGTCGACGAATATGGGATAGATGAAGCTGTCGGGCGAGACGCGAGTCTCGCGGCACAGGCGGCGCACGGTGTCGCACGAGCGGAGCCTTCTCGGTCTGTTGATCATGTCCATAATGATTACCTCTGATCAGTTTATTTTTTTCGCGAGCTCAATGAGCTCGTCGATCGTCGCTTTTTCGGCTGTGTATGTCTCTATGCCGAGCTTTCCGGCGGCCTCGGCGGTCTGCCGCCCTATGCACAGGCCGACGACGGAGCCGAGCGGCGCACCCTCGAGCGAACCGGCAAATCCTTTCACGGTGGACGCGGAAGTGAATGTGACGAACACTCGCCCGCCGTCCTCAAGCTCGTGTCTCAGCTCATCCGAGCGCGGCGAGGCATAGACCGTGCGGTAGACCGCAACATCGTCGTAGGCGACGGCGCGCCCGTCCAGCGCGGCGGTGAGCTCCGCGGAGCCCAGCTCGGCCCGCGCTATGAGCACGCGCCCCTGCGCCCTGGCCGCGAGCAGCTCTCCGAGATGGCGCGCGTCGTATACCTCCGGCATGAGGTCATATCTCAAGCCGTGCAGGAGCAGCGCGCCCGCCGTGCCGGTGCCGATGACGGCTATCTTCACCCCGCTGAGCGCGCGCGCGTCGAGCCCGAGTGCACCGAGCCTGCCGAAGAACACATCCACCCCGGCGGGACTCGTGAAGCAGAGCCACTCATATCCGCCGAGGCACCCTATGGCGCGGTCGAGCTCCGGGCACGGGTCTATCGGCACGGTCTCGATGCACGGGTACTCGAGCACGTCGGCCCCGAGCGCTCGCAGGCGCGAGCAGAGCGTGCCCGCGCGCTCGCGCGGCCGGGTGACGACTATGCGCCTGCCCCGCAGAGGCAGCCTGTCGAACCATCCGAACCTCTCCGCCAGGGCGCAGACCTCGCCGACTATGATGACGGCGGGGCTGTGTATGCCCATCGCAGCGGCTTTTTCCGGAAGCGTGCCCAGAGTCGCGAGACAGCGGCGCTGCGCCGCCGTCGTGCCGCTCTCGACCATGGCGGCCGGGGTTTCCGGCGGCATGCCAGCCCCGAGCAGCCCCTCGACTATCCTCGGCATTGCGCTCACGCCCATGAGGAACACCATGGTGCCCCCGGCGCGGCACAGCGCATCGAAATCGATCTGCAGCGGCTTGCCCGCGCGGGCATGTCCCGTGATTATGTGCAGCGACGAACAGCAGTCGCGGTGCGTCACCGGTATGCCGGCGTATGCCGCGGCGGCGACTGCCGACGTGACGCCCGGGACGACCTCGAACTCGACGCCGCGCTCGCAGAGCTTTTCGAGCTCCTCTCCACCGCGCCCGAACACGAACGGGTCGCCGCCCTTCAGGCGGACGACGTTTTTGCCCTCGAGCGCTTTTTGCAGCAGTATCTCGTTTATCTCGTCCTGAGGCACCGGGTGGTGCGCAGAGCGCTTGCCGACGTCTATCTTCTCGGCGCCGGGAGGCATCATGGCGAGCACCCCCTCGCCCACGAGCCTGTCGTACACGACGACGTCGGCGCGCCCGAGCACCTCCCTGCCCTTGAGCGTCAGCAGGCCCGGATCCCCCGCGCCGGCGCCGACCAGAGTCACTTTTCCTTTCATGCCACGCCTCCTTTCAGCATCTCACCGCCGAGCCGCCAGCCTATCTCTCCGGCCGCCTCAACGGGGCCGCGCAGCTCGCCGAAGCGTCCGTGCGTGTCCATCGCGCGCAGATACAGCTCCCGCCCCTCGACCACGGCGTAGGCCGCGACGGGCGACGAGCACCCGGCATTGAGCCGGCGCACGAAAGCCCTCTCCGCCCGCGCACATGCCTCGGCGCCGGCGTCGGCAAACCCGGCGAGGAAAAACGTATCCTCATCCGCGCGGCACTGGGCCGCAAGTATGCCCTGCCCGGCGGCGGGGAGTATCTCGTCCACCGAGAAATAACGCGCTATGCGGTGCTCCAGCCCGAGCCTCTTGAGACCGGCGGCGGCGAGCACCAGCGCGGAAAACTGACCGGAGTTCAGCTTCGCCAGGCGCGTCAGCACATTCCCTCGCACTGAGGCGACCTCCATGTCCGGGAACAGCTGCCTGAGCTGCATCGTGCGCCTCAGGCTCGAACAGCCGAGCGGCTTTGTGCGGTCCAGGGAAACCGCCCCTTCCGGCAGCACGAGCACGTCGCGCGGGTCCTCGCGCTTCGAGAAAGCGCAGAGCGGGATCTCCGGGTCCTCCTCCATCGGCAGGTCCTTGCAGCTGTGTACCGTCACATCGACCCGCCCGTCCTTCAGCGCCAGGTCGAGCTCCCGCACGAAGAGCCCCTTTCCGCCGACCTTGTCGAGCGTGCGGTCGAGTATTTTATCGCCGGTCGTCTTCATCGTGACGAGTTCCATTTCGATATCCGGGAACCGTCCCGCTACGTCTGCCATGAGTATCTCCGCCTGTATGACTGCAAGGCGGCTCTCACGGCTGCCGACTCTAAGCTTCATCGAATCCCTCCAGGATGCGGCGTATCTCTTTCGCGCACGCCGCCGTTTTGCCATGGCCTGTCCCGTCGGACACGACTCCGGCGACCAGCCCTCCGCCGATACACACGGCGGGAAAATAAAAATCACATTCGTCCCTGTCGTCGGCCACGCTAACTGGTACGCCGAGCGACCTCGCCTCCTCGCAGACGGCGTGGTTCACAGCGCGGTCGTCCGTCGCCGCGACGCAGAGGAAAGCCCCATCGACATCGCCGCGCTCATACGGCCGCTTCACCCACTCGGCCCCCTCCGGCGGTGAGGTGAGCGGGTCGACAGCTCTCACCTGCGCGCCGAAGCTCAGCAGCACCCTGATGCGGCGCGCGCCTATGGCGCCGCACCCGATGACCACCGCCCTGCGGCCGCGCAGGTCCACAAACATCGGAAATCTCAGCCCGTCCATGACAGCCTCACCTCGTCCGCGCGCGGATGCCGCTGGCGCACTCGCGCAGCATGTCCGGGTTTATGCACCCGGAGAGCCCGCCGAGCAGCAGGTCAACGGCCCGCACGGCCGCGGCTCCCGCCGCCTCGGCCGCATCCTGCCCCGGCTCCGTGTGCGACAGCACCCGCTCGAGCACGGCGGAGCGCAGCTCATCCATCTCCGGGATACACTCCCGGTAGTTGTCCCACCGGTGCAGCCGCTCCATATGCGCGTCTATCGCCGCGCGGGCGCGGGCAAGCGTGGCGGGATCTATCTCGCAGCTCACGCCGAGGTCGTCTATGTTATACAGCTGTGTGAATTCCGAAACTCCCGGCTCGATATCCCTCGGGATCGCGAGGTCGACGGCCGCGCGCGGCGGTCTCTCCAGCGCGGCGAAGCGCTCGCGCGTCACTGTGTAGTGGGGGCTCGTCGTCGCAGAGACGATCACGTCCGCTCCGTCCATGGCTGAATATCTCTCGCCATACTGCACGACCGAGCAGCCCGCGGGGACGACGGTCTCCCCGTGCCTGTACGAGCGGAGCGTCACCGTGACAGAGCAGCCGGCGTCTCTGAGAAGTGCTGCCGTGAGGCGGCCCATCTCGCCGTTGCCTATTACGAGCGCCGTCATGCCCATGAGCGTCCCGAAACGGCGCGCGAGCGCGCTCACGGCGCTCTCCGCGGCCGAGCCGGACAGCCCCCGCAGGCGCAGGGACGACTTGACCTCCTTGCCGCAGGACGCCGCCGTCCTGAACAGGGTCTCGAGGCAGGCGTCCGCCGCGCCTGCGGCCCTCGCCGTCTCCAGCGCGGACTTGACCTGGGTGATTATCTGATCCTCGCCCAGTATCTGCGATCTAAGGCCGCAGCTCACCTCCATCAGATGGCGGGCGCAGCCGTCGCCACGCCGTGTGGCGAAAGCCTCGGAAAAATCGCCGTAGCTGCATCCGGCGGCGGCGCACAGCAGCCTGCCGGGATCTATGCCGCCGGCGGAACACGAGAGGTATACCTCAGTGCGGTTGCAGGTGCTGAGCAGCACCGCGCCCTCGACGCCCGGCTGTTTTGTCAGCTCGAGCGCCATCTCCCCGGCGGCGGTTTTTGTAAATGAGAGCCTCTCGCGCAGCTCGAGCGGGGCGGCGCTGTGGTCAAGGCCCGACATGACTATGTTCATCGGTCGGAATCACCGTTCTTCACTATCACAACGGAGAAATATCCGCTGCCCTCGGGCGCGTCGGCAAAGCGCTCGTATACCTTTTCCCCGTCCATGCCGCAGTTCTCGACCATGGACGCGCGGGAGAGCAGCCCGCTCTCGGCGAGGCGCTCACGCAGGGCGCCTATCTCGCGCCCCGCCTTCATGAACACGAGGTTCGCGTCGGCCTCCAGGCAGTCGGATATGTCTTTGTGAGACGCGGGGACAATGAGGAGCCTCTCGGACTTTTCGCACAGCGGTTTTCCCAGCCGTGCCGCCGCGGCGCAGAACGAGGTGACGCCCGGCACGAGCTCCGCCTCGTATCCGCGGCCGGAGACCCTGCTGTGTATATACATATAAGTCGAATACACGGTCGGGTCGCCGAGCGTGATGAAGGCGACCGTCCTGCCCTCGTCGAGCTTTTCGCAGAGCCTGTCCGCGATCTCCTCGAAGCAGCGCTCGAGCACGGCCTCGTCGCGCACCATGGGGGTCGGGCAGAAAAGCAGCTCCTTGCCCTCGACGTGCTCCCGCACGATGTTCAGAGCCGTCTTTTCCCCGCTGCCCTTGTCGGGCACGGCGATGATGTCCGCCTCGCGGAGTATGCGCGCTGCTTTCAGCGTGATGAGTTCCCTGTCGCCGGGGCCGACGCCCAGTCCGTAGAGTTTCCCTTTTGTCATGCGTCTGTCTCCTCCTGTAACAGCCTGAGTATTTCGCGCCTGGCGGCGCTTATCGTCGCCGCCGAGCGGTCGACGTCCACGCCGTCGCGGTCGCTCAGCACCTCCATGAGATGGGCGATGCGCGGCAGGCGCAGATGGTTGCGGCGCAGCTCCTCGGGGTCTGAAAAGACCTCCTCCGGCGTCCCGGAGCGGAGCATCTTCCCGCCTGAGAGCAGGAACACCCTGTCGCAGTAGAGCGGCACGATGTCCATGTCGTGCGTCGCGAGTATTATTGTCATCCCGAGCTCCGAGCGGAGTTTTTTCAGGAGCTTCATTATATCACTAACGCCCTGCGGGTCAAGCCCCGCCGTGGGCTCGTCGAGTATCATCACGCGCGGCTGCATGGCGGCGACTCCGGCGATGGCGGCGCGCTTTTTCTGCCCGTATGACAGCGCGTGAGTCGGCTTGCCGCGCAGGTCGGATATGCCGGTGAGCTCGAGCGCCGACTCGACCCGCCTGCGCACCTCGTCCTCCGGGAGCCCCAGGTTCACCGGCCCGAAGCTCACGTCGCGGTAGACGTCGGCTGAGAAGAGCTGGTCGTCCGGGTCCTGAAAAACTATGCCGACCTTGCGGCGCAGCTCCGTGAGTCCCTGGCGCGTGTAGCTCACCTTCTCGCCGTCGAGCAGCACCTCGCCGCCCGCCGGAGTGAGCACGCCGTTTAAATTGAGGAACAGCGTCGACTTGCCGGCACCGTTCGAGCCGAGTATGCCTGTGACGCAGCCCTCCTCGGCGAAAAACGACACATGGTCGAGCGCGGTGGTGCCGTCTTCATATGTATAGCAGAGGTCTTTTGCCTCTATCGCACATTTCAATGCAAAAGCCACCTTTCTGCCGCGAGCACGGCGAGCTGAGCGGCGCATACCGCGCACATCAGCACATACAGCCTCGCGCCGCTGCTGTATTCCTGCGGCAGCGTGCGCAGGGCGCCGGAGCAGCCCCGGCTCTCGAGAGCCGACCACACCCTGTCGCTGCGCTTCCATGCGCGCAGGAACACGACCGAACTCAGCAGCCCGAGCGAATCGATGCTGCGGCGGAAGCCGGTGTACCCGAGGCGCGACTCCTGGGCCGTGCGTATGCGCGCCGCCGCGTCTGACAGCACGAAAATAAACCGGTAGATGAGTTCCATGAGCTCCGTCATCAGCTTCGGGACATGCATGCGCTCGAGCGCCATGACTATGTCTGCGACCGGTGTGTTGAGCGAGAGGAAGTACATGGCCGACACGGCGCCGAGCGCCTTGAAAAACACCCCGGCCCCGACGGCGAGCCACTCCGGCGTTATCCCCCATGTCCAGCGCGAGAACAGCCGCACGCTCCAGAGCGCGTCCGCCCCCTCCCCGATCGGCCGGAACACGATGGTCACGCAGCCTATGACGAGGAACGCAAGCGGCACGCGCAGAAAGCGCAGCACTGTCTTCACTTTCTGCCCGCCGAGCGAGGCGGTGAGCGCCGCCATGACTATTAACGTGAACACGCCGACAGCTATGCTGTCGCACATGAGGCACACTATCAGCACGGCGAGCGAGAACCATATTTTCGGCACGGGATCCGCCATCCTCAGGCGGGACATGTAGGCGTATCTGTCGGTGCCCATGTCACTTTTTCGCCGTTATCCGGCCGAGGATGAAGCACACGACGCCGCTGCCCACGGCGGCCTGGAGCGCGAACAGCAGCGACTCTATCTCCCCGCTGGCCGGCTCGAGTATGGGCTCGAACCAGGGGACATAGTCGGGATTCGTGGCCTCTATGAGTTCGCCCGCGGCCCCGTCGGCCCCGCCGAACTCCGCGCCGCGGCACAGCCACAGCGGCACGGCCGCGAGGATGACGACGAGCACGATGAGTATGAGATTTTTCTGCCAGACTTTCATATCCCGTACCTCCTCACATAACGGAGAGCTCTCGCAGCTCCGCCGCAGAATATTTCTCGAGAACGTTGAACACCACGACGGTGAGCAGGCCCTCGGCAATGGCGAGCGGGATCTGAGTCACAGCGAAGATCGACATGTACTGCAAAGTGTTTCCCCACACGACGCCGAGCTGAAGCGAGGTGACGACATAGGTGCCGAGGTCGCCGAGCGCCGAGGCGGCGAACACCGCGGCTGCCGGCGGGCATTTTATTTTTTTAAGGCCTTTATATACCGCCCATGAGATGAGCGGACCGGCTATCGCCATGGAGAACACGTTGGCTCCCAGAGTCGTGAGCCCGCCGTGCGCCAGGAGCAGAGCCTGGAACAGCAGGACTATCAGCCCGAGCACACAGGTCGCCGTTGGCCCGAAGAGCACGGCGCCGAGGCCGACGCCCGTCGGATGCGAGCAGCTGCCGTTGAACGACGGCAGCTTTAGCGCCGACAGCACGAAGGCAAAAGCCCCGCACATTGCGAGCAGCACCTTGGCTCTCGGTGTGGCATCCACGCGCTTTTTGATGGAGAAGAACCCGGCGGCCACAAAGGGGACGCACACCGCCCCCCAGCCGACGGCCCAGCCGGCGGGGAGCATCCCCTCGGCGATATGCATGGCCGAGGCGCTCATGGTGAGCACGCCCAGGGCCGCCGCAAG
>CAJFRI010000011.1 GCA_904419385.1 Candidatus Heteroscillospira lomanii
TAACCATTGAAATGCCCTCTGAAAAAATACCGCCGACAAATCCGCCAAGATTTTGTTGTAAACAGCTTATCGACAGATTATGCATAAATATTACATTTGCTGTGTTTCCTCAAGCGGTCTTGCCTTCTCCAGTCCATTGTCCCCATGCTGCGGATAAAATTGAATAAATACTTTTCAACATTTTCCATATCTATCCAGCCATCGGCCGGCTGCGTGTATAAAAGCGTGCGAACCTGCGGAAACTGTTTCCAGGCGGGAGGTGCCAAAGCTTGGAGATAAACATCCGCGGCGACAGGAAGATCGTTGAAGTCTGGCTGAGCCGCAGCGAAAGCGGCGACCCCAAACTTCGCGAGCGGCTGGTTCCGCTCTGCCGGTCGTACAGCTCGAAAAAATACACCGTCGCCGTCTTCTGCTCCGGCGGGGAGGATCTCTACGCAAACACGCGCGACCTGCTGCTCAGCAGCCGCAGGCGGCAGGCGCATTTCGAAGCTTTGCAGGACGATACGCGTCAAAAATGAGGCGGGACAGGCCGCAAAAGCTGTCCCGCCTTTTTTGTTTGCCTTTAAGGCGCCGGTATGTTACAATGTTATCTGATCAATTCATCCGAGTTTTATACTTTATTGTAAGAAACGGAGGCGCCGCATGACAGAGCGCTTTGACATCGCCGGCTACTGCCGCATATCGGTGGACGAGGAGCTCGACAGGGAGAACGTGTCCATCGAGAACCAAAAAGACATCATCGCCGACTATGTCCGGCACAGGTTTCCCGGCAGCGAGCTGACTTTCTACGAGGACCGCGACCGCTCGGGCTACACATTCGAGCAGCGCGAGGGCTATCAGGCCATGCGCAGGGGACTCATGGAGCACAGGTACGGCATACTCATAGTCAAGGATTTCTCCCGCTTCTCGCGCCGCAACAGCCGCGGCCTGGTCGAGCTGGAGGACCTGCGCGACGCGGGCGTGCGCATCATATCCATCGGCGACAACATCGACTTTCCGAACGACGACGACTGGCTGAAGATACAGTTCCAGTTCCTCATAAACGAAATGCCTGTGACCGATACCAGCAAAAAGGTGAAGAGCGTCATCCGGCGGCGTCAGGCCGACGGCAAATGGATATGCGCCGCGCCGTACGGCTATGTCGTCAACAAAAAGCAGGAGTTCGAGATCGTGCCCGCCGAGGCGGAGACCGTGCGCGAGATATTCAGGCTGTATATCGACGGCTGGGGATATAAGAAGATCGCCAACCACCTCACGGACTGCGGCGTGCCCACGCCGCGCATGTCCGAGCGCGAGCGCAGGGAGTCCGCGGGCGAGGAGTGCCGCCGCAGCGCCAGCCCGCTCTGGGCAATCGTCACCGTCCAGGGCATACTGGACAACGACTTTTACATCGGCACCCTGCGCCAGGGCAAATACACGCGGCGGAAAATAAACGGGCGGGACATGAAGTGCGACGAGAGCGAGCATGTGGTCATCGAGCACCAGCACCAGCCCATCGTCGACTACCGCACTTTCGCCACGGCCCGCGCCCTGCGCGAGAGCCGCTCGACCGGGCACTACCGCGGACAGAAGAAGTACGACAACGTATACTCGGGTTTTCTCGAGTGCGGCGACTGCGGCTCGCCCATGTTCGCCATGAGCCGCCGCGACCTCAAGCCCGCCTATACCTGCGGCTCCTACCACCGCCGGGGACGCGCCGGCTGCACCAGCCACCACATCCGCGCCGACAAGCTCGACGAGCTGCTCAAGCTGTATTTGCAGAAAGTGAGAGACGGCTCGGCCGGGATGCTCGAGCGCCTCAACGCCGACCTTGCGCGCGAGCGCGACGACGTATCCGAGAGCGAGCGGAGCGCCGCAGTCCTTGAGGAATCGCTCGCGCGGCTCCAGGACGAACTGAAGGCCACGAAACGCCAGCGCATACGCGATATAATGAGGCACCCGGAGCAGGAAGAGCTCCTCGAGGAGACTTACGGCGGGCTCGAGGCCGACCTCGCGCGCCGCATAGACGGCGTGCGCAGCCAGATCGGCATGGCCGTCGACAGGCGGAACACCATCATCAGAGTCAACCGGGCCGCCAAAACAGCCCTCGAGGTGTTCGACGGCATCCTCGCTCGGGACAAGCTCGAGCGGAACGACCTGCAGCTGATCATCGAGAAAATACGCGTCTATGAAGATCACATCGAGATAAAGCTGAAATCGGACATCGACTGCCTGCTCCGCAGCGGGACGCTGCCGGAAATCGAGCCCCGCCCGGCCGGGGATGACGTCACCGCGGATACCGAACCGGCAGCCGGAGATATGACAGCCGCGACCGTGGTACAGGCGGCAAAGCGGCATTCCGACAAGGTTTTCCATGCCAATATTGTCAGCGACGGCGACCCGCTGGAAATATACACGAGCCGCGACGGCGAGGTGATTTTCAAGAAATATTCAATGATGGGCGGGCTCGAGGACTTTGCCGCCCAGTTCTGCGAGACGCTCAGCCGCACCGCCGGGCGCACCGCCGCCATCACCGACAGGGACACCGTCATCGCGGCCTGCGGTCCGTCCAAGCGCAGCGTCTCCGGCCGCGAGCTGGGCGGGAGCCTGTCGCGCATCATGGACGAGCGCAAAATATACGAGGCCGCCCCCGGCAAAGACCCCATCCGCCTGTCCGACGCGGACAACTCCCCCGCGGTCGCCGTGGCGGCGCCTGTCATCTCAGGCGGCGACGTGCTCGGGCTCGTGCTCTTCATAGACGACGGCGCACAGAAATGCGGCCCCGCGGAGTACAAGCTCGCGCAGACCATCGCTGCCTTCCTCGGCCGCCACATGGAGGACTGAGCGCATAAAAAAGCCGCAGCTCAAGCTGCGGCTTTTGCGTTTTCAAGTTCAGTCTCTTCTTCTCCCGCCGACTATGACGAGCAGGCGCAGGAGCTGTCCCAGCGACACGGCCAGCGCCGCCACATAGGTCATCGCCGCAGCCGAGAGCACCTTCCTGGCTCCGGCGACCTCGTCGGGCTCGAGCAGCCCTGCCGACTCAATGGCGGCTATGGCGCGGCGGCTGGCGTTGAACTCCGTCGGCAGCGTCACGAGCTGGAACACGGCCGAGAGCGCGAAGCAGGCGATGCCCGCGTAGGCCACGCCGGCAAACACCTCGCTCACGCCCATGAGCAGCAGCCCGAAGAGCACCAGCGGAAAGGCCAGCTGCGAGCCGAGGTTCGTTATCGGGATTATGGCCGAGCGCAGGCGTATTGGCGCATAGTTCTCGGCGTATTGCAGCGCGTGCCCCGCCTCGTGCGCGGCGACGCCTATGGCGGCCGTCGACGTGCTGGAGTAAACTCCGTCGGACAGGCGTATCACATTGTCGCGCGGGTCGTAGTGGTCGGTGAGGTTTCCGGAGACGCGCTCTATGCGCACGTCGTATATCCCGTGCGCCGAGAGCACGGCCCTCGCCGCCTCCGCCCCGCTCACCCGCCTGCGCGAGAGCTGGTTCTGATAGCGGCGGAACGTCGAATTCACATGCGCCTGAGCCCAGAACGCCAGCAGCACGGCCGGCAGTACATAAACGATGTATGTGTAATCAAAAAACACAGCGTCACCGCCTTTTCATCATTCAAAAACATGTTATTTCTTTTTGAGATATTTCTCTCTCAAACGCTCCAGCGCCTCCTGATGCCGCTCGGAACGCAGCCCGGGGAACGCTTTCAAAAGGCGCGCATCCGTCCTGCGGCGCTCGGCGAGCAGGCTTATTATCTCCTCGCGCTTGCGTTTTATTTCGGCGCGCTTTTCCTCATAGCTGCCGCGCGCCTCTTCTATGGCTCCCACGGCGGAGATAACATCGGCGCTGATTTTCTCGCCGATGCCGTCAGACAGCTCGCGCAGGTCCGCCGTCAGCTTGGTGAGCAGACGCAGCCTGGACTGCATCTTCCTTATGCCCAGCAGCGTCACCGTGAGGTCGGCCGCCATGGCGCAGGCCGAAACCGCATTGAGCACGGCGAGCGCCGTATCGGGCACGAGCGATATGAGGAACATCACCGTCGGGTGCAGCACGCGCATGACCAGCACGCACGCAAGCCCCCACATTAGCGAGAACTTGAGACATACATATCCGCCGATGTTGAACGGCAGCCCGCTGTAATCCCACCATCTGGCGTGGAAAGCTTTCTCAAGCACACAGCCCGTTATCCACTCCAGCGCCGAGGTGAGCACCACGGCTCCGGCGAAAAGCAGGGCCGTATTCTCCTCCACCGGCGTCAGCACGAGCACGACTATGACGACGCCGAAGCCATATATGGGGCACCACGGCCCGTTGAGAAAGCCGCGGTTGACAAACTTGCCCGAGTTCACAGCTGCAAACGCCACCTCGGCACACCAGCCGAGGACGGCGTAGACGAAAAACATGGCGCATATCTCTGTAAAACCATATACCATAAGCGGGTTTTAAAAAAAGACGGGGGCGGTTGCCCCCGTCCGGAATACAGCTTGTCAGCAGATGCCCTGGGCAAGCATGGCGTCGGCGACCTTGAGGAAGCCGGCGATGTTGGCTCCGGCGACATAGTTGCCGGCCATGCCGTACTCTTTGGCGGCATTGTCGATGTTGTGGAACAGATCGACCATGATCTTCTGAAGGCGTGCGTCGACCTCCTCGAAGCTCCAGCTCAGGCGCTCGCTGTTCTGGCACATCTCAAGAGCGGAGACGGCAACGCCGCCGGCGTTGGAAGCCTTGCCGGGGGTGAACAGTATGCCGTTCTTCTGGAGATACTCGGTGGCGTCGAGGGTGGTGGGCATGTTGGCGCCCTCGCAGACGGCTATGCAGCCGTTGGCGACCAGCTCCTTGGCGTCGTCGAGGAAGAGCTCGTTCTGAGTGGCGCAGGGCAGGGCGATGTCGCACTTGACGCTCCACACGCCGCGGCCCTCGTGATAGACGGAGTTGGGACGGGCCTTGGCATACTCGGTGAGGCGGGCGCGGCGGACCTGCTTGACCTCGGCGAGGGTGTCGAAGTCGATGCCGTCGGGATCGTAGACCCAGCCGTTGGAGTCGGAGCAGGTGACGGGCTTGGCGCCGAGCTGCCATGCCTTCTGGATGGCGTACTGGGCGACGTTGCCGGAGCCGGACACGGCGCAGATCTTGCCCTTGATATCGTGGCCGTTGCACTTGAGCATCTCCTCAACGAGATAGAGCAGGCCGTAGCCGGTGGCCTCGGTGCGGACGAGGGAGCCGCCGTAGCTGAGGCCCTTGCCGGTGAGGACGCCCTCATACTGGCCGGTGATGCGCTTGTACTGGCCGTAGAGGAAGCCGATCTCGCGGGCGCCGACGCCGATATCACCGGCGGGGACGTCCTGGTTCGGTCCGATGTACTTGTAGAGCTCGGTCATGAAGCTCTGGCAGAAGGCCATGACCTCGCGGTCGGACTTGCCCTTGGGGTCGAAGTCGCTGCCGCCCTTGCCGCCGCCGATGGGCAGGCCGGTGAGGCTGTTCTTGAAGGTCTGCTCAAAGCCGAGGAACTTCATGATGCTGAGGTTGACCGACGGATGCAGGCGCAGGCCGCCCTTGACGGGGCCGATGGCGGTGTTGTACTGCACGCGGTAGCCGGTGTTGACCTGGACATGGCCCTTGTCGTCGACCCAGGGGACGCGGAACTGGATGGCGCGCTCGGGGTTGACAAGGCGCTCGAGCAGGGACACGCTGCGGTATTTCTCCTCGTTGGCGTCGACGACGGGGCGGAGCGACTCGAGGACTTCTTTAGCAGCCTGGAGAAACTCAGGCTGCGCGGGATTTTTCTCTACCAGATTCTGATAGACTTCATCGACATAGGACATGTAGCATTCTCCTTTGATTGAATTGTTCAAATTATATCATCCAAATGCGACATATTCAATACAAACCAAGCCAAAAATATGCCTGCAGCATGAAAAAATATGCGGCCGGGCCCAAATATAACGCTTTCTTATATGGCGATTTGCAAAAACTTGCCCATATGACAAAAGATTAACTTGCACATAGGGACTTATTAAAATATAATATAAGCAAGTGTTAAGGCGACATAAATATTTTGGAGGTTTCTATGAATTTCTGTGCCGGCATACTAAACGCAGCGCCGCAGGAGGGCCCGGAGCAGGTCGGCCTGCTCATCCAGCTGCTCGAGCTGCTCGCCTACGTGGGCATAATCATGTTCGAGCTGGTCGCGGTGCTGCTCATGATCTCCGCCTGTGTCCAGGCGCTCTACCGGTTTTTCCGCCGCAGGCGTCACACCGTGCTCTACCTGCGCAAACGCATGAATGTGTCGCTCCTGTTCATCCTCTGCTCCGAGATCCTGCGCCTCGTCACGGCGCACAGTTTCTCCGAGGTGATCGTGATCTTCTGCATAGTGCTCATCCACGCGGCCATCTCCATCCTCAGCAACTGGGAGACTATGCGCGAACTCAAGCTCTATGCGAGCATCCTCCCGCCTGAGGAGCAGGAGGAGCTGTTCCGCAGCCACACCAACGACATCGACCTCTGATTACATAGCAAAATTTAAAGAGACCCGGGCGCCAAGCGGCGCATCCCCATAAGGGAAGCCGCAGGCTTTAGGACAGGCAGGCACTGCAGACGCAGTACCTGCCTGTCCTTTTATGTGCCTCCCGTGGCATCAAAGGCGCCAGGCATGCCGGTACAGCATTTTGCCTTGCAATGATGCCGCAGACAACGGCAGCTCGCTGTATATGCTGTTTATATATGCCGCAAGCCGCTCATTGTCGCCCGCCATAGCGCCGGTACATGACAGATGCTTCATATCATGGCAGCGCAGGGCGGGATTGCGGTTGAGTTCGATGCGCACGAGCGCGTCTTTGTATTTCTGTTCAGTTATCAGCGCGATCTGGGCTGCCTGTTTTTCTCTTCCTGCGATATCGTTCCGTAGGAGCGCAACGCCAATCTTCTCGTCCTCAAGGCGCAGAACAGCCAGTATAACTATTCGTCTGGCTGCGGCACCAGGGGGGAATATGAGGCAAACCCCGCCGAACTGATGGCAATCGAGTGGGGAAGCGTGGGACCTGGCGTTACCTACGGTTCGTTCAAAGACAACAATGCGCCCAGATATGTCTTCTGCCCGACGGTCATCCGCCAGATATCCGACGTCTCAGGCATCGCAATAACCGCTATGCTTGACTTCATCCAGGAAGTCGCGCCCAAAGTCAGCTCTTACATCCCGGGCGGCGAGACCGCATGGCAGCATCAACAGATCATGGGCCTTATTGCTGCCGACGTACATGGGTGCGCGGAGCGAAACACGCTTTCAGCACCGTTCCGGCTATTGCCGTCCCGCTTATACTGTTCATTCCGGCGGCGGCACGGGGTATGTCTGCCTGGTTTCAGGCAGTAAAATTTACCGAAACACAAGAGGAACTGCCGCGAATTAACTGCGGCAGTTCCTTTTGCTTTGGACGGCTTCGGTCATTGTCCTTGTGAGAGTCCTCGCGAAGCCGTCACGCCTAATATTTTTCCGGCCGGTGCCGGATGTACTTAAATACTCTGGTCAGTCCACGACCTCGCCGCCGGGCGCCGAGTAGGCGTCGGACCACTCACGCTCGAGCTGCTCCCAGATGCGGTCGTTGAGTTTGTGCGTCCAGTTCTCGATCTCCTCGCCGCCGCTGGTTATCCACTCATAGTCGTGGCTGTTGGTGGCCTCCTGGATCTGCGCATAGTACCAGGCGTCGGCGTCGCTGTTGTCGGGCCACACGCGCATCTCGTCCTCCGGCAGCAGATGGTCCGTGTCGGGCACGCGTCCAAGAGTGCGGTTCACCATCGTCGCCGCCTCGGCGCGGGTGATGTAAGCCTGCGGACGGATGGTGCCGTCGGGATATCCCTCGACCAAGCCGAGGTCAAACGCCGCGTCGATGAAATCGGCATACCAGGAGTCCGCGTCCACGTCGGAGAACGTGCCGTCCTCGTAGTCGCCCGTCACGTCGAAGAAGCCGACGGCGACTTTTGTGAGCTCGGCGCGGGTGATGTTGCCCTGCGGCTGCACGGGCCAGACAGATTTGTCATCAGTCGGCTCGCCGGTGCGGTAGTCTATCGGGTATCCGATGATGTAGGCGTAGTGGTCCTCGGTGTTCAGATCGTCCGGCTCGTCCGGCCTGATGCTGGGCTCGCTGGGATTGCCTCCGCCTCCGCCGGAACTGCTGCCGCCGACGGTGTAGGATACTGTCGGTTTCGCAAACGCTTCAGGCACATGCTTATACCCGTTGCTGTCGACCGGATACAGAGTCGCGCTGTTGTTGGTGTACAGTCCGGTGCTTGTGGTTTCCTCTCCGTCCTCGTCATACTGGCCGTAAGTGCCAGACGCGGTCTGCGGATCGGTCAGCTTGACGGTGTATGTCAGCTGGACGGGCGCAAAGTTGGATACCGGGACATTGATTTCCCAGACGAAGCATTCGTCGTACTCGCTGCCATCATAGATGGTGCCGTCCTGGAAATAGCGCAGGACGAAAGGCGCAGCTGCGCCGTTGGTTGCATTAACGCCATCATAAGTAAAACTATAACGGGCAGTTTCGCCCTCTTCCAATCCATCAGTGACTGCTGTTGCTGTGTACTGGTTGCCGCCAACAGTCAGGATCAGGGAAGCCGCGTCATTGACAAAGTCAAAGTCGTAGTTGGCGCCATTATAGGTGTCATTGCCAATTTCATCTACGACATAGCTGCCTGCATCAAGCAGATAGTAAATATCGTTCTTGATGATGTCGAAAGAAACATTCTTACCTCCGGCCAGGACGTCCATGAAACTGGGTCCCCAAGGATAAGTTTCATTCGGCTGAGGAACTGCGTAGCATTGGTCGACAGGGCATTGAGCGAGGTCTTGATACCCGCATTATCGCTCCGCCGAGATGGCGGCGGTTTTTGTCAACGATGTCCGGCCGGGCCGACTATCCGGTCGGCACCGAGGGCGTTGGTGCGCCTGTGTTTTCAGCTATACGCCCGGATTACTAAAAGAGTTTCCGCATAGAAAAGCATAAAAAAGGAACCGCCGCGGATCGACTCCGGCAGTTCCTTTTACTTTGTACGGCTTTGTCTGTCGTCCTTGTGATGGTTCGCGTGGAAGCGCCCAGGTTTTTTGTTCACACTATCCCGAAATGCCGAAGAGCTTTGGCTATTCCCTCGCCGTCGTTGGAGTCTGTGACATAGCGCGCGGCGGCGGCCGTCTCCGGCGCGGCGTTGCCCATGGCTATGCCGAGCCCGGCGTATCTCAGCATTGGCAGGTCGTTTTCCGCGTCGCCGAACGCGGCCATTTCCCCCGGCGCTATGCCGAGCCGCCTGCCCAGGAACTCGAGCCCGGAGGCCTTAGTCACTCCGGCGGTGTTCACGTCGACATAGTGCGGGCTCGACGAGCTCACGGCAAGCCCGGCTATGCCCTCGAGCGCGGCGCGCATGGCCGCGCGGTGTTCGTAAGGCGCGGTGAGCACGTCCATGCCCTCGATGTCGGCTATGCGGCTGTCGATGAAAGCGTCCATGTCCTCGACGCGCACCCTCGTGTCCAGGATATAGCCGCACACTTTCTCCGGCACGCCCCAGGCGCGCAGGCTGTCGAGCTCGAGCGCGGCGGCGTAGGCCTGGCCGCGGATGTATAGCTCCGGATAGGTGCCGAAGCGCCTCACGGCGGCGAGCACCGCTCTCACATGCTCCGGCGAGAATTTTGCGGCAAAGAGCATGTTCCCCTCCGCGTCGAACACACCGCCTCCGCTGGAGGTGACGGCGTAGTCCGCGCAGCCGAGCTTTTCCATCACGTCCTGCAGGCTGCGGAACGCGCGGCCCGTGGCGAGCACTATGCGCACCCCGGCGGCCGACGCCGCGCGCAGCGCCTTGAGCGTATCGGGGCTTATGGTGCGCTGCGAGGTGAGCAGTGTGCCGTCGATGTCGAGCGCAATGAGCTTTATCATGCCTCGAGCGCCGACTCGAATTCGGAGAACGCGGTCTCCGCCTCGGAGTCGGACAGGATGGCGTACATGACATAGTTGCCGCAGACGCGCACCCCGGCGTTCTCGAGCTTGGGCAGCTCCTCCGGCATATACTCCGGCATCCAGGTGTCGAGCCTGAACTGGAGATATCCCCGCACCGCCTCCTCGGCGGCGCTGACGCCGGAGTCCCCGGCTTTGAAAATACCGAACTCGTCGATGTTCGCGCCCTTGCTGTTCACCATCACGGCGTAGTCGGAAAACTCGGAGCTGTCAAGCTGCATGGCGTTTTGCAGATATGTGTCGTCCATGGCGACCATGTCGTCCTTGCCGAGCGCGGTGCATACCTGCTCGGCGATGTCGGCCGCGGCAACGTCGTCGCGGCAGCCGGGCTCCTCCGAGCCGCCGCAGCCGGCGAGTGCGAGCAGCGCGGCGCAGAGCAGGGCAAAAACCGTGATTTTTTTCATCGTCTCACACCTCACTGCACGGCGTGCGTGCGGATGTTCTCGAGCACGACCTCAAACCCGGCCGGGCCGAGATGTATCCCGTCGCCGTTGCCGTAGTCGGGATTGAGGAAGCCGTCGCTGCCGAGCAGGAGCGGATAGGTGTCGAGATAGTACACGCCGCACTCGGCCGCCACGTCGGCTATCCAGCCATTGGCCGCTGTGATCTTGTCGTTGTTGATATCCGCGAGGTACTCATAGTCGGACTCCACCGGGTAGATGGAGTTGCAGATGATGACCGTGTCCGGGCTGAGGGCCTGTATGTCGGACACGAGGCTCTTGTACTCGGACTTGAACGCCTCCTCGTCGAGGAAGGACACGCCGTTCACGCCGAGGGTGATGACCATGATGTCCGGCTGGGCTGCGGTCACGGCGTCGCGTATGGGTATCTCCTCCCCTGTGGGCGGATAGACGATGGTCGCCCAGCTCTGGTTGGAGAGGGTGAGCGTGCCGCTCGAGGGCGTCCAGACCTGCTGCGTGCTCTCGCCGCCGGGCAGCATCCCGTAGGCCTTGAGCCCGTAGGTCGTGGAGTCGCCGAGGAAGGTGATGCGCTCTATATAAGCGTCGCCGGCGTCCTCGGTCTCTGGTATGGTCGTGCTGCCCGTAGACGGGACATAGTCTGGGCTGTCAGGGTTCGCGATCTCCGGCGGGGCGGACGGGCTCTCCGGGGCCGGAGTGCTCTCGCTGACGGACGGGCTGTAGTCCGGGTTCGCGAGCTCGGGCGGCTCGACGGCGGGCGTGACCTCGGCCTCGTCCCCTCCTCCGCAGCCCGCGGCCGTGACGGCGAGCATGAGCGCCATTGCGAGCGCCGCTATCCTGGTTTTTATCGTTTTCATAGCTGTTCACTTCTCCTTACAGTGTCGAACGCGCCGGAGCTCGACTGAGATCCGGCGCGCATTTTGTGTCTTTTATCAGCCGACGAATCGGATGGAATAGTGCTCGGTGACGGGATACTTTGCCGTCTCGGCGGCCATCCAGTCGTTGAAGTCCTCGGTGCTCATCGCAGTCTCGGCGATGTAGTCGCAGTAGAGCCCGTCGGTGCCGACGAAATACACGAAGTGATAGCCGGCATAGTTCGGTCCCTCGTAGTAGAGCACCTCGGTGTCTCCCGGCTCACGTGCGGAGTCGAAGATATAGTCGTTTATGGGCTGGACCATCTGATTGTGGTAGATATGCTCATAGAGGCCGGCGTTGGTGTTGGAGCCGGTGTCGTCGGAGTACTCCTCGGCGAGGGCGGCAAAGCTGTCCTCGGTCATGTCGCCGCTCTCGTATTCGGCGACGACCTCGTCGATCTCGGCCCTGGCGGTGTTTATGGCCTCGGTGGTGTACTCGCCGTTCTCGTCGGCGGTGACCTGGGCGAGGATGTGGCGCATGGCGACGGACTCGTAGTTATTGGAGTCGCGGTCTATGAACATGAGGACGTAGTAGCCGCCTCCGCTGCTGCTCTCGATGACGGTGGTGTCGCCCTCGCTGCGGCCGCTCTCCTTGAGCCAGGCGCCGTAGTCATAGCTGTCGAGCGCGGTGCCGGAGCTGATGTAGCGGGTGGACTCGGGGTCCTCGTAGTTGGGCTTGTCCTCCTCGGAGGCGCTGTCGTAGACGTTCTGGGCAAACTCCTCGGCGGTCTCGGCGAGAGCTATCTCGTCTGCCAGGGCATATGCCGCCTCGGCGTCGTCGCCGTTCTCGACGAAGTAGACATAGTACTCAAACATGTCGAACTCGTCCTTGTGCTCATCATAGTATGCTTTGAGCTCCTCCTCGGTATACTCGAAGCTCTCGAGCTTCTGAGCACTGTACTGGTCGGCCAGGGCCTGCATCTCAAGCATGCGCTGGAACGTCTCCCTGTCGAAACCCTTGCCGTAGAAGCTCATAAGGTAGCTGTCGGTGTTGCCGTTGCTGTATACCGCGGCGTATGCGTCGGCGGTGGTGAGCTGCTCCTCGACATAGGCCGTGCTCTCCTCGGAGAGCGTCATGCCCTCGGCCTCGGCGGCGGAGACCATGACTGTGAGGTTGACGAGATACTCCTCGGCCTGCTGGCGGAAGTACTCCTCATATGTGGTGTTCTCGTCGTAATACTGCTCATCCAGCGAGGAGGTGTCGCTGAAGCCGGCGTTGCCGGCGAGGTTATAGTACAGATAGTTGAGCTCTGCGGCAGTGAAGTCGGTGTCGCCTATGGTTACTGCCGCTGTGCCGGTGTAGAAATAGTTGGAGTTCACGACAAAACTGCCGACGATGACGACGACGGCGATGATGAACACCAGCGCCGAGATGAGGCGGGTGCGCCTTTTCTTCGCCGCAGCCTCCATGTCTGCGTTTCTCTGATACTGTGATGCACTCATGTTTCGATCTTCCTTTGCTCAGTTTTGTACGCGGCGGAGCCGCCAAAAAAGCTGCAATGAGCATATTATATCCCATAGAACGGCACGGCGCAAGCTAAAATTTGCCGGTGAGCTTTTCCCTTATGCGCGCGGCCGCGCTCTCCGGCAGGCCGCAGCTCGCGAGGTATCCTGCGGCCGAGCCGTATTTCCCGAATATATGTTCAAGGAAAGCGCGCATGGTGGCGGGCTCGGTGCGGTAAAACGGCGCGTCTATGTTCCCGTTGCAGAGACGGCTGTAGCTCTCCATCTCGGCATACATCGGGCGCAGGTATATCTCGCTCACGCAGTAGTCCGCGACGACGTCCTCGTCGCAGACGGAGCACATGGAGAGGATGAGCGCGCTGATTATTCCGGCGCGGTCCTTGCCTGTGGTGCAGTGGAACAGGGCGCAGCCCTCGCTCCCGGCGAGCGCCGTCATCACGCGGCACACCCAGTCTTTCTGCTGCTCGGCCATCCTTATATAATGTTCGGCCCACGAAAAGTGCGCCTCCGGCCTTATGCGCAGGGCCGCGCCCGAGGCCGCCGCGTCGAACATGGGCATGGAGAGATAGGTTATCCCGTCGAGCGCCCTGAGCGGGTCGGGGTCGCGCTCGGCCTCGCGCTCGCTGCGGAAGTCGATGACGGTCCGCAGGTCATAGCTGCGCAGCAGGGCCTCGCTCTCCTCGCCGACATACTGCGGCAGGGCCGAGCGCAGGAACACGCCGCAGCGCGTCATCCCGTTCGTCACGGGCCAGCCGCCGAGGTCGCGCAGATTTGGTATTCCGCTGACGGGCAGTCTTCTGAATCCTGGCATTTCAATACATCTCACATTCAAATGGCATCGTCGGTATTTTAGCACCGGCGCGCGTCTCCGTGGTTAATAAATTATGAAATCGGGATAAAAGTCACAAAAAATACATCATTTTCCCGTACTCCGGTATATAATATCGGTAAATGACACTATAAAATATGCTGCGAAAGGACGATCGGCATATGAACGAGATCAAAAACGAATCGAACGGCACGGCCCCCCGCCTCGACGGCGAGGCGAAAAAAGCCGCGAAAAAAGAGATAAAGCGCCTGCAAAAGCAGCTGCTCAGCCTCCAGCAGCCGCTGAAAAACGCCAAGGTGCCCGTCGTGCTCCTGTTCGAGGGGCCGAGCGCCTCCGGCAAGGGGCGCATGATAAGCGAGGTCATCTCCGAGCTCGACCCGCGCGGCTACCAGGTCTATACCTACGGCTCCGCCTCCGAGGACGCCGGGCGGCGCCCGTTCCTGTGGCGCTTCTGGTGCGACATCCCCCCGCGCGGCGAGATGTCCGTCCTCGACCACAGCTGGTATGCGGCGGCGTTCGACGCCCAGTCGCACGACGGCGCTCAGCGCTATGCCGAGCCGATAAACGTCTTTGAGCGCCAGCTCGCCGACGACGGCTATCTCATATTGAAATTCTACCTCAGCATAAGCCGCGCCGAACAGCGCGAGCGGCTCGAAAAGCTCGCCTCCGACGACGCGGAGGCCTGGCGCGTCGACGAGTCGTCCTGGCGGCAGAACCGCAGCTGGGACAAGCACAGCGACATCGCCTCCGCCGTGATCGAGAGCACCTCCACACCGCACGCGCCGTGGCACGTCATCGAAAACGGCGACAAGGTCTCCGGCACGCTCGAGGTGCTGCGCACCATCGCCGAGAGCATCGCCTCCGCCATAGAAAGCGGCGCGCCGAAGCCTGTGCATGACGAAAAGCGCGACTGGCCCCTGCTCAAGATGCCGAAGCTGGGCGAGGTCGACCTCTCCCCAGCCATCGCGGACAAGGAAGAGTACGACGAGCAGCTCAAACGGGAGAAGAAAAAGCTCCAGAAGCTGCACAGCCTGCTCTACCGCGAGCAGATCCCCGTCGTGCTCGCCTTCGAGGGCTGGGACGCCGCCGGCAAGGGCGGGGCCATCCGCCGCCTGAGCTGGGCGCTCGACCCGCGTGGCTTCGACGTCGTGCCCATAGCCGCGCCCTCGCCCGACGCGCTCTCGCGGCACTATCTCTGGCGCTTCTGGCGCGAGATCCCGCGAGACGGGCACGTCGTGCTCTTCGACCGGAGCTGGTACGGCCGCGTGATGGTCGAGCGCATAGAGGGCCTCACGCCCGAGAGCCGCTGGAGCATGGCCTACGACGAGATAAACGAGTTCGAGTACGAGCTGCACAGGCACGGCGCCGTCGTGCTCAAGTTCTGGCTCCACATAGACAGCGGCACCCAGCTCGAGCGCTTCAGGCTGCGCGAGAGCACACCGGACAAAAAGTACAAGATCACGAGCGAGGACTGGCGCAACCGCGACAAATGGCCGCAGTACGAGGCCGCCGTAGACGAGATGCTGCAAAAGACCTCGACGGCCTATGCCCCCTGGTGCATAGTCGAGGGCAACGACAAGCGCTATGCGCGCATAAAAGTGCTCAAAACCGTGCGCAAAGCGCTCGAGGAGCGCCTGTGATCGCAAAAACACGCCGAAAACCGGCCGGTATCATCGGATACCGGCCGGTTTTTCCTCTTTTTTGGCCTTATCGCCGCAGCCGAAGCCGCATTTCACCGCCCCTGTGGGGCATGTCGCGGCGCACTTGCCGCAGCGGATGCACTCGGCGCTGTTCGGCTCGGCCGTCACGTCGACGTCCATGGGGCAGACGCGCGAGCACTTGCCGCACCCGGTGCACTTTGCGCCGTCGACCGATATGCGGTACAGCGCGAAGCGGTTGAACAGCCCGTAGAGCGCCCCGAGCGGGCAGAGATATTTGCAGAACGGCCTGTGTATCACGACGGACAGCACTACCACCGCGGCGAGCACCAGGGTCTTCCACCCGAACAGCGCGCCGAGCCCGGCCCTCAGGCTCTCGTTCATGGCGAGCAGGGGGACGGCCCCCTCGAGCATGCCCGCCGGGCAGATGAGCTTGCAGAAATACGGCGCGCCCATGCCGTATCTGTTCGTGAGCAGCATCGGCAGCAGCACGACGAAAACTATCAGCACGGCATATTTGGTCCGCCTCAGCCCCCGGTCGAGCCGGCGCGGCACGCGCAGGCGCGGGGCCGGGATGCGGTGCAGCAAGTCCTGGACCAGGCCGAACGGGCACAGAAAGCCGCAGATCACCCGGCCGAGCACCAGCCCGAACAGCATGACGAGCCCGATGACATAAAACGAGAAGTCATATCTCCGCCCGCCGATGACGGCCTGGAGCGAGCCTATCGGGCAGGCGCCCAGCGCTCCGGGGCATGAGTAGCAGTTGAGCACGGGCACGCATATGGCTTTCGACGCGCCGGTGAAGAGCTTTCCGCCGGCAAAACCGGCGGCGTAGCCGTTCATGAGCGCGGCGGCGAGCACCTGTATGACGAGCCTGAAGCGGCCCTGCCGCTTTTCCCTTGCGTCCATCAGCCGAGCCCTATGCACTCGAGGCACACGGCCGCCGCCTTCTGCAGCACCTCGAGGTGTTCGCCCCGCGCGATCCCCAGCGCAATGAACGACGCCGACACGGCGAGCACCGCCGCGCGCACTATCCAGAGTTTCCTTCCGCTCATGCTCAGCCCTCCGCGTAAGGCAGCCGCGCCTCTATCTCCTGCATATACCCGCTCACGGTGTCGCGCGGCATGCCCATCAGCGGCTCGCCGACGGCTTTGCCCGTGCTGTCGACAAACACCGTCGTGGGAAAGCCGGTGACATAGGCGAGCAGCTCGCTCTGCAGCTCGTCGTTGGCCGCGATGGTCGTGAACTGCGCGCCGCTGTCGCTGAGTATCTGCTGCGCGAGCTCGTGCTCCGTCTCTGCATCGCCGCAGACGGTTATCATGTTCACGTTTTCCGGGAGCTGGGCATAGAGCTCCTGCAGGGCAGGCATCTCCTCGATGCAGTAGACGCACCAGGTGGTCCAGAGGTTCACCATCGTGAGGTCGTATTCGGAGAATATCTCCTCGGTGACGGCGTTCCCGTCCATGTCCTCGGCCGAAAAGCTCTCGAGGCTGCCGCCGAACGAGCTCTCCATGCCCTCGGGCGGGAAGATGATGAGGCTGTCCGCTATCTCGCGCGCACCGGCGATGAGCGCCTCGACGTTCGCCGAGTCGGCCTCGCCGAGCTCCTCCGGCGCCGAGGCGATGTATGCCACATAGTAGTCCCTGCCGAAGGCGGAGCCGACGCTCTCGCTCTCGCCGAATTCCTCAAGCTCCTCCCCCGCCGGCACGGCGCTTATGCGCAGGACGTCCACCTGCTCCGACTGGAGGCGGTCATAGGCCTGCGCGAGCTCGTCCTGCGACATCGTCCCGGTGTCGAGTTCGCTCAGCCACTCGGCCGTCGCCTCGGGGAAATAGCTTATATAGAGCGAGCCTTCATCCTCGCTCTGGCCGAGGCAGCCCGCCGGCAGGCCCAGCCAGCTCTCCGGCACTGGCGCGGCCACGCCGAGCCCGGTGCTGCCGAACACGTCATCGCTCTCCGGCGAGACGGTCTCGCCCGACACGGTGAGCATGCTCTCGGAACTGAAACTCTCGTTGGTGACGACTGTGCTCTCGGGCTCCGGAGTGCCCTCGGGTGTGCCGGAGCAGCCGGCAAGCGCGGCCATGACCGCCGCTGCGAGGCATATCATCGCTTTTTTCATCTGTCCTCTCCTTCGGGTTCATAGTGACAAACATTATACACGATGCGTGCCGCCCGCGCAAGGCCTTCGCCAGGCGCCCCGCGCGGCTCAGATATTATGTGAACCTTAAAATCCTGCCGTATGATGTCTAAAAATGCTTGAAAACTATTGCAATCGCAAATAGGCTGTTGTATAATTTTCTGGTCTATTGCATAAATATGTGTGTTGCTGATACACACCGGTTCTTATTGGCGCATCAGACATGTTTAAGGGGATCTGTCAGTCCGCGCCTCCGGTGTGGCGGCCTGGGGAGGTATAAGGATGGATGGCGGTCTACGGCTGGTAATCGCCGACGCCGACAGCAATTACAGAAACATGTTATGTGAAGCGGCAGCGGAAGCCGGAGATATAGACATCGTCGGCTGTGCCGGCAGCGGGGCGGAGCTTCTCCGCCTTTTGGGAAACAGCCGGCCGGACGTTCTGCTGCTGGATCTCATACTGCCCGATGGGGACGGGCTGTATGTCATGGACAAGGTGCGCAGTGCCATGTCGCCGTGTCCGCGTTTTGTTGTGAACACCTGCTTTGTCTCGTGTCACACGGGGAGCGAGTGCGCCAGGCTCGATGTGAGCTCGCTCATTTTAAAGCCGAACAGCCCTCAGCTCCTGTTCGACCGTGTCCGCTCGGCCTATGAGTTTGCTCCGCACAGCGCACCTGCGCCGGCTGTGCACACCGCATCCGGGCACAGCTTTTACCGTGAGGCGACGGAGCTGCTGATAGAGCTCGGTTTTTCCGCGCGCTACCGGGGCTATGCCTATCTGCGCGAGGCGCTCGTCATGACCTGCGGCGGACATGACCCGCGCGGCGAGCTCACGACGGTGATATATCCGGAGATCGCCCGGCAGTACGGCACGTCGTGGAAAAATGTCGAGCGCGCGGTGCGCATAGCCTGTGACAGCTTCTGGCGCAGCGGCGGGGCCGAATCGCTCGCGCGCCTGCTCGGCTTTCGTGAGAGCGGGAGGATGACGCCGTCGCTGTTCATCGCCCTGCTCACGGATCATCTCTGCGGTCTCGCGGGAGGCGGGCTCAAGTGTCTCTGAGCTTTTTCGCATCTGTCGGAGGTATTATAATGAAAGTTCGATTTTGCAGGACCCCGGAATTCTGGCTCTCAGCCGCCGGAACGGCCGGGCTTGCAGTCCTGTTTGCGCTCTGGCTGGCGTCCGGCCCGGATGTGAGTCCGGCCGGGATGGCGGCGGCAGCGCTCAGCGCGGTGCTCGCAGGCGCCGTTTTCATCAGGTTCGTTCCGGCCTGGATGGGCTTCTGGCGCGGCGGCAGCGATACGGCCGTCATTGACGGCGAGCCCGCGAACGCGGCGGCAGGGGCCTTCGTCATGTTTCTCGCGTTTGACGTGCTGGTGCTCATGCTCGTCGCGCTGCTGCGCCTCGCGCTCGGTCTCGACCACACATTTGCCGAGCTGCTCGAGTTCTGGCGCGGGACCGACAGCCGCCACTATCTCGACATCGCCCGCGAATGGTATCTCTCCTCCGGGAACATCGACAGGCTGGTGCAGCTCGTGTTCCTCCCGGGGTATCCCCTGCTGGTGCGCGCGGTGTGGCTCATCGTGGGAAACGACATCGCCGCGGGGCTCATCGTGTCGGCGCTGTGCTTTGCCGCGTCGGGGAGCGTGATCTACCGGCTGCTCCGGCTCGACATGCCGCATGGCGAGGCCATGCGCACGCTCAAATACATCTGCATACTTCCGGGTTCGTTTTTCTTTGCCGCGCCCATGAGCGAGAGCCTGTTCCTGCTGCTGTGCTCCGCCTGCATCTATCTGGCGCGCACGCGCCGCTGGGTGCTGGGGTGCCTGTGCGGAGGTGCGGCGGCTTTCACCCGCTCGACGGCGCTGGCCCTGCTCGTGCCTCTGGTGTTCGAACTCGTGGCCGCGCGCAGGTCCGTCACCGGCAGGCAGTTCGCCTGCCGCTGTGCATCGATGGCGCTCGTCCTCGCCGGGTTCGGCGCGTATATGGCCGTCAACTGGGCCGTCTCAGGCGACCCGCTCAAGTTCATGGAGTACCAGCATGAGCACTGGAGCCAGAATTTCGGCCTGTTTTTCAACACACCGGCATATCAGCTCGACCAGGCGGCCGCAAGCTGGAAGGGCATACCGCAGAACACGCTCGGGCTGTGGATACCGAACCTCATATACTGCTTCGCCGCGCTCATATTCATGGCGCTCGCGGCGAAAAACATGCGAGCGAGCTACACCGCGTGGTTCATCGCCTACTACTTCGTCGCCATAGGTGCGACCTGGCTGCTCAGCGCGCCGAGATATCTCATCGCGCTGCTGCCCGTGCCGCTCTCCGTCTCGATGGCGGCAGGGACCACGGCGCGCGACGGCGCGATAACGGCGGTGAGCGCCCTGCTCGCGATACTGTATCTGTATGCTTTTGTCATGCGCTGGCAGGTCTGGTGAACGCAAAAGCGGGCCCCCGGAAATTCCGGGGGCCCGTTTTTATTGAATCACTCGGCCTTTTTGCCTTCGCCCTGGGCGGGCTCTGAACCGGCCTTGACGATGACGATCTTGCCGTCCTCGACTCTGGCCTCAGCCTTGTCGCCGCTCTTGAGAGTGCCGGTGAGCACGAGCTCGGCCACGTTGTCCTCGATGTCGGTCTGGATGACGCGGCGCAGGGGGCGAGCGCCGTACACTGGGTCAAAGCCCTTGCCGGCGAGTTTGTCAAGCGCCTCATCGGTCACCGTGAGCGTCACGCCGAGCCCGGCGATGCGCTTCTCGACGGTGGCGAGCATGTTCGTCGCGATCTCGCGGATATCCTCGCGGGTGAGCTGATGGAACACGATGATGTCGTCGATACGGTTGAGGAACTCCGGCCTGAACGTGCGGCGCAGGTCGCCCATGACGAGCTCGCGTATCTCCTCGGGGCTCTTCACGCGGTCGTCCTCGCCGTCGTGAGTGAAGCCGAGGGGTTTCTTCGCGTCGACGATGTTCTTGGCGCCGACGTTGGAGGTCATGACGATGATGGTGTTCTTGAAGTTCACGTGGCGGCCCTGGGAGTCGGTGAGCACGCCGTCGTCCATGATCTGGAGCATGATGTTGAACACATCCTCGTGCGCCTTCTCTATCTCGTCGAAGAGGATGACGCTGTAGGGTTTGCGGCGCACTTTCTCGGTGAGCTGTCCGCCCTCATCGTAGCCCACATATCCCGGGGGCGAGCCGATGAGCTTGGACACCGTGTGCTTCTCCATGAACTCGGACATGTCTATCCTTATCATGGCGTTCTCGTCGCCGAACACCGCCTCGGCCAGAGCCTTGCACAGCTCCGTCTTGCCGACGCCGGTGGGGCCGAGGAACAGGAACGAACCAATCGGCCTCTTCGGGTCTTTCAGGCCGACACGCCCGCGGCGTATGGCTCTCGCGACGGCGGACACGGCCTCGTCCTGGCCGACGACGCGCTTGTGGAGTATCTCCTCCATCTTCATGAGGCGGGTGCTCTCGTCCTCGGTGAGGCTGGTGACGGGCACGCCCGTCCATCCGGACACGACCTCGGCGATGTCCTCGGCGGTGACGCAGCCGCGCGCTCCTCCGCGCTTCTGCTCCCACTCGTCCCTGGCTTTCTCGAGCTCGGCGCGCTGCTCTTTCTCGCGGTCGCGCAGGAGTGCCGCCTGCTCGAAGTCCTGGGCCTGGATGGCCGACTCCTTCTCGCTCTGGAGGGCGTTCACCCGCTTCTCGATGGTCTGGATCTCGGCCGGCATGGTGCGGCTGCGCATCCTCACGCGGGAGGCGGCCTCGTCCATCAGGTCTATGGCCTTGTCGGGGAGAAAACGGTCATTTATATAACGCGAGGAGAGGTTGACGGCGGCGTCTATGGCCTCGTCGGAGATCTTCAGTTTGTGGTGGGCCTCATACTTGTCGCGCAGGCCGCGGATGATCTCTATGCTCTCCTCGATAGTCGGCTCGTTGACGGTCACGGGCTGGAAACGGCGCTCGAGCGCGGCGTCTTTCTCGATGTACTTGCGGTACTCGTTGAGCGTGGTCGCGCCGACGACCTGTATCTCGCCGCGGGACAGGGCGGGCTTGAGTATGTTGGCCGCGTCGATGGCGCCCTCGGCGCCGCCCGCGCCGATGATGGTGTGCAGCTCGTCTATGAAGAGGATGACGTCGCCGGCTTTCTGCACGTCGGCCAGCACGCCTTTCACGCGCTCCTCAAAGTCGCCGCGGTATTTTGTGCCGGCCAGCATGCCGGTGAGGTCGAGGGACACGACGCGCTTGCCGAGCAGGTCGTCGGGCACGTCGCCGGAGGCTATCTTCTGTGCCAGACCCTCGACGACGGCGGTCTTGCCGACGCCCGGCTCGCCTATCAGGACGGGGTTGTTCTTCGTGCGGCGGGAGAGTATCTGGATGACGCGGGTGATCTCATTCTCCCTGCCGATGACGGGGTCGAGCGCGCCTTTCTCGGCGAGCTCGGTGAGGTCGCGGCCGTACTCGTCGAGCGTCTTTGTGCTGCCGGCACTGCGGCGGGCATTGGAACGTGCCGCGCCCTGGGCGGCGCGCGGCCTGCTCTCGGGGTTGCCGAACACGGCCATCAGGTCGGTGTACAGGCTGTTGAGGTCTATGCCGAGCGAGGTGATGAGGCGCGCGGCGGAGCTGTCCGGCTCGCGCAGTATGCCCATGAGCAGGTGCTCGGTGCCGACATAGTTGTGGCCGAGGCGGTTGGCGTCGGCCAGGGCGAGCTCGATGACCCGCTTTGCCCTCGGGGTGAGCCCCTGAGCCGGGGTGCCGGGCACCCCGCGCCCGACAAAGCGCTCGATGAGCTCGGATACGAGCTTGTCGTCCATGCCGTTGTCGCGCAGGACCTTTGCGCCCAGGCCCTCGCCCTCGCGGGCGATGCCGAGCAGGATGTGCTCGGTGCCCACATAGCTGTGGCCGAGCTCCGAAGCCGATTCCTGGGCAAGGGCGATGGCCTTCCTTGCCCTCTCGGTGAATCTATCTGAATTACGCATACACTTTCACTCCTTGTATCCGTTATGGTCGGCGGATGCAGAATTTAAACAGGCGGAACGGCCGTTTCAGCCGTTCTGTTCCATCGAACGTATCTTGTCGCGCAGCTCGATGGCCTTCTCGTAGTCCTCGGCGGCAACGGCTTTCTTGAGCTGCTGCTTGAGGGCGACGAGCTCGCGCTTTGTCTTGAAGGCGGCGCCGGCGTCGGCCGGGATGTCCTTGTCCTCGAGCGGCTCGGCCGCCGGGACGGCGCGGCGCTCCGCCGTGGCCAGGCGCCCGAACGGGGCAAAGAAACCGTCGTTCCAGAAGCTGTCGAGCAGCCCGAACGGGCTGCGCATATCGAACGGGCTGCGGAAGAAGTCCTCAAAGAGGTTGTCCCCGGTAAGCCCCGCCTCAGCCGCGCACTGCGAGCACAGGGCGTGCCTGCTGACGCTGCCGTTGATATTGGAAGTATAGAAGAAGTTGGCTTCTCTCTCGTTGCATTTCTCACATTTCATAAGTCAAACATCCTTTCATCAGGAAATGATAGTAATAAGCATTTGTTTGAAGATCGCGGCCCGGACCTCGTCGCGGTACTGCTGCGGCACCGGGCGCAGGGCCGAATCGCTCGTCGCCGCTCTGATGAGCTTTGCCGAGCTCTCGCTTATCGTCCCGTCTCCGAGCATGTTGGAGACGAAGGCGGCGGCCGTCCCGGCCTCGAGGCTTGAGCCGACGGAGTTTATAATATGCATCACGAGCTGCCCCGGCGATGGCTTCACGCGCCTTATGCGTATGTAACCGCCGCCGCCGCGCCGCGACTCGACGACATATCCGCGCTCCGGCGAGAACCGGGTCGATATGACATAATTTATCTGGCTCGGCACGCAGCTGAACTGTTCGGCCAGAGACGACCTGCGCAGCTCCGCAAAGCCCTGGGAGTCGAGCTCCTGGAGGATGAACCTCGCTATCAGATCACTTGTAGCCATTTCATCACCTCATATCTTGTTCAGGTCCAGCCTCTGTCTGACTTTCCCTGACCTTGACTATATAATAGTCAGTAAAGGTCAAATTATCAACATTTATTTTTGACCATTCCTGACCTTTATTCGTGACTTTGTCGTCCCTAACTTCGATTTGCTCCGTTTTTCTTAAAATTGCTCGTTTTTTCAAAAAATTTGCCCCCGCATTTTGCCCCCTGGAAAAATAGTGGTTGCATTTTGCCTGATTTGTGGTAATATGATTCCGTAATCAACCGATGAAATCGGTCAGGTATGTAATAAAGGAGGTTTTCTATCATGGCATACGTCATCACCGACGCCTGCGTTTCCTGCGGCACCTGCGCCGGCCAGTGCCCCACTGAGGCTATCTCTGAGGGCGACAGCATCTACGTCATCGACGCCGACACCTGCGTCTCCTGCGGTTCCTGCGCCGATGCCTGCCCCACCGGTGCTATCGTTGAGGAATAAGGCCCGTAAAAACGATGGGCGCGCTGAAGCCAGCGCGCCCATTATTTTTATACATTACTTATATAAGGAGTCCATACGATGACCGAATTTGACGAGCTCTGGCCCGGCGGGCCCCGCCTCGCGCGCTGCGCGAGCTTTGGGCTGGGGACGGATTCCGTCCTGCTGGCCGACTTTGTCTCCGCCCCGCGCGCAAAGCGCATAGCCGATCTCGGCTGCGGCTGCGGGGCGCTGAGCGTGGCGCTCGCCGCGAGATACGGCTCCGCCGAGCTCACCGGCATAGAAATCCAGCCGCAATTTGCAGAGCTCTGCCGGGCGAGCTTTGAGGCAAACGGCTTTTCCGGGCGCTGCCGCTGCATATGCGGCGATCTGCGCGACCGCTCGCTCATCCCCGCCGGCTGGGCGGACGTCGTGGTGTCGAACCCGCCGTACTTTCCCGTGCGCGGGGGGCACTCGTCGCCGGACGAGGCGCGCCGCATAGCCCGTGAGGAGCTCTGCTGCACTCTCGCCGACGTGTGCGCCGCCGCCGCCGCCATCTGCCGCTGGGACGGCAGCTTTTTCATGGTGCACCGGCCCGAGCGCCTGTCAGAGATATGCTGCGCGTCCTCGGCCGCCGGGCTTGAGCCGAAGCGTCTGCGTATGGTACAATATAATCACAGCTGCGCGCCGAATCTCGTCCTCATGGAGTTCCGGCGCGGGGCAAAGCCCGGCCTCGACGTCATGCCGCCGCTGGTCCTCACGGACTCAGACGGCGCCGAGAGCGCGGAGAGCCGGCGCATCTACCACAGGGAGGGCTGAAATGAGCGGAACACTTTATCTGGTCGGGACGCCGATAGGCAATCTCGGCGACCTATCGCCGCGGGCGCAGGACACGCTCGCCCAGTGCGACTTCATCGCCGCCGAGGACACCCGCGTCACGCTCAAGCTCCTGAACCGTTTCGGGATAAAAAAGCCGCTCGTGAGCTATTATGAACATAACCGCGCCCAGAGCGGGGAGAAGATACTCGCGCGCCTGCTGGCCGGCGAGAGCTGCGCTCTCGTGACCGACGCCGGCATGCCCGCGATAAGCGACCCCGGCGAGGACATAGTACGCCTCTGCGCGGAGCACGGCGTGCCCGTCACGGCGGTGCCGGGGCCGAGCGCCGTCGTCACCGCGCTCGCGCTCGGCGCGCTGGGGACGCAGCGCTTCTGTTTTGAGGGATTTTTGTCCACGTCGCGCCGCAGCCGCACGGAACACCTCGAGAGCCTGCGCGGCGAAAAGCGCACCATGGTGTTCTACGAGGCGCCGCACAAGCTGAAAAAGACCCTTGCCGACATGGCCGCGTATTTCGGCGGAGAGCGGCGCATATCGCTCTGCCGCGAGCTCACCAAGCTGCACGAGGAGGTCTGGCGCACGACCATCGCCGAGGCCGCCGCGCGCTATGAGGCCGAGCCGCCGAGGGGCGAGTTCGTGCTGGTGGTCGAGGGCGCCCCAGATGACGTTCCTGACAGCGCCGCGAGCGAGGACGGCGCGCTCGAGCTCGTCGAGCGCTACCGCGCCGCCGGCGAGAGCCTCAAGGCCGCCTGCCGCCGCGCCGCGGAGGAGTGCGGCGTGTCGAAAAACGAGCTGTACAGCCGCTGGCTGTCTGAGAAAGGGGAATAAACATGCTCAAGGGAAAGACTGTGCTGCTCGGCGTGACCGGCGGCATTGCCTGCTATAAAGCCGTGTCGCTCGTGTCCGCGCTCGTCAAGCGCGAGTGCGCCGTGCGCGTCGTGATGACGGAAAACGCGGCGAAATTCATCTCGCCCATGGTGTTCGAGCAGTTCACGCACAGCCGCGTCGCGCTCGACACCTTCGACCGCGGGCACGATTACGACGTGGCGCACATCTCGCTGGCCGAGAGCGCGGACATGGTGCTCATCGCGCCCGCGACGGCCAACGTCATCGCAAAGCTCGCGCACGGTATCGCCGACGACATGCTCACGACCACGGTGCTCGCCTGCCGCTGCCCGAAATACATCGCCCCGGCCATGAACACCGCCATGTTTGAAAACCCGGTGACGCAGGACAACCTCGAGACCCTGCGCCGCTACGGCTGGACGGTCATCGCCCCGGCCGAGGGGCGGCTGCTGTGCGGCTCCGTCGGCGCCGGGAAAATGCCCGAGCCGGAGACGCTGCTCGAGCACATAGAGCACGAGCTCGGCCACGCGAAGGACATGCGCGGGCTCAAGGTGCTCGTCACCGCGGGGCCGACCCGCGAGGCGCTCGACCCCGTGCGCTTCATCACGAACCACTCCTCCGGCAAGATGGGCTATGCCGTCGCCCGCGCCGCCGCCACGCGCGGGGCCGAGGTGACGCTTGTGAGCGGCCCCGTCGATCTCACCCCGCCGCTCTATATGGAGACGGTGCCCGTGGTCTCGGCTCAGGATATGTTCGAGGCCGTGACCGCCCGGTCCGGCGCGCAGGACATCATCATCAAGGCCGCCGCCGTCGCCGACTACCGCCCCGCCTCGGTCGCCGGGGACAAGATCAAAAAATCCGCCTCCGGAGACGACCTCGATCTCCGCCTCGAACGCACGCAGGACATACTCGCCTGGCTCGGCGCGCACAAAAGGCCGGGGCAGTTCCTCTGCGGCTTCTCGATGGAGACGCGCGACATGCTCGAGAACTCCCGCCGCAAGCTCGAGAAGAAAAACCTCGACATGATCGCGGCGAACAACCTGCGCGAGAGCGGCGCCGGCTTCGGCGTCGACACGAACGTGCTCACGCTCATAACGCCCGGCGGCGAGAGACAGCTCCCACTCATGAGCAAGGAGGAGGCGGCTCACGCCCTGCTCGACGAGATACTCGAAAACAGGAAATGACCGAAATCGAAAACATCCCCGCGGCCAGGCCGCGGGGATGTTTTTTGCCGTGCGCGGGCCGCGGCAGAGGCCGGGCCCGGCACGTAGCTTTTATTCAAGGAAGCGCGCCCAGCGCAGCTCCGGGTTTTTCGCGATGACGTCTGCCCGCGCGAGGCAGTCGAGATACTCGGCCATGCGCGCCTCGACGGCGCCGCGGCAGCCGTCCAAGCCGAAGCGGCGGACTATCGCCGTGAGCTCGTAGACCGGCAGGCCCGCGGCGTGGCGCGGGGTGTGGACGACGGAGCAGGCCTGCCCCACAGCATGGCAGAGCGCCTCTCCCTCGGGCGAAGGCATGTCCCGCGCGGCCGAGTGCGCTCCGAGTATGGCTCTGCGCGCCGGCGGCATCTTCACCTCTCCACCGGCCCAGAGCCGGGCGAGGCGCAGGGCCTCGGCCGGGCGGCCGTCGTCAGGCGCTATCTCGCCCAGACGGAGCACGGGCGCGTGAGCGCATTCCAGCGCCCAAACCGTCACATTTCGGCGCTCAGACGTATTTAAAAGCGCCAAAAGCGGCGCGAGAAAGTCGCTTTCCGCCGAAAAGAGGAGCTTTCTGCGCCTTTTCAGGCGAAAAGCGGCCTCATCCAGCCAGTTTCCGTCCGTCATCTGAACAAAAAGCAGCCGACGAAACAGATGGAGTCGGGCCCGTAATAGTACTTCACGCCGTTGTCCTTGCACACCTGGCTCACAAAGAGGCCGTTGGCCTCCATGGACGAATGCATCCGCTCCGGGAAGCGGCAGGGCGCATCGGGATAGGTGCACTTGCTGCATATGGTGCAGGCCCCGCTGCCCATGGGATAGCAGTCGGCCCCGGCGGCGGCATAGGCGTCGGCAAGGCGGGCAAAGCGCGCCTTGTTCAGCTCGTTCACACGGGTTATGGACTCAAAGTCGAACTCGTCGTCGCGCCTGCCGACAGTCTGGACGATTATGCCGCGCGTATATCCACGGCACTTTGCGCTTATCTCCTCCAGCGAGCCGCAGGCCGGCGGGCAGGACCACGAACGGCCGAAGCTGCGGCAGCGGTCGGATGTGCACATGTCGCGCACCTCCGGGAGGAATTTCAGTGTGCCCACGTCGAGCTCGGCCACAGTCTCAAAGCCCTCGGCGCGGGCCATGTCCATGAGTTTGCTCAGTTCCATCAGAACACCTCCTCAAATTCATCAAACGCCATGCACTCGATGTATTTCTCCATAAAATCGCCGGAACCCGACAGCTCGAGGTATTCGCAGCGCCCGGCGAGTTTGCTGAGCTCGTCCCGAGCCGGGCCTGTGAGCGCGAGGGCGGCGCCAGCGCCGGCGGTATTGCCCGCATGGGCAGTCTTTGCCATGAGCGCCGGCGGCAGCAGGCCTATCGCACAGGCTGAGCGGACGTTCATATATGCTCCGAAGCCCCCGGCGATGATGACGCGGTCTATATCAGAATAGCTCACGCCGCGCTTTGCCATGAGCGTCTCTATGCCGGCGCGTATGGCGCTCTTTGCCATCTGTATCTGGCGCACGTCGGCGGCGGAAATGAACACCCTGTCGGTGAGATGAAACCTCATCTGGCCGTCGGGCCCGGGCCGGAGCATGTGCGCAACGGCCTCCGGAGCCTCGTCCGGGCGGCACATGCGCCCGTTTTCCTGCACGGCTCCGCAGCGCAGCATGACGCACAGCGCGTCGATGAGGCCCGAGCCGCACACGCCTTTGGCCTCGCCAGCGCCGATGACGTCGAAACGCACCTCGCCGTCCTCAAGGCGCACGGCGCTCACGGCCCCGGCGGAGCCGTCCATGCCGCACTCTATCTCCGCGCCCTCAAAGGCGGGGCCCGCCGCCGTGGCGCAGCAGACGAAGCCCGCGGCGCTGCCGAGGCCCATCTCGCCGTTCGTGCCTATATCGATGAACAGGCACTCCCCATCGCTCGACGACGCGCCGGAGGCGAGCAGGCCGGCGGTTATATCGCCGCCGACATAGCCTGCGAGCGCGGGGCAGAGATATATCTCCGCGTCCGGCGCGGCCGAGGCGAGCACGCCGGCCGCCGGGCGCACATCGCCGAAGAGGCTGAGCGTCCTGAACGGGGCGACGCCTATGCTCACGGGCGAGAGCAAGTCGAATATGTGCTCCATCACGGTGTTGCCCGCAATGGACACGCGCCTCACCTCCGACGTGTCCCTGCCGCACCGGCGGCAGCAGTCGGCTATGAAGCTGTCGATCTGCGAGCGGATGGCGGCGGACAGCTTTTCGAGGCCGCCGGGCTGCGAGCAGAAATCTATGCGGCTTATCACGTCCGCTCCGAACGGGCGCTGGGCGTTGCGCCCGCCGGCGACGGCGAGTCGGCGGCCGCTCTCCAGGTCGTAGAGGTAGACGGCGACGGTAGTCGTGCCTATGTCGACGGCGGCTCCGAGGCCGTGCCCGCACGGGGCGATGTCGCCCGCGCCGCGTGTCTCCACCGATATGGCCGCCTGCTCCGGCACCGTGACGGTGCAGGCGCCCGCGGCGGCATAGCGGCAGGCGAGCAGCTCGCCTCCGTGCACCTCGACGATCTCGCCGCTGTCGACGCTGCGCAGCTGTCCCTCGGCCGTGACGCGGCACTGGCGGCAGGTGCCGCGCCCGCCGCACGGGGCGTGTATCCCGTTGAAGCCCGCGTCGCGCAGGCACTCGAGTATGCTGCGGCCGGGCGAGCCGCTTATCTCAAAACTCCCGCCTCCCTGGCGGACGGTTATCTTATGCTCCGGCATCTTTATCCCCCTGGCTTTCAAATAGTACTGCCCTGCCCTCGGCGAGGCTGCGCGGCACGTCGATGACACGCTGGTTCGCACTGCCGCGCCAGCGCAGCGACAGGCTGCGCTCCGCGAGGACGAAAGGCCCGTCGACCAGCACGTCGCAGAGCGAGAGCAGCTCGCGCATGCCGTCCGTTCCGGCGAGGAGCTGCTCAAAGGTATATCC
The DNA here is from genome assembly GCA_904419385.1 of Candidatus Heteroscillospira lomanii. Taxonomy (GTDB): domain Bacteria; phylum Bacillota; class Clostridia; order Oscillospirales; family Oscillospiraceae; genus Heteroscillospira; species Heteroscillospira lomanii. The sequence continues at coordinate 29,613 of CAJFRI010000011.1, forward strand.
GCTGTATGCCCAGACATCGAGCCCCTTTGCACGCACGGCGCGGGCTATCGCGGCGCAGTCCTCCGCCTGGGCGAACGGCTCGCCCCCGGAGAAAGTCACCCCGTCGGTCAGCGGGTTTTTCAGTATCAGCCCGACTATCTCCCCGACGGACATCTCGCTCCCGCCCCCGGGGTCGTGGGTCTGCGGATTGTGACAGCCGGGGCACCTGTGCGGGCAGCCCTGGGTGAACAGGGTGAAGCGCAGGCCGGGCCCGTCGACTATCGAGTCCTGTATATAACTTGCAATGCGCATGGCGCACCTCCACGATCGCTTTTCATCAGTATAATCAAAAAACTGCAGTTGCGCAAGGGCCGCGCGCCATGTTATCATCAGCACAGGAGGGAGATGCCGCTTTGAAACCGGAAAATCTTGAAAAGATCAACCGCTCCTTCGAGGTGCAGGCCCCGAACTTTGAGAGCGGGGAAGTCAATTTTTCCAAGGAGGAATATCTCAGCTATGCCGTCTCCGCCGCGGCCCCCGGCCCGGGCGACACAGTGCTCGAGGCGGCCGCGGGCACATGCGCCTGCGGACGGGCTTTCGCCCCGCTCGTGCGCACGGTCGTTTGCCTCGATGCGACGGAGGCCATGCTCGAGGTGGGGCGGCGCGAGGCCGAGCGCGCGCAGCTCGGCAACATGGTGTTTGTAAAAGGGTATGTTGAGGAACTGCCGTTCCTGAGCGGGAGCTTCGACATGGTGTTCTCCCGCCTTGCGTTCCACCACTTCACGGACGTGCAGGCGGCATTTGCCGAGATGGCGCGCGTCCTCAAGCCGGGCGGCCTGCTGGTGATGATAGACATGGAGGCCGCGCCGGAACCCCTGCGCGAGTCCGAGGACGCCATCGAGACTCTCCGCGACCCGTCGCACGTGAAAAACCTCAGCCTCGGCGAGATGCGCGCCCTGTTTGCCGGGCATGGGCTCTCCATCGAGAAATGCGAGGTCACCAGGATGACGCAGCACCTCGGCAGCTGGCTCGCCCTGACAAAAACTCCGGACACGGTCTCGGAAGAGATAACGCGGAGGATGCGCTCCGAGCTCGGCGGCGGGGATGAGACAGGCTTCTCGCCGTATATGTCCGGCGGCGGGATATGCTTCGACCAGCGCTGGGTGCTCATGACCGGAAGGAAAGAATAAGTTGCGCACAGCAAAAAAGCGCCGCTTTGCAGCGGCGCTTTTTCCATGAGATCTTATCCGTGATAGAGTTTGTTCGTCTCGTAGACCGGCTCGCAGGTGAGGTTCACGCGCAGCCGGCGCATGATCGCGTCGTCGACGCTCGAGAGGATGACGGAGGCGTGCGCCTCGCAGCCGGCGAGCTGCGGCAGGCAATCGAGCGCCCGCGCGGCGC
>CAJFRI010000012.1:0-29224 GCA_904419385.1 Candidatus Heteroscillospira lomanii
GCCGTGGGCTGGTTCGAGAGCTACGGCATGCTCACCGGCGATCCCGACGGCACTTTCCGCCCCGACGCCCCCATGACGCGCGCGGAATTTTCCGTGTTCCTGCACCGCGTGCTGTTCATGCCACTGGAAGCCCCTCACGAGCCGGGGCTCGAGTGCGCGGATTACAGCACATATTGCAGCGATCATTGGGCGGATGCATATCTGACCGACTCATGGCAGCGCGGTTGGCTCACCGTGTACGGCGACGGCACTTACCGTCCCGATGCGCCGGTGACGTACGCCGAGTTCTGCGGCGCTCTGTATAAAGCGCTCAATCCGGAGGAAATTGAGTAAATTGCTTTAGCTGAGCGTTTACAAACATGAGGTGTGTTCCTCTTTATTGGTCGTAAGAAGTTAAAGGCATGGATATCAGGGCAGATAACATGCCGGCCCAAACTCTTGCTAATTTGATTTAAGGAGGAACACCAAATGCTTACTGCAAACGAATACAAAGAAATAATTGACAGCTTTGATGTGGAGAATAACCCTAAGTACCAGAATGATGAATATACTTATTGTAATGTATTTGCCTATGATGTTTCTATGGCCTGTGTGACCCCGTTGCCTGACGCTGATTGTAATAATATGAGCATGCTTCTTAGTGGAAACAAATGGCCTTATTGGTACTCAGTCGATTTTCTCAATGCTCAGCAGCGCGCGAATATGGGACGGCCCACTATCGCAATAACATCCAGCCATGTAGCGGTAGTTCGTCCCAGCGAAAGCGAAATTGATCCTGATACATTTACAAAGCGAGATGTCTGCATAACTCAGGCCGGCAGATCTCTTCTGGCCGCATCCACGCTTAACTACGGATGGAGTCCGTACACTGATGAATGGAATGAAATTCGATTCTATTCTTGGTATTACCCCTCTGAGCTGTAATGCCGTATGTTTCCATAGTTGTTAAGCAACGATTCTTGTCAAGCGAACAGAGCTCCTTAATTGGAGCTCTGTTTTTCCTCGAAATAAACCATCATGATGGTCTTTTGATGTGAGAGCTGCAATCGCTATATTGCTGATTCTGCCTCTACAGTTCTGACATAACTCATTTTTTGATAAGCATTAAAATAGCACCTGTGAGCGGAATACTATCGCTCACAGGTGCTTGTTTTTTATCTGTTATAGTTTTAAACCGGTATCCAATCAGTCAGCCAAACGCCATATGTAATGGACCACAGCCGCTTTTCCCAGACTCCGTTGATTTCGCGATAATACCACATGACCTCTTCAGCCCGAGTCACACTTTCTTCCGTGTTCTCTGGCACCTGATCTGCACAATCTGCAAACGCAAAGGTAGTGCATGAAATATTGAAGCATAGGATAACCGCGAGCAAAGTTGATACTATTTTTTTCATACAATCACTCTCCATTTGATGTATTTATGATTTCCAAGCTGCTGTATGGCATTTCAGATAATTCATCCTCGGGAACAACACCACAGTTATCTCCATTTATATAAATTATATACTGTTCCCCGTCATAAAGTATAAAAGAGGTATCTTCGGTTACATCAATCACATAATCCAAATCCTCGGCCGGCGGGAAATACGCCGGCTGGATCACCACGAAAAACGACAGCACAAAAACCAATACTATACAGGCGCACAGCAGATGTCTCGATAGCTGATGGCTGTTCCTGTCGTAGTACATCACCATCTCAAACCGCTGTTTCAAGTCATATACGGGCGATACAAGGCTGGCTGTGACAAGTCTGTCATCCTTGCCCTGGCAAATATTCTGGCACAGCACTTTTATCATCACATCGAGATACTCGATTTTCTTGTCATCGTTCAACGCGCGGGCAAGCTTCGCATCGCAGCGCAGCTCCAAAATCGTATCCACCTCACGCATGAACATATGCGATACGGGATTCCACCAAAACGCCGCTTCGATAATCCTGAAAAACAGTTTTATCCACAGGTCGCAGGATTGGATATGTATGGCCTCATGCCGCAGCACATATCTCCACTCCTCATCCGAGAGCTGCATCTGAGGCAGATATATTTGGGGCGAAAATATCCCCGCGACATGCGGCGTGTGGACGCACGGCGAGACAATCACAGAATAGGGGATATCCAAGTCACACATAAGATTCTTTATGTGTTGATCCTCTATAATGATATATGCCTTCCTTTTACGTCTGTCGGTAGCCATTAAGAGAAAATCTCTGACAAGATATATGGCAGTGCCGGCAAGCCAGATTCCAGCAATCGCGCGGGGAACCGTCAGCCACCGGAGCTGCTCAAGCGGTCTATACTCAAGAATCTGTTCCAGCACCGGCAGCAATCTCTGCGAACGAATTATGATAGATGCGGCTAAATCCAGCGGTAGGAACAGCCTTATTGTCGCCAGCAGCGTCACGAGCAGCAGGGCGCGCAGCCCATATCTTACTATAAAGTGTTTTTTCCGCCGGAGCAGATAGCCCGCTATGAGGAACATGTTGAAAATTACTACCGATGTGATAAACGAATACGAAGTAATCATTTTTGCTCTGCTTTTAATTCTTTCTTTCTTTTTTCAAGCAGCTCTTCAAGTTCATCAATAGCTTCCGGTGTCATATAGTTGCTATGGACTAATGCCGAAAAAAGCATTGGCAGATTTTCTTCTCCTCCGGCAGAAAAAACAGCTTTTGCATAGTACTCTTCTCCGGATATATTGGCCGCAAACAGGCGTCCGTATGTCTTGCCGCTTTTTCTGAAGCCCGCCTCGTATATAGCCTCTTTTTTCAGCAGGCCGTTGAGCAGGATATGGATAGAGCTGTCTTTCCAGGACTTATTTTCGGATAGTTCGATTATATCGTTTCTGGACAGGGGCTCTTTCGCCTTCCAGAGCACATTCATGACTTCCAGTTCACTCTTGGTGAGTTCCATGGCTATTCTCTCCTTTCCTTCTTACTTCACTTATAATATATAATATTTGAATCAATTATTCAAGTGTTTATTATCGATTAATTTAAAAGTTTATTGTTTTAATTTTTTTGATATCTCTTCTAAGGTATTCAAATCATTGCATTGACAAATAACACTATCCAACATTGTTATGAGGTTTAGTTCTGTCAGTATTGGTAATAATAGCTCAAGGCAAAAGTCTATGTAAGAGAACACGGCTTTATATTTTCTTCCAATGGCATTTTCAAATTTGACATAGCCGTCTTCGCATATTGCATTTTTTGCCAAAAGACTATTCAGCAAATGATGTATTGTGTTGGTTCGCCATGAATCATCAGAATTTAGAGTTAAAATTTCTCTTTTTGTCAGAGGTTTTTTTGCTTTCCAAAAAATTTTAAGCAGCTTTATTTCATTAAGCGTATATTGCATTATCCCACCCTCTCGTATTAATTTACAAATTAATTATTGCATTATTTTTCGAAAAAATAAACTATAATTTATGTCTTCTATTATAATTTGTTTATTTGTTTTGCGCCAGGCCTTAATATTGATTTACCGCCTACTAAAGAGGTGAAGTCATGACTAAGGATCTTGAGAACATCGGCGCGAGGATAAAACGTGCTAGGCAGAAAAAGCGGCTTTCTCAAGCAGATTTGGCTGAGCTCCTAAAAGTATCTGTGGCACATGTGAGCGATATTGAGCGAGGAAAAACAAACTGCAGTCTTTCGATTCTGAAGGGAATATCTGAAGTTTTGAATATTTCCGCAGATTGGCTTTTGATGATAGATTCGGAATCAGCGCATATACAAGCCAGTGCATAGATTTTAGAATTATTTAAAGATTGCAATCAATTTGAGTGTGAAATTATATTAAATACTATCAAGAGCTTAAAAGTATCGCTTATGAAATTTCGAAGTTCAGATAATTGATTAATATTGGGAAAAAGGCATGACATAAAAGTCATGCCTTTTTTTACTGGCAAATTTACTAGACAAACAGCACATGAACGTATTGACAAAATATAAATAAATTATTATTATATTATCAGATAATAATATTATTATTTCTGTGCATCAGCTTTTCCGTCTAAGTATTTGGTTTACAAACACAGCGCGTATTTCTCTTTTTCTTCAAAAGGAGAAATGTGCCATGTTTGCAGAGCTTATTTCCCGACTTCCAGACGAAGAAGCATACATTGAACTAATTGCCCGTTTTGAAAAATTGCTAAAAAAATATGCTAAATTGCTGGATTATGAAGATGCTTACTGGGATTTATTAGTGTTTTATCTCGAACTTATAAACAAATTGCATAATAACAACGCAGTGAATTTTTCTCAAAATGATGGACGTATAGTAAATTACATTACTACTGCAATAAAACATCATTTTATTGCTCTCTCCGAGAAAAAACATACCCATAGAGAAACTACTTTTTCCGACTTCAATTTAGATTACTTCACTGTACTTGAAAGAATCCCATCGCCACAGATTAACGATGTATTTCGCGAACTGATTCCAAGCGGCTCCCTGTCTCAATGGGAGAATCAAGTCATTATGTTGATTTATCAATATAGATATAAAGTCAGCGAAATTGCTCAAATCACAGGTAAAAGCAGACAAGCTGTTAATCAAGCAAAAAAGAGGGCGTTAAAAAAGCTCTCAAAGGAATTCCATTATGGCTCTGATCTGGATTCTTCATAATGCTGTATGATTTACATAAAGAGGAAAAAGAGACTAGATTAATACAATATTTTACGTTGAGAAATATTGATTTATTGTTTGTTTAAGTCATCATCAACAATACTCTCAAATATGTTTTTAAGCCTTTGAGGTATTGGCACTCCCAATTTAATAGAATTCTCCAGAATTGAAATGCCTTCATTGGAAATATAATAAAGTATAATTGCATCCCTCAAGGAGTTAGATTCGAAAATATTATTTCCGGCTATTGTTGTAAGTGAGATCACACACAATATTCCCACTTTTTTGAATATGCCGGCTGCGCCAATTCTACTTGAAAGCATTCGATTTTTGATTGCCGCAAGTACTCCTGTAAAGTAATCCAGGCTCATAAATACCAGCAAGGTGATAAACACTCGGTCGAATCCCCCAAAGGCTTTGTCTAAAATTGCTGCAATATACATAATGACCACTCTTCCCAAATCCATAAAATCTTTACTTTTGTTCAATTTTCTCACTCCCGCTGTCTGATAATCTGTTCTTTTTAAAAAGAACAAGTGACCGGCGAAAAGTAAACTTGCTCTAAAATTTTTATTTGGTTAAAGGCCGTGCAAGCAAAAATACCTTAAAGGATTCTTTGAGTACAGTTACCGGAATTCCAAGGTGCCGCAATCCTCCTTGTCCTGTACTGAAACAGAACCCAAATATCAAGGAGGAAAAAGTATGAACAAACGGGAACAGATTCTCAATTTGTTGGAGGAATACCCTGAACTGGTGCGCAAAGCGGCATTGCTTCGCTATGAACTGCGCCGGCCGTCGACTCTATCTCCGTCTGATATGATAGACGCCATGAACTTCAGGCGCGGGCTCGGCGAAGTCCCCGCGGCCGGAAGCCTGTCGAACAAGACAATGTACATAGCTCTCAACTATCGCGAGAAAGCAGAGCAGGCCAATCGCGAGCTGCTGGATGAGATCGTCGGCCGCCTTGCCCCGCTGGAGAGAAGGCTTGAGCGGCTTGAGCACTATGTGTCCCTACTGAGCCCGCGTATGGCCAAGGTGCTCCGCCTGTACTATTTTGAAGAGCGCCTCTGGGATGAGATTGCGTCTGAGCTGGGTATATCAGTCCGCAGCGCCCAGAAGCTCAGGAGCGGCGCCGTCGACAAGCTGGTTGAGATGTACGATTTTATCGAGCGCGAGCTGTGAACAGGAAGGTTCGCGCTTTTTTCGCACTATCTTCACCTAAAATTCGCTATTTTTCGCAGGCGCTTACCTTGAAAGTTCGCGTGACCTTATGCTATGATTAGTCTGTAAAAAAGGGATGCCCTCCGGCGCATACACGCCGAAGGGCATTTCTTTTGCCGCGAAACGGCGGCATTGATATTTCAAAATATTCCCGCCGATGGAGCGCCGGTGACATTGCGCCGCCCGAAGAGCTGTTGTAAAATAGCTTTACGAGTCAGCGCTGCACCTTGACAAGTCAATAGACCATCGGCACGAAAATGCGAAGGAGGCTAGGCATGAACAGTTTGGAGAATACCTCGGGCGGGCAGCACCCTGAGACGCTCACCGTCCAGGAGGTACAGCAGATACTCAAGCTTGGCAGAAACGCAGTGTATAGTCTGGTACACAGCGGCTCCTTTCCCGTCATCAGGATAGGGAATCTGATCAGGATACCAAAAGAGCCGTTTTATGCTTGGCTCTCTCAATCGCATGTAGTTCGATAATAGGCAGGTACTCCTGTTATCACTCAGATATTGGAGGTACCATCATGAACAGCAAGAGACGTTCAAACGGCGAGGGCTCCTTCTGGCAGCTCCCGGACAGGACCTGGGTATACCAGATAACCGTCGGCCGAAAGGAAAACGGGTCGCCGGAGCGCAAATCTTTCAAAGGCCGCACCAAGGCAATTTGCCGCCAGCGCGGCGAAGTGTGGCTCGCGGAACGCGAGGCGCAGAAAAAAATCGACGCCGCCAAGCGGCAAAAACAGCTTGACGAGGAGCAGAGATACCTCGCTCTCGGGCACTACCCGGAGTCTGAGGCGCCGTTCGGCGAGGCTTTTCTCGGATGGCTCAAGCTGTATAAAGCGCCCCCCACGCGCAAGCCATCCACCTATGCGGGCTATCTGAACACCTACAACTCGCACTTCGCCGAGTACTTTGGAGATATGCCGCTGTATTCTGTCACCCAGGACGTCGTACAGGACTACTATCAGCAAAAGCAGCTCAGCGGCGCGCGTAAAGACGGAAAAGACGGCGGGCTGTCACCGAAGACCATACGCAACCATCATATGATACTCAAGGACTTTTTCAGCTACGCGCAGAAAAAATACAGGCTGCCGGCAAATCCGGTCCTGGATACAACGCGCCCTGAGGTCATAACCCCGGAGATGCGGGTGCTGAGCCCGTCTGAAATGCAGGTATTCATCGAGGAGGTCATGCGCGAGAGCCAGCGGGTAGCCATATTGACTGCCCTGTTTGTCGGCTTCCGCGTGGGCGAGCTCCTTGCGCTAGATATCGCGGATCTCGACGTCGAGCGCCAGACGCTGACGGTGAACAAAAACCTCATACGCGTGAGCACCGCCGCCCTGTCGCCGGAAAACCCCAATATACGGATAATCGACTATAATCCCGCAAAGAAGACGCACCTCATAGTCCAGAGCACTCCAAAAACGAAGAGCTCCAACCGTGAGATAGCCATCTCCGACGGGCTGTGCGAGCTCCTTATCCGGCATCTCTTCACTCTGGCGCACTCAAGCTGGCCTAATCCGAACAATCTGCTCTTTCCATCCGCAAAAGGGACCTATCTGGACCCCAGAAGCCTTGCGATAAGGCTGAACGCGGTGTCGAAGCGCTGCGAGATTCGCAATGTAAATCCCCACGCTCTGCGCCACACGCTGGCGACGCGGCTGGTGGAGGAAAAGACGCCGCTGAACATAGTGCAGGGCATTTTGGGCCACTCGTCTCTGGAGACAACGAGAAAATACATCCACAAAAATGAGGACGTGGAGCGCGAGGCAATAGAGCGCATGTCCGATTATCTGGATATAGAAAAGCTCGCCTCCGCGCCGCAGCTGAACGGAGCTAAGAAAAGGTCAAAATTCTCGGGAATAATTTTGCCGGACTTCTCCAAAACGCACCGGGAAATCCCTCCCGAGTCCGCCTGAGTCTAAGTGATCCCGGCGGCGTTGCCTACTTTATTGCAAATAAAGGCAGAGGGCGCGGATAAGCGCCCCCTCAGGGGCGGCTCGGGATAAAGGCTCCGCAGCTGTGAAAACCAGCGCCGTTTACCCCGCAGACTCTTCGGGCAAAACAAATGCAAATTGCATCAGGGCAAAAAGAAAACCCTGAAACCATTGAGATTTCAGGGTTTTTGGTTGCGGAGGCAGGACTCGAACCTACGACCTTCGGGTTATGAGCCCGACGAGCTACCAACTGCTCCACTCCGCGATATTGAACTGCTCTTCTGAGCTAATATATAATATCACACGCAAATGAGCATGTCAAGAGCATTTTTTGGAAATTCTCTCAGAATACACGAAAACGCGGGGAGGACTCGCTCCGCCGCGTTTTCGCGCCTGAAAATCTGAACTGAAAGGTGAGGAGGGTCTGCACAAGGGTTTATCCCGGAGGCCGCGCCATGTCGGTAAAAAGGAAGTCGGATCAGGTCGTTGTCATGGCAAGTAGAGGTGAGGTCAGATGTCATGAGCCGCGGCCTCCGCGGAAAGGGGTGGTAGCTAGGAGATGCCGACCTATTAGGCTTTTAAAGCGGCGCGTTCGCCTTCGCGCCGGTTAGCATCAACTAACTGTCTGAAGTATAGCATGTCCTCTCCCCTGTGTCAACACTTTTTTCAAAAATTTTTTCCGTGCCGCGGCACGGCGCCGGTGCATAGTATGGGGAGAACTGAAAAACTGGGGGTGGTGTACATGAAGATCGCCGTCATGGGCGGCGACGGGCGCACGCCGTATCTGTGCAGCGGGCTGGAGCGGCGCGGGGCCGAGGTCAGCCGCTTTGCGCTCGGGCGAGGAAGCTGCGCCTCGGCGCGCGAGTGTGCCCTGGGTGCTCAGGCAGTCGTGCTGCCGGTGCCGGTGTCGCGCGGGCCGGGGCTGCTCAACGCGCCCCTGTCCGACTTCCCCGTCCCTCTCGCGGAGGTGCTTGCCGCCGTGCCGGAGGGGGCCGGGCTGTTCGGCGGTATGCCGCCGGCGGGGCTCGGGATAACCGACGTCGGCGCGCGGGAGGATTACATCGTCGAGAACGCGGCCATCACGGCCGACGCCGCGGCCGCCATGCTCATGCGGGAGCTGGGCGGGACGGTCTGCGGAAAGCGCGTCGCGGTCGCGGGCTTCGGGCGGATAGGGCTCGTGCTCGCGCTGAGGCTGCGCGCGCTGGGGGCGGATGTGCTCGTGCTGGCGCGGCGGAGCGAGGTGCGGGCCATGGCGCGGGCGCTGGGCCTGCGGGCCGGGACGGAGCCGGAGAGCGGCGCCGACGCGGTTTTGAACACAGTGCCCGCGCGGGTGTTCACGGAGGAGTCGCTCGGCCGGGCGGGGCTATACATCGAGCTCGCATCCGCGCCTGGCGGATGCAGCAGGGAGGCTGCGCTCAGCGCCGGGGCGCGCTATCTGAGCGGCGCCGGGCTGCCGGGCAAGGCCGCGCCGGAGGCGGCGGGCGAGGCGCTCTGCCGCTGTCTGTGGGATATGTTTGAGGAACGGGGGTATGTCTGATGGAGAAAAAAACTTTGGGCTTTGCCATGTGCGGCTCGTTCTGCACGTTCAAAAAAGCCATAGAGACGGCGCGCTCTCTCGCCGGCGAGTTTGAGCTCGTGCCGATAATGAGCGAGATCTCGGCCGGCACCGACACGCGCTTCGGGCGCGCGGCGGATTTCCGCGCCCAGCTTGAGGAGATATGCTCGCGCGAGGTGATAAGCACCATCGCGCAGGCCGAGCCGATAGGGCCGAAAAAACTGCTCGACGCGCTGCTCATCCTGCCGTGCACGGGCAACACGCTCGCAAAGCTGGCAAACGGCGTGGCCGACAGCTCGGTCACGCTCGCGGCCAAGGCCCATCTGCGCAACGAGCGCCCCGTCGTGCTCGCCGTGTCGACGAACGACGGCCTCGGCGCCAACGCCGCGTCGATCGGAAAGCTCCTGGCGCGCAAGCATGTGTTCTTCGTCCCATTCCGCCAGGACGACGCCTGCGGCAAGCCGTGCTCGCTGGTGGCGGATTTTTCGCTCGCGGGCGAGGCCGTGCGCTCGGCGCTCGGGGGCGTCCAGCTCCAGCCCGTGCTGGCCTGAGGTTTTTTGTGCCGCCGGGGCTTGAAAATGCGGGATAAATGGGATAATATATTCCTATTACTGCCAATGAGAAACGGGAGATGTATATATGGAAAGGACCAGGATCGCCGAGATATACTCCGGCGCGGAGAAATTCTCCGGCGCGCAGGTCAAAGTCTGCGGCTGGGTGCGCACCGTGCGCGATATGAAAAACTTCGGATTCATCGAGCTCAACGACGGCTCGTGCTTCAAAAATCTGCAGATCGTCTTTGAGCGCGGCGAGCTCGCCAACTACGACGAGATCGCAAAGCTCAACGTCGGTGCCGCCCTCATCGTGAGCGGCGAGCTGCGCCTCACGCCGGAGGCCAAGCAGCCGTTTGAGCTCAAGGCCGCCGACATATTCGTCGAGGGCGTGTCCTCGCCCGACTATCCGCTGCAGAAAAAGCGCCACAGCGTCGAGTTTTTGCGCACGATACAGCATCTGAGGCCGCGCACCAACCTGTTCTCCGCCGTGTTCAGGGTGCGCAGCGTGGCCGCCGCCGCGATACATGAGTTTTTCCAGAGCCGCGGCTTCGTCTACGTCCACACCCCGATAATCACCGCCAGCGACTGTGAGGGCGCCGGCGAGATGTTCCGCGTCACCACGCTCGACCTCGAGAACGTGCCCAAAACCGAGGACGGCGCCGTCGACTACTCAAATGATTTCTTCGGCAAGAGCGCCAACCTCACCGTGTCCGGTCAGCTCAACGCCGAGAACTTCGCCATGGCCTTCGGCGACGTCTACACTTTCGGGCCCACCTTCCGCGCCGAGAACTCCAACACTCAGCGGCACGCCGCCGAGTTCTGGATGATAGAGCCGGAGATGGCCTTCTGCGACCTCGCCGGCGACATGGCCGTCGCCGAGGCGATGATAAAGCACGTCATAAGCGCCGTGCTCGAGCGCTGCCCGCAGGAGATGGAGTTTTTCGGCAATTTCGTCGACAAGGGCCTGCGCGAGCGCCTGGAGCACGTCGCGGGGAGCGACTTCGGCCGCGTGACCTACACCGAGGCCGTCGAGATACTCAAGCAGCACAACGACGAGTTCGACTACAAGGTCGGCTGGGGCTGCGACCTGCAGACCGAGCACGAGCGCTTCCTCACCGAGAAGCACTTCGGCAAGCCCGTGTTCGTCACCGACTACCCCAAAGAGATCAAGGCCTTTTACATGCGCCTCAACGACGACGGCAAAACCGTCGCCGCGGCCGACTGCCTCGTGCCCGGCATAGGCGAGATCATCGGCGGGTCCCAGCGCGAGGAGAGGCTCGACGTGCTCGAGAAGCGCATGGCCGAGCTCGGGCTCGACCCGAAGGATTACTGGTGGTATCTCGACCTGCGCCGCTACGGCAGCTGCCGCCACGCGGGCTTCGGCCTCGGCTTCGAGCGCCTGGTGATGTACCTCACCGGCGTGCCGAACATACGCGACGTGCTGCCCCATCCGCGCACGGTGGGCAACGCCGAGTTTTAAAAAAACGCTCAAAAAAACAGAGCCGTCCCGGGACGGCTCTGTTTTTATTTTACCGGATATCAGCCCTGCGGCTGTTCCTCTTCCTCCTCGTGCTCGGCGCGGGCGATGCTGATGACGCGGCTGCCCTCGGAGACCTTCATCAGGCGCACGCCCTGGGTCTGGCGGCCGTAGACCGACACGTCGGCCACGGGCATGCGGATTATCGTGCCGTCGTCGGAGATGACGAGCAGGTCCTCGTCCTCGTTCACGACCTTGACGGCGCAGACCGGGCCGGTCTTTTCCGTGACCTGGTAGTTCTTTATGCCCATGCCGCCGCGGCGCTGGACCTCGCCGCCGCGCATGTACTCGTCGACGGAGGTGCGCTTGCCGTAGCCGTTCTCGGTGACGGAGAGCACGGTCGCGCCCGGGCGCATGCGCGCCATGGCGACGCACCAGTCGCCCTCGCGCAGCTTTATGCCGCGCACGCCGGAAGCGTCGCGCCCCATGGGACGCACGTCGTTTTCGGAAAAGCAGATTGAGCTGCCGTCGCGCGTGGCCATGAGTATGTTCTGGCTGCCGTCGGTTATGCGCACGTCGATGAGCTCGTCGCCCTCGTCGAGGCGCAGGGCGCGTATGCCAGCGCTGCGTATGTTGCGCAGGGCCGACATGCTCATGCGCTTTATTGTGCCGAGGCGGGTGCCCATGACGAGATAGACGTTCTCGTCGAACTCGCGGATGTGCATCATCGTGGTGACCTTCTCGCCGGGCTCGACCTGGATGATGTTGACTATATTCGTGCCCTTGGCGGCGCGGCCGGCCTCGGGGATGAGATAGCCCTTCTTGCGGTAGACGCGGCCCGCGTCGGTGAAGAAGAGGATGTGGTCGTGGGTCGAGGCGGTGAACACCGTCTCGACGTAGTCCTCCTCGCGGGTGGCCATGGCGTTTATGCCGCGGCCGCCGCGGTGCTGCGCGCGGTAGGCGCTGGCGCTGGTGCGCTTGATATATCCGCCGTGGGTGAGGGTGTAGACGCACTCCTCCTCCTCGATGAGGTCCTCGATGTCGATGTCGTCCTCGACGTCGCAGATCTCGGTCCAGCGCTCGTCGCCGTATTTGTCGCGGATGGCGGTCAGCTCGTCCTTGAGGACGCCGACGAGCTTTGAGTCGCTCGCGAGCAGCTCCTCATAGTAGGCGATGCGCTCCTCTATCTCCTTGTACTCGGCCTCGAGCTTCTCGCGGTTGAGGCCCTGCAGGGCGATGAGGCGCATGTCGCATATGGCCTGGGCCTGCACGTCGGAGAGCGAAAACCGCGCCATGAGGTTCTGCTTCGCGTCGTCATAGCTCGAGCGGATTATCCTGATGACCTCGTCGATGTTGTCCTGCGCTATGAGCAGGCCCTCGAGGAGATGGGCGCGCTCGCGGGCTTTTTTGAGGTCGTGCTGCGTGCGGCGGACGATGACCTCTTTCTGGAAGGCGAGGTATTCGTCGATTATCTGCCGCAGGTTGAGTATGCGCGGCTGGCTCTGGTCGTGCACCAGGGCGAGCATGTTGACGGAAAACGCCGTCTGGAGATTGGTCTGCGCGAACAGGCGGTTGAGCACGACCTGGCTGTTGGCGTCTTTCTTGAGGTCTATGACTATGCGCATGCCGTTGCGGTCGCTCTCGTCGCGCAGGCCGGAGATGCCGTCGAGGCGCTTGTCCTTGACCTGGTCGGCGATGTTCTCGATGAGCATGCGCTTGTTCACCTGGTATGGCAGCTCGGTGACGATGATGCGCTGGCGGTTGTTGCCGTGCTCTTCGATCTCGGTGCGCGCGCGCATGACTATGCGGCCGCGGCCGGTGGCGTAGGCCGCGCGGATGCCGCTGCGGCCCATGATGAGGCCCCTCGTCGGGAAATCCGGGCCCTTTATGTGCTCCATGAGGTCCGTGAGCGTGGCCTCGGGGTCATCGAGCACGCAGATGCAGGCGTTTATGACCTCGGTGAGGTTGTGCGGCGGGATGTTGGTCGCCATGCCGACGGCTATGCCGCTCGAGCCGTTGACCAGCAGGTTCGGGAAGCGCGAGGGCAGCACGCGCGGCTCTATGCGCGATTCGTCGAAGTTGGGGTCCCAGTCGACGGTGTCCTTGTCGATGTCGCGGAGCATCTCGTCGGCCATGCGGGCCATGCGCGCCTCGGTGTAGCGGTAGGCCGCGGGGGGGTCGCCGTCGACTGAGCCGAAGTTGCCGTGCCCGTCTATGAGTGGGTAGCGCATGGAGAAGTCCTGCGCCAGGCGCACGAGCGCGTCGTAGACCGAGCCGTCGCCGTGCGGATGATAGCGGCCGAGCACGTCGCCGACGGCGGTGGCGCACTTGCGGAACGGGCGGTCGGCCGTGAGCTTATCCTCATACATCGCGTAGAGTATGCGGCGGTGGACGGGCTTCAGCCCGTCGCGCACGTCGGGCAGCGCGCGGCTGACTATGACGCTCATGGCGTATTCTATATAGCTTCGCTCCATCTCCGAGACGAGCTCGGAGGTGACTATCTTCTGATTTGGAAAGGACAGATCCTCGTGTGTTTCAGATCTCGCCAAAAACTATCACTCCTTTGCCTTGGCGGCTTTATCAATATGTCCCGCGGACGTAAAAGCCGCCGGCTTTGTCCACGCCGTAGAATTTTATGTCGTCGATGAGCCCGCGCCGCTCCAGCCCCTCGCGGTCGAGGCGGATGGGGCTGCCGGGGATGTCGGACAGGTACATGCGCCCGTTGCGCTCCTCCGGCTTCACGCTCAGGCACTGGCCTATGGGCATGGTCATGGGCTCGTGGTTCTCCAGGAACTCGCCCTCATCATAAAACGCGGCGCCGAAAGCGGCGTTGAGCCACACGTTGCCGCCCGACGAGAAGCGCAGGTGGTTTTTCCTCGCCATGTCGCGTATGCGCACAAGGTCGCTCATGCGGCTCATGCGGCCGACCAGCGGCATCAGGTGGCGCACGCCCTTTTCGACATAGGTCTCGAACGCAAAGGCGTTGCGCATCGACTCGCCCGCGGCGACGACGGCGTCTGTGTGCTGCGCGACGTAGGCGATGGCGTTCATGTCGTGGGAGTGCACCGGCTCCTCGAACCAGGCGGGGCGGAACTCCTTTATCATATTCCAGAACTCGACGGCCTCACCGGCGTCGAACACCTGGTTGCAGTCGACTGCGATCTCAAACTCGTCGCCGAGCGCCTCGCGCACCTTCATAAGGCGGCGGGCGTCGGCCTCCATGTCGCGGCCCCAGTCGGAGCCGACCTTGAACTTTACCGTGCGGTAGCCCTGTCCGGCGTAGGTCGCCATCTCGCCGACGAGCTCGTCGTCGCTCGCGAGCAGGCTGCCGCCGCCCTTGTAGCAGAGGGCGTAGTCCTTCGTCGCGCCGAGCAGCCTGTGCAGCGGCAGGCCGCGGCGCTTGGCCATGATGTCGAGCATCATCAGCTCGAGCTGGGCGAGGTCGACTATCTCGCCGCTCTGGAAGCCGAAGTTGCGCAGGCGCCAGTAAAGGTCCTCGTACCACTCGTCATAGCTGCGGTCCTCGCCGCAGAGGACGGCGGGGATGATGTTGCGCTCAAAGCTCGCCGAGACGAAGCCGCCGGAAGAATAGCCGCTCTTGTCCCTCAGCTCGCACCACATGCCTATGGGCGCGTAGGCCCCGAAACCGCCGGTCGCGTCGCGCCACGGCCGGTCGACCGGGATGGGCTTCAGCTTGACGCACATCGCGCCGGTGAAGCGGAAGCGCTCGTCCGTGTCGACTCCCTTGAAATTGGTGAATTTATACATGCCGCCCCTCCATATCTTATATCAAAAATCGAGGTTTACTGCGTTCTTTGCGTTTTTCTCGATGAACTCCCTGCGCGGTTCGACCTTTTCGCCCATGAGTATGGTGAAGATCTCGTCGGCGCGCACGGCGTCGTCCAGCTCTATGCGCTTGAGTATGCGCGTCTCGGGGTTCATGGTGGTCTCCCACAGCTCGTGCGGGTCCATCTCGCCGAGGCCCTTGAAGCGGTTGATCTCCACCTTGGCGTTGGGGTTGTCCTGGCGCATCTCGGCGGCTATGCGCTCGCGCTCCGCGTCGTCGAAGGCGAGGCGCACCGTCTTGCCCCTCGTGAGCTTGAACAGCGGCGGCACGGCCGCGTAGACATACCCGTGCTCGAGCAGCGGGCGCATGAAGCGGAAGAAAAACGTGAGCAGCAGGGTGCGGATATGGCTGCCGTCGACATCGGCATCGGCCATGATGATGACCTTGTGATACCTCAGCTTGCTGATGTCAAAGTCGTCGCCGAGCCCGGCGCCGAGCGCCGTGATGACGGGCATGAGCTTGTCGTTGCCTATGACCTTGTCGGCGCGGGCCTTTTCGACGTTGAGCATCTTGCCCCAGAGCGGCAGTATGGCCTGGAATCGGCTGTCGCGCCCGCCGGTGGCGGAGCCTCCGGCCGAGTCGCCCTCGACGATGTAGAGCTCGGTGAGCGCGGGGTCGCGCTCGTTGCAGTCGCGCAGCTTGCCGGGCAGGGTCGAGCCCTCGAGCGCGTTCTTGCGCCTGATGTTCTCCCTCGCGCGCTTGGCGGCCTCGCGGGCGCGGGCGGCCGTCATGGTCTTTTCGACTATGGTGCGCGCGACGGCGGGGTTCTCCTCAAAATACTGGCTGAGCTTGTCGTTCACGACGGTGGTGACGAGGCTGCGCATGTCGGCGTTGCCGAGCTTGGCCTTGGTCTGGCCCTCGAACTGCGGGTTCTCGAGCTTGACGGACACTATGCAGGTGAGGCCCTCGCGGCAGTCGTCGCCGGTGACCTTCTCGTCGCCCTTTAAAAGGCCGGCCTTTTTGCCGTAGGCGTTCACGGCGGTGGTCAGCGCGCGGCGGAAGCCCTCCTCGTGCATGCCGCCCTCCGGCGTGTGGATGTTGTTCGCGAACGAGACGATTATATCGTTGTACCCGTCGTTATACTGCATGGCGACCTCGGCCGTGGAGCCGTTTTTCTCGCCGCTCATGTAGATGACGTCCTCGTGTATGGGGGTCTTGTTGCGGTTTATGAACTGCACGAACTCGCGTATGCCGCCGGCGTAGTGCATGCTGTCGCTCTCGCCGTCGGGCGTGCGCTCGTCGGCGATGGATATGCGCAGCCCGGCGTTGAGGAAGGCCTGCTCCCTCATGCGGGTGTGCAGGATATTGTAGTCGTAGACCAGGTCGTCGAACATCTGATAATCCGGCTTGAATCTGACCGTGGTGCCGGTCCTGTCGGTCTCGCCGATGACTGTCATGGCCTGGGTGACGCTGCCGCGTGAAAACTTCATCTGGTATATGCGGCCGTTTTTGGCGACCTCGACCTCGAGCCACTCGCTGAGCGCGTTGACGACGCTGGCGCCGACGCCGTGCAGTCCGCCGGAGACCTTGTAGCCCCCGCCGCCGAACTTGCCGCCCGCGTGGAGCACGGTGTAGACGACCTCGAGGGCGGGCTTGCCGGTCTGTTCCTGTATGTCGACGGGTATGCCGCGGCCGTTGTCCCTCACGCGGATGACGTTGTCGGGCTCGATGGCGACCTCGATCTCGGTGCAGTAGCCCGCGAGGGCCTCGTCTATGGCGTTGTCGACTATCTCATATACCAGGTGGTGCAGGCCGCTCGACGAGGTCGAGCCGATATACATGCCCGGCCTTTTGCGCACGGCCTCCAGGCCCTCGAGCACCTGTATCTGCGACGCGTCGTACTCGTGGGCGTTCTGCTCGTGAATATCAGACATAACATTTTCCTTTCTGCGGAAATTCCAATATGATAAACGTTTTCAAAAACCGCCTATGCGGTGTGGTTTTCCCAGCGGCTCATCAGGGTCGCGGAACTGAGCTGCGAGAGATAGACCCGCTCGTTTGTGACGACGAAGCTCTTCGGCAGGTCGTCGCAGTCGGACACGACCCGCCCCTCCCGCTCGGCGC
Source organism: Candidatus Heteroscillospira lomanii (assembly GCA_904419385.1). Taxonomy (GTDB): domain Bacteria; phylum Bacillota; class Clostridia; order Oscillospirales; family Oscillospiraceae; genus Heteroscillospira; species Heteroscillospira lomanii. Next base: position 17,289 of record CAJFRI010000012.1, read on the forward strand.
GGGCGAGATACTCGCGCGTGATGTGCGACGAGGACGAGTTGTCGAGGTCGAACACGGCGATGACCTCGCTCTTCGGCACGACGGAGCCTTTTCCGAGGTGAAGATACATTCAAGCCCCTCCTATATGGTGATGACGCGGCCGCCTGTGCGCGAGGCTATGCCCGCGTCCTCGCAGCAGGTGATAAAGGTCTGCCCGCCGCCTATGCTGTTGAGCACGAACTCCTGCCGCCGCGCGTCGAGCTCGGAGAGCACGTCGTCGAGCAGCAGCAGCGGCGCCTCGCCCATGTCGTCGAGGAAGATGAGCCGCTCGGCCATCTTGAGCGAGAGCGCGGCCGTGCGCGCCTGGCCCTGTGAGGCGAACTGCCGGGCCGGCACGCCGTTTATCATTATCTCGAGCTCGTCCTTGTGGACTCCCGTGAGGCATGAGCGCGACTCCAGCTCCGCCCGCTCGTGCGCGCGCTGGTGGCTGAGCACCTGCGCGTATATCTCCTGCGCCGGGGCAAGCGGGTCCGTCACGGTCGACACCGTGACATACCGCAGCGAGAGCTCCTCGCCGCAGCCGGAGAAATCCGCGTGTATCGCCCTGGCCCTCTCCTCGAGCCGGCGCACGAACGCGGCGCGGTAGCGGATGAGCTGGGCAGAGAGGGCGGCCATCGCGTCGGAGTATTCCGCGAGCGGCAGCAGCAGGCTCGGCTTTTCGGCCCCGCCGCGCAGGGCGGCGCCTTTCTGGTCCAGCAGCCGCGAGTATCTCGAGAGCAGCCCGGCATATTTCGGCCGGAGCTGGCAGACGGCCCCGTCGAGGAATTTCCTGCGCTCGGCCGCGCCCGCGCGGACTATGTCGAGGTCGTCCGGGCAGAAGAGCACGGCGCTGGCGGTCTCGGCGAGCTCCGCCGAGCGGACCGCGGCGCCGTTGCGGCGGCTGCGGCGGCTGCATCCCCGCCGGAGCAGCAGCTCGATGCGCTGCGCACGCCCGCGGGAGAACAGCTCCGCCCTCACGAGCGCGGACTCCGCGCCGAAGCGGATGAGCTCGCGGTCCGACCGGGCGCGGAAGCTGCGCGCGCCCGTGAGTATATATATGCTCTCGAGCAGGTTGGTCTTGCCTCTGGCGTTCGGCCCCGTGATGACGTTCACGCCGGGCGAGAACTCGAACGCGGCGCGCCCGTAGCTCCTGAAATCCTCGAGCTCTATGCGGTCAAGCCTCATGCCTTATGCGGAAGCTCTGGCCCGCGACCGTGACGGTGTCGCCGGCGCGCAGCTTCCTGCCGCGCTGGGTGCAGACCTCGCCGTTCACGGAGACGTATCCGTCCTGGACCATGGTCTTGGCCTCGCCGCCGCTCTCGGCCATGTTCGCGAATTTCAGTGCCGAGTCGAGCTTTATGAATTCCGTGTTTATGACTATCTCTTCCATATCAGTCAGCCTTCAGCCTTATCGGCAGTATCATATATTTAAAGCTGTCGCCTCCGGCGGCGTCTTTTATGACGCAGGGGGAGAAGCCGTTTTTGAGGCAGAGCAGCAGCTCGTCGGCCGGGGCGCTGCGCAGGGCCTCGAGCATATAGCGGTTGTTGAAGCCGATCTCCAGGCCGCCGCCGTCGCCGTCGCAGAAGCAGGTGTCGTATGCCAGGCCCGCCGCGGTGGAGCACATGATGTTTATGCTGCCGTCGTCAAAGCGGAAGCGCAGGGGCGACTTCATCTTGTCGAGGATGACGAGCGCCACGCGGTCGACCACGCGGGCGAGCTCGGTGCGCTTTATCTTTATGGTTATCGGGTTGTCGTCGGGGATGCTGCGCTTGTAGTTGAGGTATTCGCCGTCGATGCGCCTTGAGATGAGCACGGTCTCGCCGGCGGTGAAGCTGACGTGCTTCTCGCCGACGTGGATGACGACGGGCTCGGTCTCGTCGAGGCAGATCTTCTCCGCGTCGCTGAGCGCGTATCCGGGGACGATGAAGCTGCCCTTTTCCATGTCGCAGCGCTCGAGCGGCTCTTTGCGCAGTGAGAGTCGGTATCCGTCGCAGCCCACCATGGTGAGCTCATCGTTTTCTATGTCGAAGAGGGCGCCGGTGTAGACGGGGCGCGCCTCGTTGTCGCTCAGGGCGAAGCTGGTCTGGTTTATCATGTCGCGCAGGGTGCCCTGCGGCAGCGAGAGATTGTTACGGCAGTCGACATCCGGCAGGAGCGGGTAGTCCTCGGGGTCGAGGCCGGTGATGCGGAATTCGCTTTTTCCGCAGTTGATGACCGTCGTGAAGTCCTTGTTCGTCGTGACGCTTATCTCGCCGTCCGGCAGTCGGCGGACTATCTCGCTGAACAGCCGGGTGTTCAAAACTATGGAACCGGGTTCGGGTATGTCGGCGTCGATGCTGGCATAGATGCCGCGCCTCAGGTCGTAGCCGGTGACGGTTACCTTGTTCCCGGCCTCTATGAGCAGCCCCTCGAGAGCGGGGTTCGCGCTCTTCTGGGCGCAGCAGCGCGCAGCCTTCGTTATGGCGGAGCCGAGTTCGTTTTTATCGCAGGTGAATTTCATGTGCGCCCTCCGTATATCATAGAATATATATTATTTTCATGTAGTAGTCGTAGTAGTAGGGGCTGTTTTATGTTGAAAACCGCTTTCAGGCGTTGGCGCGCCTTGATTTTTGATGTTTGAAGTTTTGTTCGGTATTTTCGTGTTTTCAACAGGCGGATGTGTGCCCTCTGCTTTTGAACATTTGTCGACAGGAAGTTTTCAACAGTGTTGATAAAATAGTCAGTTGCGGGAGTTGATGTTCGACGTGATGTCGCGCACCGTGTTCGAGATGTCCTTGTTCGAGCGGATGAAGTTCTCGACCTTGCGGATGGAGCTGAGCACGGTGGAGTGGTTGCGCCCCTCATACTGGTCGCCTATGTCGGCGAGGGAGAGGTTTGTCAGGCTGCGCATGAGGTACATGCTTATCTGCCTCGCGAGCGCCGTCGTCTTGCTGCGGCGCTGCCCGCGCAGCTCCGCCGGGTCGAGCGAGAAATACCTCGCCGTCTCGGTGATGATGACGTCCGGCGTGGGTATGTAGGTGCCGACGCGGATGACGTCTTTTATCGCGCGCTTTACGGCCTCGACGTCGATGTTGTCGCCGAGTATGGCCCGGTAGGCCGTGAGCCGCTTCACGACGCCCTCGATCTGGCGGACGTTCGCCGTTATGTTCTCGGCGATGTAGTCGACCACGTCGTCGGGCAGGTTCATGCCGAGCTGGATGGCCTTCGCCCTCGTTATGGCGGCGCGGGTCTCGAGGTTCGGCTGCTGCACGTCGGCTATCAGGCCGGACTCGAAGCGCGAGCGGAGCCTGTCCTCGAGCTTGAGCATCTCGAGCGGGGGCCGGTCGGAGGTGATGACTATCTGGCTGCCGGCCTCATACAGCGCGTTGAACGTGTGGAAGAACTCCTCCTGCACGCCCATCTTGCCGGAGATGAACTGTATGTCGTCGACGAGCAGCAGGTCGACATAGCGGTATTTCTGCCGGAACTCCTCCTGCGTGCCCTCGCGTATGGAGCGTATCATCTGGTTTGCAAACTCGTCGCCCTTGAAGTAGGCCATTTTCGCGGCGGGGTCGCGCGCGTGTATCGACTGGCCTATGGCTAGCAGAAGGTGCGTCTTGCCGAGGCCGGAGTTGCCGTAGATGAACAGGGGGTTGTATATGCTGCCCGGCTTGTCGGCGACGGCCTGGGCCGCCGCGTGGGCAAATTTGTTCGACGGGCCGACGACGAAGTTGTCAAAGGTATAGCCCGCGATCTCGGGCAGGCCGGTGTCGACCTCCTGCGCCGTCTTGAAATCGGTTATCTCGTCGCCGGCGAGCACCACGAGCTCGACCGCGCCGCCGAACAGCTCGCCGAGTATGGCTTTTATCTTGTCGGCAAAGCGCTGCTCGATGATGTTGCGCTTGAACTCCGTCGGCGTGTGTATGACCAGCCGGTCGCCCGTGAGCGCGACTGGCGTGACCTCTGAAAACCAGGTCTTCATCGCCGTCGGCGTGAGCTCCTCCGACAGGGAGGATAGGATCTGCTGCCATATATCGTTGAGCGAGTTTATGTCGGCCATGCCTCTGCCCCGCCTCCTGAAAAATTTTATAGCTACCTTATATACTAGCATGGATCCCGTGAAATTTCAAGAATAATCGCAGATATAAATAAATATATGTATCGTGCACGCCGCCGTGCAAAGCCTTTGCACCGGGCGTTAAAAAATGAAGAAATTTTAAAATAATCCGGCTCCCGGCCAAAAGCCCTTGCCGTCGGCGCGGCTTTGCGTTAAAATGACGTGTATATCGACTAGAGGCATAATTATGGAAACACTGACACTATCGATCTTTGAAATACCGGAGATAGACCCTCTCCCGCGCATGGCGGAAGAGGGCGCTTTGCCTGCCCTCGTGTCGGGCCTCGCGCCCATACACCGCGCCCAGCTCGCCGCCGCTCTGCGGATGAGGGCGGCCCGCCCCGTCGCCGTCGTCTGCCCGGACGACACCTCGGCCGAGGCCATGGCGAAGAACATGTCCGCCTTTCTCGGCGAGGAGGTCCCGGCGGTCCTGTCCAGGCAGCTGGTGCTGTACAGCGCGCTCGGCGCCTCGCGCACGGCGGAGCAGCACAGGCTCGCCGCCCTCTGGCGCATGGCCGGCGGAAAGGCCGGCGCGTGTGTGCTCACCGTGTCCGCGCTCATGCAGCGCGCCATCCCGCCCGAGGCCCTGCTCGGCGCGGCGTTCGAGCTGAAGGCCGGATTCCAGGGCGGGCCCGAGGCCGTCGAGGCGGCGCTCCTGCGCTGCGGCTACGAGCGCACCGAGGAGGTCGAGGGCGTCGGGCAGTTCTCGCGCCGCGGCGGCATACTCGACTTTTTCTCACCGGCCCATGCAAAGCCGGTCCGCTGCGACTTCTGGGGCGACGAGCTCGACTCCATGGGATTTTTCGACGTCGGCACCCAGCGCCGCACCGAAAACCTCGAGGCCAGCCTCATCCTCCCCGCGGCGGAGGCCGTGCCGGCGCTCGCGCCGGGCGGGGCCGCGGGCCTGGCAGAGGAGCTTGAGCGCGCCTCAAAGCGCGCGGAGCGCCGCAGGGGCGAGAGCGCGAAAAAACTCGGCGAGACCCTCACGGCCGACGCTGAGGCGCTCAGAAACGGCCTCACGCTCGCGTCGGCCGACCGCTATCTCCCGCTCATCTATCCCGAGACGGCCACGGCGCTGGACTACATCCCGTGTGACGCCCTCGTCGTCCTCGACCAGCCGCCGCGCTGCGCCGAGCACGCGCGCGAGGCCCTGCGCGAGACGGAGGGCGACCTCGCCGAGCTCGCGAAGCAGGGGCTGCTCCTGTCGCAGGAGGGCTTCTCGCTCTCGCCTGAGGCCGTGTTCGGGAAGCTGGAGGATTTCCCCGTCGTCATGGCCGACGCGTTCACCATGGGCAAAGCGCCCGTGCAGCCGCGGCGCATCATCTCCGTCCAAGCCAAGCAGCTCGCGAGCTACTGCGGCAACGGCGACGCCGTGGCCGAGGAGGCGCTCTCGTATAGGAAGCAGAAGTTCCGCACGGTCGTGCTCGCCGCCGACGAGCGCCGGGCGCGGCTGCTCTGCGCCATGCTGTCCGAGCGCGGCGTGCCGTCCTCCTACACCGCCGTGCTGAAAGCCATGCCCGCGCCGGGCGAGTGCATCGTCACGATAGGCGGCCTGTCGTCGGGCTTTGAGTATCCCGAGGCGCGCATCGCCGTCCTGACCGACACGCAGTTCGTGCGCACCTCGGCGCGGAAACGCCGTCTGCGCACCGCGGCGGCAGCAACCAAGGACAAAAAGAAGATCGGCAGCTACACCGACCTGTCTGTCGGCGACCTCGTCGTCCATGAGATACACGGCATCGGCCGGTTCGAGGGCGTCGTGCGCATGCCGGTCGACGGCGCGGAGAAAGATTATATAAAGATAAGATACGCCGGCGGCGACACGCTCTACGTCCCCGCCACGGCGCTCGACATGGTGTCGAAATACATAGGCGGAGGCGGCGAGCGCGAGACCAAGCTCAGCCGCATGGGCGGTACCGACTGGAAAAAGACCCGCAGCCGCGCCAAGGCCTCCGCCAAGAAGATGGCCAAGGAGCTCATCGAGCTCTATGCCGAGCGCCAGAAGCGCCCCGGCTATGCCTTCGGGCCCGACACGCCCTGGCAGGCCGAGTTTGAGGACGCCTTCGGCTATGAGGAGACCGACGACCAGCTCGAGAGCGTCGCCGAGATAAAGCGCGACATGGAGTCGAGCGTACCAATGGACAGGCTGCTCTGCGGCGACGTCGGCTTCGGCAAGACCGAGGTCGCGCTCAGGGCCGTGATGAAATGCGTCATGGACGGCAAGCAGGCGGCCATCCTCGTGCCGACCACCGTCCTCGCCCAGCAGCACTATCAGACGGCGATGCAGCGCTTTTTCGGCTATCCCGTGAAGATAGAGATGCTCAGCCGCTTCCGCACCCCGGCGCAGATGAAGCTCGCCATAGCGGGCCTGAAAGACGGCTCCGTCGACATCGTCATCGGCACGCACCGGCTGCTCCAGAAGGACGTGAAGTTCAAAGATCTCGGCCTGCTCGTCGTCGACGAGGAGCAGCGCTTCGGCGTGAGCCACAAGGAGCGCCTGCGCGAGATCGCCCGCCAGGTCGACACCCTCACCCTCACGGCGACGCCGATCCCGCGCACGCTCAATATGGCGCTCTCCGGCATACGCGACATGTCCATGCTCTCCGAGCCGCCGCAGGACCGCCAGCCCGTGCAGACCTTCGTCATGGAGCACGACTGGAACACGGTGTGCGACGCCATCAGGCGCGAGATACAGCGCGGCGGCCAGGTGTTTTACCTGCACAACCGCGTCGACAGCATAGACGCGACGGCCATGCGCATAGCCAACATGCTCCCGGGCGTGAGCGTCGCCGTGGCTCACGGCAAGATGGCCCAGGAGCAGCTCGCCTCCGTCATGGAGGACATGGTCGCCGGGGAGATACAGGTGCTCGTGTGCACCACGATAATCGAGACCGGCATAGACATACCCAATGTGAACACACTTATAATCGAGGACGCCGACAGGCTCGGCCTCGCCCAGCTCCATCAGATCCGCGGGCGGGTCGGCCGCTCGGGGCGCACGGCGAGCGCGTATCTCACCTTCCGGCGCGACAAGGTGCTCACCGAGATCGCCGAGAAGCGCCTCAGCGCCATCCGCGAGTTCGCCGAGTTCAACTCCGGCTATAAGATAGCCATGCGCGACCTTGAGATACGCGGCGCGGGCAACCTGCTCGGCGCCGAGCAGTCGGGGCACATGACCGACGTGGGGTACGACATGTATCTCAAGCTGCTGGAGGAGGCCGTGCTCGAAGAGCGCGGCATAAAGCCGCCGAAGCGCGCCGAGTGCTCGGCCGATCTCGCCGTGTCGGCGAATATACCGGAGAGCTATGTGCCCTCGCCGGAGCAGCGCATGGACCTCTACCGCCGCATCGCCCTCATCCGCACGGAGGCCGAGGCCGACGACCTCACCGACGAGCTCATCGACCGCTTCGGCGACCCGCCGCCGGGCGTCAACTCGCTCATACATGTCGCGCTCCTGCGCGGCGAGGCCTACCGCGCCGGCGTGAGCGACATCAGCCAGAAGCAGGGCGAGCTGAGCTTTGCGCTCGAGGAGTTCGACATGGCGAAGATCTCGCGCCTGTGCGCAATGCCGGAGTACAAGGGCAGGCTGAGGGTCGACGCCTCGGCCAAAAAGCCGCATGTGTCCCTGCGGCTCCGCTCGCGCCGCCGCGCCGTCGAGGAGGCGCGCAGCTTCGTCGCCGCCTACGGGGCGGAGTGACCGCGCGCTCCGGATAAAAAGCAGTATGCCCGCCCCCGCCCGGGGGCCGCAGATAAATATCACACCAGAAAGGTAAGACGAAATGAAGAAGATCATCTCACTCACCCTTGCGGCGGTAATGATGCTCGCCGTGTTCGCCGGCTGCTCCATCCAGCCGAACCCGTATAAGGACGATCCCGAGCTCGCCGAGCAGGTGCTCCACCCCGAGGAGAGCGCCGCGCCGGACGAGAGCCCCGCGCCCGACGAGAGCGAGCCCGCCCTCGGCCACGATTTTGCCGCCGCCAGGGCCGCCTATGACGGCGACATGGTCGTCGCCACGGTCAATGGCCTCGAGGTCACCTGGGACGAGTACTTTTTCTGGCTCATGTCCTCGCTCATGAACCTCGAGAACTATGTGGGGCTCGTCACCGACTTCAGCGAGGATTTCGGCGGCATGACCTACGCCGAATATGTCAAGGACGTCGCCGAGTACAACTGCATGCAGTACCGCAGCGTCGACTATTTCGCCACTCAGGAGGGCATCACCCTGTCCGAGGAGGGGCAGCAGGCGCTCGACGACCAGATCGCATACGACATCTCGGCCTACTCGCCCGACGGCACCGAGGAGGGCTTCAACGCCTACCTCGAGGAGTGCTATACCGACCGCGAGACCTACGACTATGTGAACTATGTGTCCATGCTCTTCGCCGAGGCGCTGCGCCACTACTGCGGCGATAATTTCGAGCTCATCACCGACGACGAGGCCCTCGCCTACGCCGACGAGATAGGCTTCATGTGCGCGAAGCACATCCTCTTCAAGACCGTCGACGACTCCTACCAGCCCCTCTCCGACGAGGTGATAGCCGAGAAGAAGGCCCTCGCCGAGCAGGTCTGCGCCGAGATAAACGCCGCGGCCGACCCCGCCGCCGTCTTTGACGAGTACATGGCCGAGTACAATGAGGACACCGGCGCGTCCTACTACCCCGACGGCTACTGCTTCGCCCCCGGCGAGATGGTCGCCGCCTTCGAGGAGGGCGCCGGCGCGCTCGCCCCCGGCGAGGTCACCGCAGTGCCCGTCGAGAGCGAGTACGGCTACCATATCATCCTGCGCTGCCCGCTCACGCCCGACTCCATATATATGGGCCAGCAGGCCAGCATACGCCAGCTCGCCGGCACCCAGAAGTTCTCCGACATAGTCGACGCTTGGTTCGAGCAGACCGAGATCGTGTACACCGAGGGCTTCGAGCCCGACGTCGCCGCCCTCTTCGCTGTGAAGGAGGCCGCGGAATGAAACTGATGATAGCCTCCGACATCCACGGCTCCGCCCGCTGGTGCGCCGAGCTCGTGAAGGCGTATGAAAAAGAGGCGCCCGACAAGCTCCTCCTGCTCGGCGACGTGCTGTACCACGGCCCGCGCAACGACCTGCCGGAGGGATACGACCCCAAGGCCGTCATAGCCATGCTCAACCCGCTCAAAGACAAGATCCTCTGCGTGCGCGGCAACTGCGAGGCCGAGGTCGACCAGATGGTGCTCGACTTCCCCTGCATGGCCGACTACGCGGTCGTGATGCTCGGCGGCACGACTGTCATCGCCGCCCACGGCCACAGGGAGCACCCCGTCCCCGCCCCGGGAGACATACTCGTCACCGGGCACACGCACATCCGCCTTGACGAGATGGAAAACGGCTTCCGCCACCTCAACCCGGGCTCGGTGTCGCTGCCCAAGGGCGGCACGCCGCGCGGCTATATAGTCATGGGCGAGGACGGCTCCGTCCGCTTCATGGACCTCGACTGAGGCCGGGGGTGCAGCCGTGGAAATGACGCAGATATTCATCGACCTCGGGCTGAGCGCGTCCGTCTCGGCGATACTCGGACGGCTGCTGTCGGCCGCGATAGTCGCCGCCATATGCTATATCGTCATAAGGCTCGTGTGCCGCATCCTGCGCGGGCTCTACGACAAGACTCATTTCGAGCGCGGGATGAAGGACTTTCTCCTCGCCGCCACCCGCGTAGGCCTCTGGTGCATAGCCGCGGTCATCATCGCCGGTTCGCTCGGGATAGAGGTCGCGTCGCTGGTCGCGGTGCTGTCCGTGGCGGGCCTGGCTCTGTCGCTGTCGGTGCAGGGGATAATGTCGAACGTGTTCTCCGGCGTGACCCTGCTCGCCACGCGGCCGTTCACCGTCGGCGACTATGTCGAGCTCAACGGCGTGGCCGGCACCGTGGAGACGGTCGGCCTGTTCTACACCAGCGTCACGACGCCGGACAACAAGCTCATCTCCATCCCGAACAGCGAGATAACCTCCGCGAAAGTGACGAACTACTCCCGCGAGCCCGACCGCCGCATAGACCTCAGGTTCTCCGCGAGCTACGGGGATTCGACGGACAAGGTGCGCGCCGCCATCATGGAGGCCGTCATGGCGGACGGCCGCGTGCTGGCGCAGCCGGCGCCTTTCGTCGGGATAGACTCTTTCGGCGGCAGCAGCATCAGCTACATAACGCGCGTCTGGGTGCGCAACGGCGACTACTGGAACGTGTATTATGCGCTCAACGAGGCCGTGCGCTCGAGCTTCGAGCGCAACGGCGTCGAGATGACGTATGACCACATCAACGTGCACATGGTGGATGGCGCGAAAAAAGACTGACCGCCGCATATGCAAAAAACCCCTCTCATCGAGAGGGGTTTTTATTTGCAGAGACGGACTTAAGCCCTTGCGACGCCGGAGCGGCGGGCGGCCTCGGCGACGGCTTTGGCCACGGTGGGCGCGACGCGCTCGTCAAAAGCGGTGGGCAGCACGCAGTCGGCGGTCGGGTTCTCGACCAGGGCGGCGAGCGCGAGGCCGGCGGCCATCTTCATCTCGTCGTTTATGTCGCTGGCGTGCACGTCGAGCGTGCCGCGCAGTATGCCCGGGAAGGTGAGGATGTTGTTGATCTGGTTGGGGAAGTCGCTGCGTCCGGTGCCGACGACGGCGGCGCCGGCGGCGAGCGCGAGATCGGGCATGATCTCGGGCACGGGGTTGGCCATCGGGAAGAGTATGGCGTCCTTGGCCATGGTCCTGACCATGTCCCCGGTCACGACGCCGGGCGAGGACACGCCGATGAACATGTCGGCGCCTTTGATCACGTCGGCGAGGCTGCCCTTCTCCATGCCGCGGTTGGTGAGGCGGGCGATCTCCTGCTTGGAGGCGTTGAGGCCCTCGCGGCCCTCGTAGATGGCGCCGGAGCGGTCGCACATGACGACGTTCTTGAGCCCGTAGGCCATGAGCAGCTTCACGATGGCGACGCCGGCCGCGCCCGCGCCGCTGCACACGCACTTGATTTCGGAGATGTCCTTGCCGACGACCTTGAGCGCGTTTATCGCGGCGGCGAGGACGACGACGGCTGTGCCGTGCTGGTCGTCGTGGAATATGGGTATGTCGCAGCTCTCTTTCAGGCGGCGCTCGATCTCAAAGCAGCGCGGGGCGGCGATGTCCTCGAGGTTCACGGCGCCGAAGCTGCCGGCGAGCAGGGTGATGGTGTGCACTATCTCGTCGACGTCCTTGCTGCGGATGCAGAGGGGCACGGCGTCGACCCCGCCGAAGTGCTTGAACAGGACGCATTTGCCCTCCATGACGGGCATGGCGGCCTCGGGGCCGATGTCGCCGAGACCGAGGACGGCCGTGCCGTCGGTGATGACGGCGACGAGGTTTCCGCGGCTGGTGAGCTTATAGCTCAGGTCGGGGTCCTTCTCGATGGCGAGGCAGGGCGCGGCGACGCCCGGTGTGTAGGCCACGGAGAGGTCGTCCATAGTCCTGAGGTCCATCTTGGGGCGGTAGTCTATCTTGCCGGCCCACTCGGCGTGCTTTTCCATTGCGATTTTTGAGTAATCCATATTTATGACCTCACTAAGTAAGATTTTTTACCGTTAATTAGAATACTACATTCAGAGTAAAAATACAAGATTTCCGCATGCTGGGAGACGTGTTTACGAAACCATTTTTCTTTAGAAGAAAAATGGTTTCGCGCTTCCAAAAAGAATCTTTTTTGCGCGTCAATGAGTTTCCGCACAGCCGATACGGCGCCGCGGGGATTGAAGAGCGCATAGCTCCCACTCCGCGCCACGAGGCGCTGGCTGTCGAGAAATTCGACAAATTTCTACTCCGACTAAGGGGC
>CAJFRI010000012.1:29254-30441 GCA_904419385.1 Candidatus Heteroscillospira lomanii
GTTGTTAATCCTTAAAACAAAATGCCTGCCTCAGAGGCAGGCATTTTCGTTGCCGAAAAATGTAGAAGCAGGCACTGACAGCTCGTCTCTAAAGGCCGAGGCGTCCCGGCGAGGACGGTGCGCTCACAGGGATTGCTGCACTAGCGGCCGAGCGGCCGGGGGTGAGAGTGTGTTCCAAATTTGATATAGCCGGGGGTTTAGAGAGCAAGGCCGGTTAACGCGCAAAAAGATTTCTTTTTGGAGGTGCGGAACCGTTTTTCTTTCTAAAAGAAAAATGGTTTCGCGTCGTTTCTCAAAACGCCGGTTTCCGCAGGAACGCCCGTGTGAGTTCGCTCTGCGGGTTCCCAAACACCTGCTCCGGCGTGCCCTGTTCCTCGATTACGCCGTGCGCCATGAAGATGACGCGGTCGGACACGCTGCGCGCGAACTCCATCTCGTGCGTGACGACTATCATGGTGCTGCCCGCGTCGCGCAGCTCGCGTATCACGCGCAGCACCTCGCCGGTGAGCTCGGGGTCGAGCGCGCTGGTCGGCTCGTCGAAGCAGAGCACGTCCGGGTCCATGGCGAGGGCGCGCGCAATGGCGACGCGCTGCTGCTGGCCGCCGGAGAGCTGGTGCGGATAGTTGCCGGCGCGGCTCGTGAGGCCGACGCGGTCGATGAGCCGGCGGGCGTTGTCCTCGATTTCGGCGAGGATCTGCTTTTTGCTGCTCTTCCAGTCGGGCCGCTCGGCGGCGAGCAGCTTCGGCGCGAGCATGACGTTCTCGAGCGCCGTGTACTGCGGGAACAGGTTGAACGACTGGAACACGAGCCCGAAGTGCAGCCGCTTGCGGCGCACCTCGCTCTCGAGCTGGGTCTCGGGGTCCGCCGCGTCGAAGAGCTTTTCGCCGTCGACGAAGATGCTGCCGCCGTCGGGCGTCTCGAGGAAGTTGAGGCAGCGCAGCAGGGTGGTCTTGCCGCTGCCGGAGGAGCCGATTATGCTGAGCACCTCGCCGCGCTCCATGGTGAAGCTGATATCCTCGAGCACGCGGGTGGCGCCGAAGTGTTTTTCAATGCTTTTGACTTCAAGTATAGCCATGCCCGCGCCTCCTTATCTGAAATAGTCGAGCTTTTTCTCAAGCCAGCCGAAAAACAGGGTGAGTATGCCGTTGAACACGAGGAAGTACACGCCCGTGAAGAACAGCGGCCAC
>CAJFRI010000013.1 GCA_904419385.1 Candidatus Heteroscillospira lomanii
ACACCGGCGCTTTCACCATCGAGAACATCGCGCGGCTGGGCGACTATCTGCCCATATTCGCCAAATCGGTGTGGCTCGCGCTGGTGTCCTCGTTCATATGCCTGCTCATCGGCTACCCCGTGGCGTACTACATCGCCGGACGCTCGAACCTCGTGCAGCGCCTGCTGTATATGCTCATCATGCTGCCCATGTGCATGAGCTTCCTGCTGCGCACCATGGCATGGGTCGCCATGCTCGAGGACACAGGCATAATCAACTCCTTTATCAAGCTCATCGGCATAGACCCGCTCCCGCTGATACGGAACGACGGCGCGGTCATCCTCGGCATGGTGTATAACTACCTGCCCTATATGATAATGCCGCTCTACACCGTGATAATGAAGATCGACCGCAGCCTCATCGAGGCCGCGCAGGATCTCGGGTGCAGTTCCGGCCAGGTGTTCAAATCGGTCATCCTGCCGCTGTCCCTGCCCGGCATCATATCGGGCTTTACCATGGTGTTCGTCCCCGCGATAAGCACTTTCTATATCTCCCAGAAGCTCGGCTCGCCGGGTACCACCCTGATAGGCGACGTCATCGAGAGCCAGTTCAAGACCGCGTACAACCCGAATCTCGGCGCCGCGCTCTCGCTGGGGCTCATGGTCATAGCCTTCGCCTGCGTCGCCATAATGAACCGCTTCTCCCCCGACGACGATGAGGGAGGTGTGGTCACGCTGTGAAGAGATTCAACATGGTCTTCACCGTCGTGGTGCTCATATTCCTGTATGTGCCCATGATAGTGCTGGGCGTGGCCTCGTTCAACGACGGCAAAGACATCGCCGTGTTCGAGGGCTTCACCCTCGACAACTACGCCGACCTCTTTGTCGATCACACGCTCGTGCCCCTGCTCATCAACTCCGTCATCATCGCCTTGCTGAGCTCGCTCATCGCCACCCTGCTCGGCACCATGGCCTCCATGGGCATACACGCCATGGGCCGCCGTGCGCGCTCGCTGTCCATGGGGCTCACGAACATCCCGCTCACGAACCCGGAGATAGTCACCGGCGTGTCGATGGGCCTGCTGTTCGCCTTTGTCGGGACTCTGCTGAAAACCCAGAACATCCTCGGCTTCACCACCCTGCTGATAGCGCATGTGACGTTCAACCTGCCGTACGTCATACTCTCGGTCATGCCGAAGCTCACGCAGATGGACCCCAATCTTGAGGAGGCCGCGCTCGATCTCGGGTGCACTCCTGGGCAGGCGTTTTTCAAGGTCGTTCTGCACGAGATATTCCCCGGCGTCATATCCGGCGCGCTCATGGCTTTCACCATGTCGCTCGACGACTTCGTCATCAGCTATTTCGTCTACGGGCCCAGCTTCATGACGCTGCCCGTGGAGATCTACACCATGGTCAAAAAGCCCCTGCAGCCTAAGATATACGCCCTGTTCACCCTGCTGTTCATCGCCATACTGCTGGTCATGTGCGTCATGAACCTGCTGCAGGCGCGCGATGACAAGCGCGGACATGCGCTCAACAATAAAAGAAGGAGAAATGCATAAAATGAAGAAAATTTTCACCCTCGTCCTCGCCGTGGTGCTCGCACTCGGCACCGTGCCCATCCCCGCCGCCGCCGCGCCGGAGGAAGACATCACGATAAACGTCTACAACTGGGGCCAGTATATATCTGACGGCTCCGACGGATACATCGACGTCAACGCCGCCTTCACCGAGGCCACCGGCATCAAGGTCAACTACATGACCTTCGACACCAACGAGAGCCTCTACACCAAGCTCAAGACCGGCGGCTCGACCTATGACGTCATCATCCCCTCCGACTACATGATCTCCCGCCTCATTGAGGAGGACATGCTCGAGGAGCTGAATTTCGACAACATCCCCAACTACCAGTACATCGACGAGGCATATAAAAACACCGCCTACGACCCCGAGAACAAATACAGCGTGCCCTACACCTGGGGCACCGTCGGCGTCATCTACAACAAGAACTACGTCGACGAGGCCGATGTCGGCAGCTGGGATCTGCTCTGGAACGAGAAATACGCCGACAAGATCCTCATGTTCGACAACCCGCGCGACGCTTTCGCCATCGCAGAGAGCCTGCTGGGCTACAGCTACAACACCGAGGACAGCGCCGAGCTCGAGGCCGCCGCTGAGAAGCTCAAGGAGCAGCGCCCCGTCGTGCAGCAGTATGTCATGGACCAGATCTTCGACAAGATGATCCGCGGCGAGGCCTATGTCGCCCCCTACTATGCCGGCGACTATCTCTACATGCTCGACGAGAACCCCGACCTCGGCTTCTACTTCCCCGAGGAGGGCTTCAACCTCTTCATCGACGCCATGTGCATCCCCAAGGGCTGCCAGAACAAAGAGGCCGCCGAGGCCTACATCAACTTCCTGTGCGATCCCGAGATCAGCGGCCAGAACCTCGACTATCTGGGCTACTCTACCCCGATCAGCGAGGCCAAGCAGTATATGGACCCCGCCATGGCCGAGAGCGATATCGCCTATCCGTCGGATGAGGTCCTCGCAAACTCCGAGGCGTTCGTCGCCCTGAGCAACGAGGCCACCCAGCTCATGGACTCCCTGTGGCTCGATGTCAAGACCGCCTCCGTGGACACCGAGAACGGCGGACTCAGCAGCAACACCATGGCCATCATCGGTGTGGCGGCCGTGCTCATCGTCATCATCGCCGTCTTGCTCATCAGCAAGAACAACAAGAAAAAACGCCGTGCCAACCGCGGCAAGTCCGTCTGAAAATAACCTGATCTGCTCCGGCGCCCATGAGGGTGCCGGAGCTTTTTTGTTGCGGCGGGCGCGCTTTTGTGCTATCCTTGACGTATCCTTTATTTCCCACGGAGGGCGCCATGAAAAAGGCCATCAAACAAAACAAGCTGCTGGTATTCATGCTGCTGTTCGGGTTCCTGTGCTCGCTGGCGCTGTGCACCATGCGCTTTTCACTTGAGATGGACGACACGGGCGTGTCTATGATAATGACCCGCGCCGACATCGCGGCACTCGCAGAGGCTGAGGGCATGAGCCCCGATGAATATGAGGCTCAGCTGCGGGACGCGGGGCTCACCGCCGTCTTCACTCCCGGCGAGGTGTGCGACGAGCTCGGGCTCTACATCGGCGGCAGCTACCACGGAGAGGACGCCGTCGTCGGGCTCGTGGAGGACAACGACCAGTTCAGCTACGACCCAATAGAGGGCTTTGAGTACACGCCGGACTCGCGCGTCGTGCGCGTGTTCCTGCTGCGCCCGGAATACGCCGCGCGCTACGCCTACCTCGGCTATTCCGGCCCCGAGGAGATAGAAAACCTCACCTACCGCACCATCACCGACCGCAACATCCGCGTGATCTGGCTCACGCCGTTCACGCGCTCCGACACCGGCGAGCTTGTGAGCGATGTAGACGAATACGTCTCCGTCCTCACCGGCGTGGGCGAGCGCATAGAGCGCCAGGGGCTGCACCTCGGGCAGTTCTCGGCCCTGCCGCCGTATGAGCCGCCGCTCGCGCTCGTGCTCGGCTCCATCGCCGGCATAGCGGCGGCGGGCGTGATGTTTCTCTGCATATTCCTCGAGATACCGCGAAAGCTCCGCGCCGTGCTCGCGCTCGTGTGTTTTGTGCTCGGCTGCGGCGCACATCTCCTGCTGCCGTGGGCGATGCCTCTCTGTGCCTCCATACTCTGGCCGTGCCTCGGCATGTACCTCACCGCGGAGCTGCTTGTGCGCTCCGGCCGCGGCACTGCGGGCCGCTGCGCGCTGGTCTACATCGCGGCGGCGCTCGCCGCTTTTGCCGCCGCGCTCTGGGGCGGCCAGGTGATAGGCGGGCTGCAAAGTTCGCGCGAATACATGTACGCCATCGAAAACTTCCGCGGTGTGAAGCTCAGCCAGGCGCTGCCGCTGGCGCTCTCGGCGCTCATATGCGTGAAAGTCATGTTCCGCGGCGACTCGCCGCGCGAATTCCTCGGCGAATACCGTGGCTCCGGCAAAGCAGCCGTCATCGCCGCCGCGGTGTTCGCGCTCGCCGCCGTGTTCTACATCCTGCGCACGGGCGACGGATTCCTCTCCGCCGGCGTCGCCGAGCAGCGCTTCCGCAACTGGCTCGAGAATCTTCTCATCGTGCGCCCGAGGACAAAGGAGTTCCTCGCCGCGTGGCCGTCGCTCGCTGTCGCCGCCGTGCTCATCTCGCGCGGCAGCCGGAGGTATGCCCTGCCTTTCGCCGTGTTCTCATGCGTCGGCATGGCCTCCGTGGTGAACACGTTCTGCCACTCCCGCGCGCCGCTGTGGCTCTCGCTCGCCCGCTCCGCCACCGGGCTCGCCATCGGCGCCGCTCTCGGTCTCATAATCATCTTCATCGCCGCGCCGCGCGCCAAAAAGACCGAATAAGAAAAGCCCGCCGTTCACGGCGGGTTTTTTGCGCCCTGCTGTTGACAAATTTATATTTAAGTGATATCATTTCAATATCAAAAAGCTTCCGGAGGGATAGTTATGGAAGAAAAGATTCTAAAAGGCAACAAAACCGGCATGGCAGTCCTGCTGCTGACGATAGTGCTGTATATTGCCGCGGTGTGCGGCATAGTCTGGGCGGCCGTCGCGCTCGACGGCGCGCTGTTCACCGTCATAATGACCGTGTGCATCACATGGTGTGCGCTCGGCTGGCTGCTGTTCTGCGGGCTCAAGGTGCTCGCCCCGCAGGAGGCGCTGGTGCTCACCCTGTTCGGAAAGTACATCGGCACGCTCAAGGGCGAGGGTTTTTATTTCGTGAACCCCTTCTGCACCGCGATAAATCCCGCAGCCAAGACAAAGCTCGGCCAGAGCGCCGACGTCGACGGCGGCCCGCGCCTGCGCGCTTCGAAAAACGGTGAGGTTGAGCTCAACCTTCCGTCCAGCAAAAAGATCTCGCTCAAGGTCATGACCCTCAGCAACGCAAAGCAGAAAGTCAACGACTGCCTCGGCAATCCCGTGGAAATCGGCGTGGCAGTCATGTGGCGCGTGACGGACACAGCCAAAGCCGTGTTCAATGTCGACAACTACAAGGAATACCTCTCGCTCCAGTGCGACAGCGCCGTGCGCAACATCGTGCGCATCTACCCATATGACGTCGCGCTCAACATCGACACGACCGGCGACGGCGTGGCCGATGAGGGCAGCCTGCGCGGCTCCAGCGAGATCGTCGCCGGGCGCATACGCGCAGAGCTCCAGGAGCGCGTACAGGACGCCGGGCTCGAGGTGCTCGAGGCCCGCATAACCTATCTCGCCTACGCACCCGAGATCGCCGCGGTCATGCTCCAGAGGCAGCAGGCGGCCGCCGTCATCGACGCGCGCAAGATGATAGTCGACGGCGCCGTCGGCATGGTGGAGCTCGCGCTCGAGCGCCTCGGAGACAGCGGCCTCGTCGAGCTCGACGAAGAGCGCAAGGCAGCCATGGTGTCGAACCTGCTGGTAGTCCTCTGCGGCAACCACGATGCCCAGCCGGTGGTGAACTCCGGCAGCCTCTACTGATATGGCCGACGCCAAAAAACAGATCCCGCTGCGCCTTTCGCCCAAGCTCTACGCCGCCATCGCCGCCTGGGCCGAAGACGATTTCCGCTCCGTGAACGGGCAGATCGAATATCTGCTCACGGAGTGCGTGCGTCAGCGAAAGAAAAACGGGAAATATGTATCCGACGAGATAGACGTCCCGCCGGAGTTTGACATCGAATAGGAAAAACGGCCGGAGGCTTTCTCCGGCCGTTTTTCACGCCGTCAGGCACAGGATGAGCCCGTATATCACGCTCGCGCTCACCCCATAGGCTATCACGGGCCCGGCTATGGAGAACATCTTCACGCAGGTGCCCGTCGTCAGCCCCTCGCTGCGGAACTCTATCGCCGGGGCGGACACAGCGTTCGCAAAGCCGGTTATCGGCACGAGGGTGCCGGCCCCGGCAAATTTTGCCATCCGGTCATAGACCCCGATTCCCGTGAGCAGCACGCCGAGCGCCACCATGCTTATGCTCACGGCCGTGCCGCGCATATCGTCGGGAACTCCGAGAGCGCCGAAGGCATAGTAAAACGCCTGTCCGACGCAGCACAGCGCCCCGCCCGAGACAAACGCGCGCAGCATGTTCTGCATGTGGCGCGACTTGGGCGATATCTGCTTAATATACTCGCCGTATTCCCTGTTCGTCATGGCAAATCCTCCTCCCGGACAAGTATGCCCGCATATTTAACATTTTATTGGTTTGAATCTTTACAAATTGACAATATACTGGTTTAATATGTCTAGGTATGTAATTTGTTAAAGAAGGTAATGCAATGAACAGTGCACTGATCGATATCGGCTCCAACTCCATGCGCCTGTCGGTGTACGAGTTGTCGAACGGCTCGTTCCGCACCCTGTTCCGAGAAAAGATCATGGCCGGACTTGCCGGCTTCGTAGTCAAAAAAAAGCTCACACCGGAGGGCATAGACCGCGCCTGCGACGGCCTTCTCCGCTTCCGTGAGACGCTCAAGCTGCTCGAGATCGACGACGTGTCCGTCTTTGCGACCGCGTCGCTCCGCAACATCTCCAACACCGATGAAGCCGTGGGCGAGATCAGCTCGCGCACCGGCTTTTCCATCGACGTCATCTCCGGCTTTGACGAGGCCGTGTTCGGCTATCTCGGCGCCATGCGCGAGCTCGGCATGTCCAGCGGCGTGTTCGTAGATATCGGCGGTGCGAGCGCCGAGATAGTCACCTTCACCTCCGGCAAGCTCTGCGGGGCCAACAGCATCCCCATAGGCTCGCTGAGGCTCTATTCGGACTACGTCAAGCGCATACTGCCGACCAAGGGCGCCCTCGCCAAAATAGACGCGAGAGTCAAGTCCGAGCTCGCCGCCGTGCCCAACGGCAAGAGCTATGACACCATCGCCGCCGTCGGCGGAACCGCGCGCGCCACGCTCAAGCTCGCAAGGCGGCTGTTCGACCTGCCGCCGGGCTGTGTCGAGATCGAGATGTCCGCCGTCGAACAGCTGTGGCAGACGCTCATCAAAAACGACAGGGCCGCCATAGACCTCATCCTCAAGACCGAGCCCGAGCGAGTGCACACAATAGTGCCGGGCCTTGCGATACTCCGCGGCATAGCCGGAAAATTCTCCGCGAAAAGAATGATAGTCAGCACATATGGAGTCAGGGAGGGATATCTGTGCAGCCGGAAAAGATCAGAGATACTAGCTACACGCAAAACCGAGAGCTGAGTTGGCTCAAATTTGATCTCCGCGTGCTCGAGGAGGCCGAGGACAGGTCGGTTCCCCTGCTCGAGCGGCTCAAATTCGTCTCCATATTCACCAGCAACCTCGACGAATTCTTCATGGTCCGTGTCGGAAGCCTTTTCGACATGTCGGTCATGTCGCCCAAAACAATAGACAACAAGTCAGGGCTCACACCCATGGGACAGCTCGAGCGGATCTACGCCGAGATACCGGGGCTCGTCGCCAGGCGCGACACGATATATGCCCAGGTCATGGCGGAGCTCGCGGAGAAGGGCGTGCGCGACCTTCAGATATCCGAGCTCGAGCCGCACGAAAAAAAGTACGTCAACCAGTATTACAAGGCAAAAGTCCTGCCGGTGCTCTCGCCGCAGATAGTCGACGAGCGGCACCCGTTCCCCCATCTCATCAACAAGCAGCTCTATATCGCCTCCAACCTGCACGGCAAGCGCGAGCGCGCCCCGCTCGGCCTCATCCCCCTGCCGGATGTGCTGCCGCGCTTTATACAGATGCCGGAGGACCCCTGCCGCTATATCAGGCTCGAGACCCTGCTGCTCTCGCGGGCCGACTCGCTCTACGGGTCGTTCAAGCCGTCGGAGAGCTGCGTGCTCTGCGTCACGCGCAACGCCGACATAAGCTTCGACGACGACAAGTTCGACGACATAGACGACGACTACCGCACCAAGGTGTCGAAACTGCTCAAAAAGCGCTCTCAGCTCGGCATAATGCGTCTCGAGCTCGAGGGCGACCCGTCGCAGGAGTTCGTGCGCCTGCTGTGCTCGCGCATAAAGGTCGAAAACCACCAGGTCTACACCTGCCACGCCCCGCTCTGCCTAAAATATGTCTATCCTCTGGTGTCCGCCCTGCCGGATGAAGTGTCGGCGCCCATGTCCTTCGTGCCCTATAACCCCCGCCACCCGGCCAGCATAGACCCCAAGGGCAGCATGATAGAGCAGATAAAGGCGCGCGACAGGCTGCTGTTCTTCCCTTACGACAGCGTCGACCCCTTCCTCCGCCTGCTGAGCGAGGCGGCAGAGGACCCCGACGTCGTGTCCATACGCATAACCATCTACCGTCTCGCCTCATCCTCCAAGATAGCGCACATACTCTGCCGCGCCGCCGAAAACGGCAAGGAGGTCACGGCGCTGATGGAGCTGCGCGCCCGCTTCGACGAGGCCAACAACATCTCCTGGTCGCGCCTGCTGGAGGATTCCGGCTGCCGCGTCATCTACGGCATCGAGGACTTCAAGTGCCACTCCAAGCTCTGCCTCATCACCATGCGCCACGGCGACGCGCTGAGCTATATCACACAGGTCGGCACAGGCAACTACAACGAGAAGACCAACAAGATGTACACCGACCTCACATACATGACCGCCCGCCGCGAGATAGGCGAGGACGCCACGGCGTTTTTCCAGAACATGCTCGTGTCCAACCTGCGCGGCGAGTACTCCACGCTGCTCGTCTCGCCCGAGGGCATAAAGCGCCGCCTGCTCGAGCTGATGGACGAACAGATCGCCCTCGGCCAGAACGGCTACATCTGCATAAAGGCCAACTCCATGACCGAGCGCGAGGTCATCGACAAGCTGTCCGAGTGTTCGCGCGCCGGAGTCGAGGTGCAGCTCATCCTGCGCGGCATATGCTGCATGCGCCCCGGCATCCCCGGCAAGACCGAGAACATACACGTCACGAGCATAGTCGGCCGCTATCTCGAGCACGCGAGGATATACTGCTTCGGCCGCGGCGACGACGCCAAGCTCTTTATCTCCTCTGCCGACCTGATGACGCGCAACCTCGTGCGCCGGGTCGAGGTCGCCTGCCCGATCTACTCGCCCGAGCTGCGCAAATGCCTGCTTTGGATACTTGAGAAGCACCTCGCCGACAACGTCAAGGCGAGTTCGCTCCTCGCCGACGGCACCTACAAGCGCAAGAGCGGCGAGCCGCCGTTTTCCAGCCAGGACTACTTCATGGAGCACCCGCTCCCGCTCGACCAGTTCGTCCCCGCGCCGAAAGGAAGCCCCGCCTCAGAGGCAAAGCCCGAAAAGCATGAGGGCTTCTGGAGCCGCCTGTTCGGCTTCCTGAAGAAATAAAACAAAAGAAAAAAGCTGAAGCCATCAGGCTTCAGCTTTTTTTCATGCGGCTCTCCGTGAGCTCGCCGAGCGTCGTCTCGGCCCAGCTGTAATTCGTGAGATAGCTGCCCTTGAACAGCTGCGCGAACTCATCTTTCCCGCTGAGATAGTCGTACAGGTCGCACCTGACCTTCTCCGCGACTATGCGGCGCTTTCCGTCGACCGACTCGACCACGTCGGCAATGCCGTACTCCTCGAGGGTGTTCTTCAGGCGCAGCGCGACCTTGCGGTAGCGCGAGAGGGTGACCGTGCTCACCGGCTCGTCCTCCCAGAGGAAGCCTATGGCCTCCTCCGACGTGACGTAGCCGCCGCGCCTGTCGACGAGCAGGGCAAAAAGCTCTTTCGACTTCTTGTTGCGGAAAGCTATCGGCCTGTCGCCGACGAACACGTCGAAATACCCGAACGTGCGTATGGTGACCGAGCGCGGCTCCGGCAGCCCCTCCTCCGCGCCGCGGTCTGGTCCGGCGTAGTAGAGCATGACGTACAGCGGCGCGTCGTCCTCCGGCTCGCGCCGCGAGCACACGGCCCTTATGCGCCGCTCTATGCCGCTGGAGTAATCGAAGTATGTGAATTCGGCCTCGCCGTTGCGCAGCAGCTCCTCAAAGTCCTCATATTCCGCCTCGCTGTAGGCCACAAAGTTCTCCAGCGGAGTGGCCTTTGCCATCAGCGAGAACCACTCGTCCCTGGAAAACCCGAAAAACGCGCACACATTGTCGCTCGCATACAGCGGCGTGACCATTCCGCCAGACGATATCTCGAACGCCGCGATGCCGTCTGTAAAGCGCATGACGAGCTTTTTCATGTTTTCCTTGAGCCTGTCGTTCTCGTGGCGGAGCACCTCGGTCTCGGCCGGGTCGTGCATCCTGCGGCAGCAGTAGAAGTCGAGCCCTCCGCCGCCTCTGATGAAGATGCCGCCGTACCGGCGCACCTTGCCGTCGCCCGAGCGCGCCATATAGGTTATCTGCGGCGGGCGCGAGGCGGATTCCGACTTTCCGCCGCAGAAGTCGTCGAAAAATTCGCGCACCCTGCCGCAGTCGTCCTCGACGACCGAGTCCATTATCCACCGCTCCTTGGCGTCCTCAAGACGCACGGCCATGTTTTCAACACACTTGAATGTGGCCGAGTCGCCGCAGTGCAGGCATTTCACCGTGCCTGCCGAGAGGTTTATCTCGAATATCTTGTCATAGACCTCGGCGAGCGCCTTGATGTAGCGCTCGGTCTCGGCCGCGCGCCGTGCCATGTGCCGCTCGGTGACATCCATGCACACGCTCTGGAATTCGGCCTCGCCCAGCTCGTTCACGCTCTTCGTCACCCAGCCGAACACATGCACGCGCGTCCCGTCGCAGCGCAGGAGCGACATCTCGCCCGCCACCGGCGTGCCCGCCGCGTAGACTCTGTCGAGATAGCGGGCAAACCGCCGCCTCTCCTCCGCCGGTATCATGAGGTAGACGTTGTCGAGGAAATATTCAAGCTCCCCGTCCTCCCCGCCGTGCGCCGCGGGCAGGCGGAGCATCTCGGCCATTCTGGCGTTTATGTAGGTTATCCTCGGCTGTTTTTCGCAGGTGTATTTCAAAAATCCGCACGGTATGGTCTCGCTCAGAAAGTGCAGATCGTCAATTTCTTTTCTTATGCCGGTGATATCGGCCAGCACGGAGCTCATGACCATCACGCCGTCCGTGAGCCTAGACGTCACCGTGTCTCTCACATGCATCACGGAGCCGTCTTTTTTCACGAGCCGGTATTCCCCGGCGGCAGTCCGCTCCTCTCCGGCGGCAAGCCTGAGCATTGCGGAATAGGCCTCTCTGTCGGCCGGGTGCACCATGGCCTCATAGCCTCCGCCGAGCAGTTCGTCCTCCTCCGCGCCCAGCATGCAGCAGAGATTGCGGCTGACATAGCTCATGCGCGGCGCTCCGCCGCTGAGTATATACTGGTGGAAGCCGCTTATCTGTCCGGCGAGCACTTCCGCCATATCGCATGGAATGTTGTTCATGGAAGCTCCTTTGAGTGCAGGGTTCTTCGCCGGCTTTTCGCCGGCTCAATCAATAATAGCAGAATTTTGCCATTTTGACAATTCCTCCGCCCGCTCGGCAACGGCAAAAGCCATGGCCGAGCCGCCGTCGTGAGTTATGCTCACGAATATGCGCCCGATCCCGAGCGACCGCGCGGCGTCCAGCGCGCCGCCGTGAAGCTCCGCCCGGGGGGCGCCGCTCTCTGTGCGCAGGATCTCGATGTCCCGGGCGCCGAAGCCTGAAAAGCCCGTGCCCATCGCCTTGCTCACAGCCTCCTTCGCCGCCCAGAGCCCCGCCGCCGTCTCGGCGGAAACGGCGGCGCGCGCCGCCTCCTGCGGGGTGAACACCCGCCCGAGGAAGCGGCGCGACGATATGAGCCGCTCAAAGCGCCTGATCTCGGCGATATCGCAGCCTATGCCGGTTATCATGCCGTCCTCCGTCTCAAGTCCGCGAGCGCAGGACGTTTTTGCGTATCTTGCCGCTTATGGTGCGCGGCATGACGTCGACAAACTCGATGAGCCGCACCCATTTATATTCGGCGAGGCGCCTGTTGCAGAACTCCCTTATCTCGTGCTCGAGCGCGGGGCCCGGCGCGCAGCCGCTCTCCGGCAGGACAAATGCCTTTATCGCCTGTCCGCGCAGCTTATCCGGCACGCCGACGACGCTGCACGCCTCGACCGCCGGGTGCTCCATGAGCACATTTTCGATCTCACCCGGCCCGACACGGAAGCCGCCGGTCTTGATTATGTCGTCGAAGCGGCCGCAGAACCAGAACCGGCCGTTTTCATCCATGTATGCGGCGTCCCCGGTGTGGTAGACCCCGCCGCGCCACACGCGGCTGTACTGTTCCGGTGCGTCCAGGTAGGCCATGAATATGCCGGCCGGCCTACTGCCGTTTTCCGGCACGACGACCACCTCGCCGGCCTCGCCCGGGGGAACGGGCCTGCCGTCCCTGCCGCGCAGCTCGACATTATATTGCGGCGACGGCGTGCCCATGGAGCCGGCCACGGCCTCGCCGTAGGAAAAGTTTGCCGCGAGCAGGGTCGTCTCCGTCTGGCCGTAGCCCTCGCGGAGCGTTATGCCCGTGCGCTCGGTGAAGCGGCGGAACACCTCCGGCGCGAGCGTCTCGCCAGCCGTCGAGGCATGCCTGAGCGTCGGCATGTCGGGTATGCCCTTGCGCACGAGATAGCGGTAGACCGTGGGCGGAGCGCAGAAAGACGTCACGCCGCAGCGGTTGATGATGCGCGGGAGCTGCTTGGGGTCGAAATTGTCGAAGTCATACACCATGACGGCGCAGCCGACGAGCCACTGGCCGTATATCTTGCCCCAGGAGGCCTTGGCCCAGCCGGTCTCCGCCACGGCAAAATGCAGGCCGTTCTCCTCGGCCTGCTGCCAGTATTTCGCCGTGACTATGTGCGCGAGCGGATATGTGTGGCTGTGGATGACGCCCTTGGGATAGCCCGTGGTGCCCGACGTGAAATAGAGCATCATCGGCTCATCGGCGCGGGTCTCGACGCGCTCGAACACGCTGCAGGCGCTCTCCGCCGCGGCGGTGAGGTCCTCAAAGCCCTCGGCTCCGCCCTGCACGCACCAGAGCTTCATCCCGCGTCCGGTGCGCCCGGCCGCCTCTCTCACCCGCTCCGGCACTCCGCCGAGCGGAGTGCATACGACGGCGTCGACCTTGGCCGTCTCAAAACGGTAGACGAGGTCGTCGACTGTGAGCATATGTGTCGCGGGTATCATCACGGCCCCGAGCTTGTGCAGCGCCACGGCCGCGAACCAGTATTCATAGTGCCGCCTGAGTATGAGCATCACGCGGTCGCCGCGGCCTATGCCGCCAGCTCTGAACACGTTCGCCATGCGGCTGCTCATCTCGCTCACGTCGGAGAACGTGAACTCGAGCACATCGCCTTCCGTGCCGCACCACACCATTGCCCTCTTATCCGGCTCGAGCTCGGCCGTGAGGTCGACGACGTCATAGCCGAAATTGAAGTTTTCCGGATAATCGAGAGTGAATTTTATGAGCCGGCCGTTTTCGTCGGTCAGCTCATGGCAGTATTTCTGATATACGCTCATGATTTCTCCTTGATCGCCGCCGCGGCTATGCGCCTGAAGCGCTCATACCGCTGCCCGAGCAGGTCCGGCTCGTTTGACAACAGCCTTATCTCCTCCGACAGCAGCTCGCGTATGCGGCCATAGAACTCTGTTTTGCCAATGCCGTCCTCCGGCAGTATGCGCTCGACGATTCCGAGCGCCGCCGCGTCCTCCGCGGTAAGGCGCAGGCTCTCGGCCGCATCCGCGGCCTTTGCCTGGTCCTTCCACAGTATGCTCGCGCAGCCCTCCGGCGAGATGACCGAGTATACCGCTCCGCTGAGCATCCACACCCTGTCTCCGGCCGCGAGCGCGAGCGCGCCGCCGCTGCCGCCCTCGCCCGTGATGACGGATATGACGGGCACGCACAGGGTTGACATCTCCATGAGGTTCTCGGCTATCGCCCGCCCCTGGCCGCGCTCCTCGGCCTCGACGCCGCAGTATGCGCCCGAGGTGTCGACGAAGCATATCACCGGCCGGCCGAACTTTTCTGCCTGCTTCATGAGGCGCAGCGCCTTGCGGTAGCCCTCGGGGTGGGGAGCGCCGAAGCAGCGCGCTGCCCGCTCGCGGGCGGAATGTCCCTTCTCCGTGGCGATCACCGTCACCGGCACGCCATCGATCTCGGCTATGCCGCCGACTACGGCCCCGTCGTCGCCGAAACAGCGATCGCCGTGCAGCTCCAGGAAGCCGTCGAATATGTTGCTTATATAGTCGAGCCCCGTCGGGCGCGAACCGGCGCGCGCTTTTTTCACGCGCTCGTATGCGCCGCCTTTCATACAGCATCCCTCCCGCCGTGGAGTCTGAGCAGCCGCGCGAGTACGTCCCTCTGTTCGCCGCGGCTGACTATCGCGTCGACGAAGCCGTGCTCCAGCACGGACTCCGCTCTCTGGAAGCCCTTGGGCAGCGCCTTTTTCGTCGTCTGCTCGACAACGCGCGCTCCGGCAAAGCCTATCGAGGCCCCGGGCTCGGCGAGAGTGATGTCGGCCTCCATCGCAAAGCTCGCGGTGACGCCGCCGGTGGTCGGGTCGGTGAGCACGGCGATGTACAAAAGCCCCGCGTCGCTGTGGCGTTTGACGGCGGCGCTGACGGCGGCCATCTGCATGAGCGACAGCAGCCCCTCCTGCATCCTCGCCCCGCCCGACACGGCGAAGCCCACGACCGGCATGCGCCGCCGCACCGCGTATTCAAACAGCGAGGCTATCTTGCGCCCGGCCGCGCTGCCCATGCTGCCCATCATGAAATACGGCTCCATGACGAACAGGCAGCACTTCTGCGAGCCTATCTCCGCCGTGCCGCACACGACCGACTCGTCCTCCCCGCTCGCAAGGCGGGCCATCTCGGCCTTGGCCTCGTAGCCCGGAAAACTCAGCGGGTCGCCCGCGCGCACTCCGGCAAACAGCTCGTGAAAGCTGCCGCGGTCGGCCGTGAGGCCGATGCGCTGGCGCGCTTTCATCCTGAAGTGATAGCCGCAGGAGCAGACCATCCCGTCCGCCCACAGCCGGCTCACGGGCACGCTCCTGCGGCAGTTCGGGCACTTCTTCTCCGGCTCGCCCTCATCTCCCTGGACGGGCGCGGAGCTGCGTCCGCCCTCCTCCAGCCTGTTTTTCGGCTTTAAAAATTTGATAAGCGCCATATGTTCACCCGTTACCCATAAATGTCAGATCGTAGGCCCCGGAGATGAACCGTTCGTCGTCCAGGATCTGCATCTGCTCGTCTAAGTTGGTGCGCACCCCGTCGATCACAAGCTCGCACAGCGCCGCGCGCATTTTGCGCAGCGCCTCCTCGCGCGTTGCGGCGTGGACCACCACCTTGCCGAGCAGCGAGTCGTAATAAGGCGAGACCCCGGCGCCCGGCGTGAGCCATGTGTCAAAGCGCACCTCCGGCCCGCCGGGGACGTGCAGAAGCCCCACCGAGCCGCAGCTGCGCGCGTTTATGCGGCACTCGACCGCCGCGCCGCCGAACCTTATCCCATCCTGGTCAAATCCCAGCGGTATGCCCGCGGCGAGGCGTATCTGCCATTTCACTATGTCTATGCCCGTGAGCATCTCGGTCACGCAGTGCTCGACCTGCAGGCGCACGTTCATCTCCATGAACCAGAAATTCCCGTCCGCGTCGAGCAGGAACTCGAGCGTCCCCGCCCCGACATAGCCCATCGCGGCGGCCGCAGCGGCGGCTTTTTGCGCCATCTGCGCTCTCTGCCTCCCGCTCACGGCAGGAGACGGGCTCTCCTCTATGAGTTTCTGGTTGTGCCTCTGCACGGAGCAGTCGCGCTCGCCGAGGCACACGGCCCTCCCGGACTCGTCCGCGAGTATCTGGAACTCGACGTGGCGCGCCGGGTAGATGTACTTCTCGATATACATGCGCCCGTCGCCGAAGGCGGCCTCCGCCTCGGCCGAGGCCTGGGCGTAAGCCGTCTCGAGCTCATCGCCCGAGCGCACGAGCCTTATGCCGCGCCCGCCGCCCCCGGCGCAGGCCTTCAGCATGACCGGGTAGCCTATCTTCTCCGCCTCGCGCGCCGCCTCGGCCGCCGATGCGACAGCCTCCGTGCCGGGGATGACGCGAAGCCCCGCTGCGGCGGCGAGCTTTTTGAGCTCAGCCTTGTCGCCGAGGCGCTCCATGCTGTCGGGGTCGGGCCCTATGAACACCAGCCCGTTTTTCCCGCACATGCGGGCAAAGCCGGCGTTCTCGGCCAGAAAGCCGCAGCCGGGGTGCACGGCCTGTGCGCCGGAGATGAGCGCGGCGCTTATAATGCGCTCGCCGTTGAGATAGCTGTCCGACGCCCTGGCGGGGCCTATGCAGTAGCTCTCGTCGGCGAGGGCGACGTGAAGGGCGTCGCGGTCGGCCTCGGAGTAGACGGCCACCGCGGCTATGCCCATCTCCTTGCATGCCCGTATGAGGCGCACGGCGATCTCGCCGCGGTTGGCTATCAGTATTTTCGAGAACATGGGTCTAGTCTCCCGCCGTCACGGCAAACGAGAACTCCGCCGTGACGCACAGGCGCCCGTCCACCGTCACCTCACCGGAGGCAAAGTAAAACGGCGGCTTGGCGCGCCTGATGCGGCAGCGGGTCTCGACCGTGTCGCCCGGGCGCACAGGCGAGCGGAAGCGCACCTTGTCGAGCCCGGTGTACATGGGTATTTTCCCCTCGTCCATGACATCCCGCATGAGCACGCAGGCCGACTGCGCCAGTATCTCGCAGAGTATCACACCGGGGACTATGGGGTTTTGCGGGAAATGCCCGCGCAGGAAAAACTCATCGCCGCGGACAGTGTAGTGCCCGACTGCCTCGCCGCCCGACTCCGCTATGTCGTCGAGCAGGAGCATGTCGTCCCTGTGCGGCAGTATGCGCATTATCTCTTCCCTGTCCATGCTCACGACCTCCTTATGCGGAACAGCTCGGCGCCGTAGTCGACGGTCTGGCCGTTCGCGGCGCAGACCTCGGTGACGACTCCGGAAAACTCGGCCTTTATCTCGTTCATCAGCTTCATGGCCTCGATCAGGCAGAGCGTCTGCCCTTTTTCGACCGTGTCGCCCACGGCGGCAAAAGGAGCCGCGTTCTCGGCCGGGGCCGCGTAGAACACGCCGACCATCGGCGAGCGCACGGCCGCGCTCTCGCCCGCCCGGCTGTCCGGGGCCGCGGCTGCCGCCGTGCCGGCCCCGCGCTCGAGCCTGAGCGAATGTCCGTCCCGGCTTATCTCCAGCGCCGTGAGCCCGAGCTCGCGCATCAGCCCGGCATATTCGCGGATCTCAGCTGCGTCCACGGGCCTCAGACCTTTCTGAACGCCAGGCAGGCGTTGTGGCCGCCGAAGCCGAGGGAGTTCGAGAGTGCAAGCGTTATATCCGCCCGCACCGCCGTGTTCGGCACGCAGTTGAGGTCGCACTTCTCGTCCTGCTCGTCGAGGTTGATGGTCGGCGGGATGACGCCCTCGTCCAGCGCGAGCAGGCTCGCCAGAGCCTCGACCGCGCCGGCCGCGCCGAGCATGTGTCCGGTCATCGACTTGGTGGAGCTCACATACGCCCTGTACGCAGCCTCCTCGCCGAGCGCCTTCTTGATGGCCATGGTCTCGAGCACGTCGTTCATCGGGGTGCCGGTGCCGTGTGCGTTTACATATACGACGTCGTCAGGCGTGTAGCCGGCCTCGCTCATCGCGTCGGACATGGCTTTGGCGCCGCCGCGCGCCTCGGGGTGCGGAGCCGTGATGTGGTACGCGTCGCAGGTGGAGCCATAGCCGCAGACCTCGCCGTAGATCTTCGCGCCGCGCGCCGCCGCGTGCTCATACTCCTCGAGGATGAGCGCGACGGCGCCCTCGCCGATGACGAAGCCGCCCCTGTTCTTGTTGAACGGCAGGGACGCGCGGTCCGGGTCCTCGGCGGTGGAGAGGGCTTTCATGTTCACAAAGCCCGCGACGGCTGAGGCGGTCACGGCGGCCTCGGCCCCGCCGGTGATCACGGCGTCGGCATAGCCGTGGCGTATGAGGCGCATGGCCTCGCCTATGGCGTCGGAGCCGGAGGCGCACGCCGTCACCGCAGGCATAACGGTGCCGCGGCAGTCGTGCCTGATGGCTATCATGCCGGAGGCCATGTTGCCGATCATCATGGGGATGAAGAGCGGCGACACGCGCCTCGGTCCCTTTTCGATCAGTTTTCTGTGCTCGGTCTCAAAGGTGCTTATGCCGCCTATGCCGGTGCCGAAGATGACGGAGAAGCGCTCGGGCTCGACGGTGCCTTTCACCCCGCTCTCCGCAACAGCCTGCGCCGCGGCCGCGACGGCGAGCTGCTCGTATCTGTCGGTGCGCAGGATCTCGTTGACCTCGAGGTAGTCCTTGGGGTCGAAGCCCTTGACCTCTCCCGCGAGCTTGGCCTTGAAATTTTCAGTATCAAAAAGCGTGATCGGGGCTATGCCGTTCCTGCCGTTTTTCATGGCTTCCCACGTCTCGGCGGCGGAGTTGCCCAGCGGCGTGACGGCTCCGAGCCCGGTCACGACCACGCGTCTGTTTTCGTTCATGTGTCTGCCTCCTCTTACTTACATTGCAAGTCCGCCGTCCACTCTGAGGACGGCGCCGGTGACGTACTGTGCGTCCGCCAGGTAGGCTATGGCCTCGGCCACGTCCTCCGGGCTGCCCATGCGCCCGAGGGGGATCCCGGCGACGAGGGGATTGCTCCCCTGGGCGCCCGTCATATCGGTGGCGATGAATCCCGGCGCCACGGCATTGCAGCGCACGCCCTTGGGCGCGAGCTCGCGCGCGGCCGACTTTGTGAGCCCGATGAGCCCCGCCTTGGACGCCGAATAGTTGCACTGGCCGGCGTTGCCCATGAGCCCGGCCACAGAGCTGACGTTGATCACGCAGCCGCCGCGGTTGCGGATGAACATGCCGGCACAGTGGCGCAGCATGTTGAACGCCCCCTTGAGGTTCGTGTCGAGCACGGCGTCGTAGTCGGCCTCGCCCATCATGGCGAGCAGGCCGTCCCTGGTGATCCCGGCGTTGTTCACGAGGATGTGCACGGTGCCGAAATCGGCCTTTATCCGCGCGACGGTCTCCTTCACCGCGGAAAACGACGCGACGTCGCACTGATATGCCCTCGCCGTCACGCCGTGCTCCGAACACTCGGCGCAGACCTCCCCGGCCGCAGCGGCGTTCGCCGCATAGACCACGGCGACGTTCACGCCGAGCGACGCGAGCTTCAGAGCGGCCGCCCGCCCTATGCCGCGCGAGCCGCCCGTGACTATTGCAGTCTGCCCCTTCAGCATGCGCCCACCTCTCCGAGATACTCGGCATAGGTCACGGCGTTGGCCGAGGGGTCTATTTTCTTGATTATGTTCGTGACGGTCCTGCCGGGGCCCATCTCGATGAAAGTGTCTATCCCGGCGGCCATCATGTTCCGTATGATCTTCTCCCACAGCACGGGGTGGTAGATCTGCTCGGAGAGCAGCCCGGCCACGTCGCCGGTGTAAGGCTCGCCGGTCATGTTGGAGTAGAGCACGGCGCTCTGCGGCCCGCTTCTGGCTCTGAGCACGGCCTCGCGGAACTCGGGCGCCGCGCCTTTCATAAACGGCGAGTGGAACGCCGCCCTCACCTTGAGCGGGATCGCCCTGCCGCCGGCCTCCTTCACGGCCGCCGAGAACGCCGGCATCTGCGCGGCGAGTCCGGAGACGGTTATCTGCCCGGGGCAGTTGTAGTTGACGGGATACACGCCCTCGAACTGCGCGCAGAGCTCTTCCACGCGCTCGGGCGCGAGCTTCACAACAGCCGCCATCGTGGTGTCGAACTTGTCGGCCTCGCGCTGCATGAGCTCGCCGCGCAGACACACGAGGCGGAACCCGTCCTCGAGCTCGAATGTTCCGCCGGCCGCCGCCGCCACGACCTCGCCGAGCGATATGCCCGCCACGGCGCTCGGCTCGACGCCCGCGTCCATCAGCACGGCTGCCGCCGCCATCTCCATCGCGAAGAGGCAGGGCTGGGTGTTGCGCGTGTCCTTGAGCTCGTCTTCCGTGCCTGAAAAGCACTGCTGCGATGTGCCGGGCCTCAGCCTGTCGCACATCTCGAATATGCGCGCCGCCGCGGGGTACCGCTCGGCGAGTTCCTTGCCCATGCCGGGGTGCTGATCGCCCTGCCCGGCGAAAACAAATGCTATCTTACCCATTGAAACGACCTCATCAGGAGGGGTTCGGCCCCCTCCATTACTTCCTTTATTATCTCAGCGGCGGGCTGTTCGCGCGTGACCATTCCGGCCGCCTGTCCGGAGAGGAAACAGCCCTTTTCGCCGTCTCCCTCCTGCACCGCGCGGCGCAGGGCGCCGGCTGCGAACGCTTCGAGCTCATCGTCCGGCATGCCGCCGTATTCAGCCTTTGAGTAGTCGCGCGAGAACTTGGTGCGCAGGCTCCTCACGGGGTGGCCGAGCCGCTTGCCCGTGACCATGGTGCACAGGTCCGTCGCCTTGAGTATTTTTTCTTTATATTCCGGGTGTATGCCGCACTCACACGCGCTGAGGAATCGCGTGCCCATCTGTACGCCGCAGGCGCCGAGCATGAAGGCCGCAGCAACTCCGCGCCCGTCGGCTATGCCGCCCGCCGCGATGACGGGCAGGTCCGTCGCGTCGCATACCTGCGGCACGAGCACCATCGTCGTCAGCTCGCCGACGTGCCCGCCGCTCTCGCCGCCCTCGGCTATGAGCGCGCTGGCGCCGAGACGCGTCATCATCTTCGCCATGGCGACCGAGGCCACCACGGGGATGACTTTTATCCCGGCAGCGAGCCAGTCTTTCATGTATTTGCCCGGATTGCCCGCGCCCGTCGTCACGACGTCGACGCGCTCCTCGGCCGCAAGGCGTGCGATCTCATCGGCATAGGGGCTCATGAGCATGATGTTGAGCCCTATGGGCTCGTCGGTGAGCGCGCGGGCGACTTCTATCTGGTCCCGCACATAATCGGCGGGCGCGTTGCCGGCCGCGATTATGCCGAGGCCGCCGCCGTTCGACACGGCGGCGGCCAGCCTGCCGTCGGCGATCCAGGCCATGCCGCCCTGAAATACCGGGTAGCGGATACCCAGCATATCGCAGATCGCAGACTTGATCATGCCTCGGCCTTTTTGCTCTGGATGAACTTATCCAGGTCGTCGATGGTCTCGACCTTGCGGTCGAGCTCTATCTCCATGCCGGTCTCGTCCTCGAGGCTCATCAGCAGCTCGACGGTGTCGAGGGAGTCGATGCCGAGGTCGGAGAACTTGCTCTCGGGCTTGATGTCGTTTATGTCGCAGCCGGTACGCTCGGCGACGATCTTTGCAATAGCGTCAAAATACATAAGAATTGCCTCCCAAAAATTTTCAGGCAGTTTGCCTGCCGTTTGGCCTTATTATAGCCGCGGGCTGTTCCAGAACTGCTCCCGCGCTGTTCCGTCTGCGTTCCATTTTTCTGAACGAAATGTAAATTTCTCCGGCCCCGGGCGCGAAAAAAGGCGGATGGAGACGACGCTGTCGTCTCCATCCGCCCTTTATGAGCCGGTGGATATCAGGTTTTCAGCCGCGTTCGAGTTCGAGCAGCTTTTGCTTTTTGTCTATCCCGCCGGCGTAGCCCGTGAGGGCGCCGCCGCTGCCCACCACCCGGTGGCACGGGATGATGACAGCTATGGGGTTTTTGTTGTTCGCTCCGCCGACGGCCCTGGCCGCACCCGGCGAGCCTATGGTGCGGGCGATCTCCCCGTAGGTGCGTGTCTCGCCGTAAGGTATATCCATGAGCGCGCGCCACACTTTTTTCTGAAACGGCGTTCCCTCGGGCTCGAGCGGCAGGTCAAAGTCCCTGCGCTCGCGGGCAAAATACTCCAGGACCTGCCTCACGCCCTCGTTAATCTCGCCGTTTTCCGCTTCGTCCGTAAAACACAGCCCGGTCACGGCGCCATCTCTCATCACAAGGCGCATGTTTCCGAGCGGTGTTCTGAATACTGCCGTCTCCATCATAGTCATATGTCGAGCGAGATGTTGTCCACACCGTTGCGCTCAAACTCGGTTATATACTCCTCCATACGGTGCTGGAGTTCCTGGATGTCGTCTGGGCTGACATGCTCGCTGTCCATGTCCCGGCGGGCGAGCTCCTCGGCCAGTATATCGAAAAACACCGCGTCCTCATAGTCGGCAACGGCCTCGTGTATCCCTCCGTCCTCATACTCGCGCGAGGGATAGATGTGGCCGCGCCAGAGCTCTATGAGGCTCTTCATGCCGGCCGGCGCGCAGTATGAGAAAATTTTCTCCTCCATCGCGTCGTATTCCTCTATCCTGTCGTCCCCGCGGGCGGAGTTGAGCACCCAGTTGCCTATATACACCATGTCCAGGAGCAGACGGAATTCTTTCTTGCTGAGTTCGATCTGCATAACAGCGGCCTCCTTTCACAGAGCACTGATATGATATATTATATCCCAAAGACAGCCGCGTGGTCACAACGCGCCCGTCTTTGCAGTAATTATATCAAACCGCACAAATTATTTCTACACAATTTTTGCTCTTGTAATAAACAGCGTTTTGTCGTATTATTTATATAATGTCTGCCTGTGCGCCGTTTTAAGCGCATCGGCGGCGGAGGTAGTATATGCTTAAAAAAACCATCGGTGTTTTCGACTCCGGCATGGGCGGGCTCACCGCCGTGCAGGAGCTCGAGCGCCTTTTGCCGGACGCCGACATAGTCTATTTCGGCGACACCGGCCATATTCCCTACGGCGGCCGCAGCCGCAGCCAGCTCATGTACATGGCGCGCCGGAACATCGCCTTCCTCGAGGAGCGCGGCGCCGGGATCATCCTTGCCGCCTGCGGCACCGTCACGTCGACCGTGCTGGACACGCTGGCGGCCGAGACCGCGACGCCGCTGTTCGGCGTGGCGAGGCCCGCCGCCGTCAGGGCCGCCGGGCTCACCAAAAACGGCGTCATCGGCTTTATCGCCACGGAGGCCTGCATAGCCAGCGGCTACAACCAGCGTCTCATCAGCGAACTACTGCCCGGCGCGGAGATAGTCAGCTCCGCCTGCCCCGACTTTGTCCCGCTCATAGAGAGCGGCGTGTGCTCCTGGGACGATGCACGCCTGCGCTCCGCCATCGAGCGCTATCTCTCCGGCATAAAGGCCGCGGGGGCCGACGTGGTCGTGCTCGGGTGCACCCACTATCCGATAATCGCCGGGGCGATAAACGAATATCTCGAGGGCAGGGCCGAGCTTGTGAGCTCCTCGGGCGAGGCCGCCCGTGCCCTGGCCGCGGCCATACCCGGCGCCTCCGGCAGCGGGCGGCGCGAATATTACACCAGCGGCGACGCAGGGGTTTTCGTCAGCACGGCGGAAAAACTTCTCGGCCGGGCGCCGAGCGGCCCCGTCGTGTCCGTCGAGCCGTACGATATAGAGGGCATATAGAGATGAAAGACGTTCTCATCACCATAGACGGGTCGCAGACATATCCCGACGGCGAGCGCGAATCCGCCGAGTTCATGACCGACGGGGAGTATGCTTTCGGGCGCAAGGGCGCGGCGTTCACATATATGGAGAGCCCGCTCACCGGCCTTGAGGGCACCAAGACCACATTCCTCATCCGCGGCGGCGCCGTGACCATGAACCGCACGGGCACGGTGAACAGCCGCATGGTGTTCGAGGAGGGCGCGCACCACCGCTTCCTCTACGAGACGCCCTACGGCAGCGCCACGATGGGCATAGAGACCAAGCTCATCCGCTCCGAGCTCGGGGAACACGGCGGCATGCTCGAGATCGAGTATGCGACCGACATTGAAAACAACAAGATCAGCACCAACCGGTTTTTGATAACGATAAGAGAACAGAAGGAAAGATGCGAAAATGGCTAATCTGATCGAAATGGCAAAATCCCAGGCCGACTCCCTGCTCCAGGCGGCATACGGCCGCGCTGTTGCCGGCGGCCGCCTGCCCGAGGGCGGGCTGCGCGGCAGCGTCGAGATACCAAAGGACACCAGAAACGGCGACTATGCCGCGAACCACGCGATGGCCGCGGCCAAGTCCATGCACATGGCCCCGAGGCGTGTCGCGGAGGAGCTGCTCGCCTGCCTCGAGCTCGAGGGGAGCTATTTCTCGGCCTGCGAGATAGCGGGCCCCGGATTTCTCAACTTCCGCCTCGCCCCGGCGTGGTACGCCGCCGTTTTGAACAACATAATCTCCGAGGGCGAGGGCTACGGCCGCTCCGACGCGGGCCACGGCGAGCGCGTCATGGTCGAGTTCGTCTCCGCCAACCCCACCGGGCCCATGACGATAGGCAACGCGCGCGGCGGCGTGCTGGGCGATGCGCTCGCCTCCGTGCTGGATCGCGCGGGGTATGACGTCTACCGCGAGTTCTATGTCAACGACGCCGGCAACCAGGTCGATCTCTTCGGCCGCAGCATAGAGGCGCGCTATCTCCAGCTCTGCCTCGGCGAGGACGCGGTCGAGTTCCCCGACAACGGCTATCACGGCGACGATATCCGCGCGCTTGCCGCCATGATACGCGAGCGCGACGGAGACAAATATGTGGACATGCCGTCGGAGGAACGCCGCCAGGCTTTCGTCGAGTTCGGCCTGCCCTACAATATCGAGCGCATGAAGCGCGATCTCGAGCGCTACCGCATAAAATTCGACAACTGGTTCCTCGAGAGCAGCCTCCACAGCTCCGGCTACGTGGCCGAGACCGTGCAGCTGCTCACCGACAGCGGCCTCACTTATGAGAAAGACGGCGCGCTCTGGCTGAAAAACACCGAGCTCGGCGCCGACAAGGACGAGGTGCTCCGCCGCGCCAACGGGTTTTACACCTATTATGCGGTCGACATCGCCTATCACCGCAACAAGTTCGTCGTGCGCAGCTTCGACCGCGTCATCGACGTCTGGGGCGCCGACCACCACGGGCACGCCATACGCTTCGCCGCCACGATGAAGGCCCCCGCCCTCGGCCTCGAGGGGCGCAAGCTCGACTTCCTCATCATGCAGATGGTGCGCCTCGTGCGCGGCAGCGAGGTCGTCAAAGTCTCCAAACGCACCGGCAAGGCGCTCACGCTCAGCGACCTGCTCGACGAGATAGGCGTCGACGCCTGCCGCTTCTTCTTCAACGCCAAGCCCGACACCCACCTCGAGTTTGACCTCGACCTCGCCGTGCGCCAGGACAGTGAAAACCCCGTGTACTATGTGCAGTACGCCCACGCGCGCATCTGCACTCTCATAGAAAACCTCGCGGCCGAGGGCGTCGCCGTGCCGGAGAGCGCCGACTTCTCCCTCCTCACCGATGAGCACGAGACGGAGCTCATCAAGCAGCTCGCCTCTCTCCCGGAGGAGATACGTCTCGCCGCCCGCGACTACGACCCCAGCCGCATAAACAGATATGTCACCACGCTCGCAGGCGATTTCCACAGGTTCTACGCCGCGTGCCGCATCAAAGGAGCCGCGCCCGGACTGCTCGAGGCCAGGCTCTGCCTTGCCGACTGTGTACGCCGCGTGATAGCCATCGCGCTCTCTGTAATAGGAGTCACCGCACCTGAGAAGATGTGATCCCTCCGCCGGAAAGCACTGGAGGTGCCTGCCTTGTCCACAATCATGCTCACCGTCAAGCTGACGGTTTACATCCTCGCGGGATATTTGGCCGTCAGGACCGGCGTCGTGTCGAAGGATTTCCACAAACAGCTCTCCTCGCTCATGCTCGCCGTGCCTCTGCCCTGCCTCATCGTGCGCTCATTTTACCAGACCGAGCTCACAAGCGAGGCGCTCAGCAAGTTCGGCTCCATGATGCTCGCCACGGCGGTCACCCTGGCGGTGCTGTATGTGATAGGCTTCGCCGCGAAAAAGCTCACGCGCGTCCCGTCGGAGAGCGTCGTGTGCGAATACGGCATGCTCACCAGCAATTTCACCTTTCTCGGCATGCCCCTCGTCGAGACCCTGTTCGGCGCCGAGGGACTGTTTTACTACACGATATTCACCACGCTCGCCCGCGTCATCTACTATGGCTGCCCGCCGTACATGCTCGGCAGCGGCGCCAAGACCAGCGTGCGCGAGTTCCTGAAGCAGATGTTCTGCCCCACCATAGTTGCGGTCATCATCGGCTTTGTGATGTATTTTTCAAACATCCGCCCGCCGGAGGCGGTCGACAGCATAATCGAGGGCCTCGCCGCAACGGGCACGCCTTTCGGCATGATGCTCTGCGGCATGTCGCTGGCCGCCTCGTCTCTGCGTGAGGCGTTCACCCGCCCATCGGTCATCGTGCTCAGCCTGGTGCACCTGCTCGTGTGCCCGGCGGCCGTGCTCGCCGTGTGCACGCTCTGCGGGTTTGAGCCCCTCATCACGAAGCTCGCCGTCATTTACGCGGCCATGCCGTTCGGCGCCCTGCTGCCGACCTTCGCCGCAAAATACTGCGTCGACGAGCACTCCGTCGTCTACGGCAGCGCCCTCGTCTCGCTCTCGACCGTGCTCTGTATAGCCACGCTGCCGCTGTGGATATACATATTCACACTCATCTGACAAAAGGAGGCAAGCCATGTTCCGCGACAACAACAAGGTTTTCATTCTCGACGGCGCGACAGGCACCGAGCTCATGAAGCGCGGCATGCCCGGCGGCGCCTGCCCGGAGAAATGGGTGCTGGAAAACCCCTCCGCCATCATTGAGCTCCAGCGCGCCTATGTAGATGCCGGCAGCATGTGCGTCTACGCTCCGACTTTCGGCGCCAACCGCGAGCGCCTTCGCTCCCACGGGCTTACCGGCGTGCGCGAGTACTGCCGTGATCTCGTCGCGCTCTCGCGCGAGGCCGTGCAGGGGCGGGTGCCCGTCGGCGGCGACATATCCTCGACCTGCCTTCAGCTCGCGCCTTTCGGCACGGCGGAGTTTTCCGACCTCATCGACATATTCACCGAACAGGCCGAGGCGCTCGTCGAGGCCGGAGCCGACTTTTTTGCGATAGAGACCCAGATGTCCCTGCCCGAGGCGCGCGCGGCGGTCATGGCCGTGAGATCCGTCTCCGACAAGCCCGTGCTCGTCTCCCTCGCCTGCGGCGACAACGGCCGCACCGTCATGGGCACGGACCCCGTCGCCGGCCTGCTCTCAATCCAGGCCCTCGGCGCCGACGCCTACGGCGTCAACTGCTGCTCTGATCTCGTCCTGCTCGGCCGCATCATCTCGAGCATGCGCCCCTACGCGGCGGTACCGCTGATCGCAAAGCCCAACGCCGGGCATCCCGAGTCGGCCGGCGGCAAGACCGTATATCATCTCCCGCCGGAGGATTTTGCTGCGGCCGGAGCGGAATACGTCTCTCTCGGCGCGGGCCTCATAGGCGGCTGCTGCGGCACGGCGCCCGAGCATATCGAGGCCCTGGCGCGCGCCTGCGCTGCTCTGCAGCCAAAGGCTCCCGTATCATCTCCGAAGGCCGCCGCGGCCTCTCAGAGCCGCGTGGCGGACATAGACGGTGACACGGAGTTCTTCACCGCCGAGATCAACGACGACCTGCTCGACAGCATGGCCGAGGCCCTCGGCGAGGGCGCCGACGTGCTCAGGCTACGCGTCCGCGATGAGGACGACATAGACATCATCGACGAATGCCAGTATGCGCTGTCGATGCCGCTGAGCGTGAGTTTCGACTCGCCGGAGCTGAAACCCAAGTTTGAGCGTATCTACCACGGTCTGGCGCATTTTGAATAGGAAAAGGCTGAAAAGAGCCGTCATCCAGCCGGATGACAGCTCTTTTTGCACGGTTTCTGCCTATTTCGCGCCGTATGCGGCCTTATAATATCAACTATCCAACGAAATGGGAGTGATATTATGCCAAAAGACATCAAATGGCCGCGCCTGCTGTTCTGGGTCGGTCTCAGCCTCGCGGCCGGCGGCATATCCGCCTGGCTCACCTCCGGCAGCATGGACGTCTACTCCGCGCTTGTGCCTAAGCCGCCTCTCGCCCCGCCGCCCATAGCCTTCCCGATAGTGTGGAGCATACTCTATGTGCTCATGGGCATCGCGGCCTATCTCGTGTCCGTCTCCCGCGGGAAAAGAGGGCCAGCGCTCGTCCTCTTTGTCGTTCAGCTGGCGGTCAATGCCGCGTGGCCTGTCGTATTCTTCAACATGCTCGCCTTTAAGGCGGCTTTCGCCCTGCTGGTACTGCTCGCCGTACTGATCGCGGCGGTCATTTTCCTTTTCGCCCGCCTCAGCCGCGCAGCCGCCTGGCTGATGGCGCCATATCTCGTCTGGGTATGCTTTGCCGGCTGGCTCAACTGGTGGTTCGCTTTTGTAATTTAAGGAATAATTTGCAATGTTTATTCCAGCATTTTCAACAAAAGGACAAAATCCCCCTCAAGTTTTATTGACATGACAGCCGGCTGTGATATAATCATATTGTAAGTTTCTAACAGGAATTTTCGTTTTATCTGTCTGTTTATCAT
The DNA here is from genome assembly GCA_904419385.1 of Candidatus Heteroscillospira lomanii. Taxonomy (GTDB): domain Bacteria; phylum Bacillota; class Clostridia; order Oscillospirales; family Oscillospiraceae; genus Heteroscillospira; species Heteroscillospira lomanii. The sequence goes on from CAJFRI010000013.1 coordinate 28,335, forward strand.
CTAGAATCACAATAGACACAGCTTTTTACAGTTATGGAGGGGTGATCCGAAATGAAAGCAACGGGCATCGTGCGAAAGGTCGACGATTTGGGACGCATTGTGCTGCCCATAGAGCTGCGCAGGTCGCTCGGGATAGATGTGAAAGACCCGATCGAGATTTATGTCGACGATGACACCATCATCTTGCGCAAGCATGACCCGTCGTGTGTGTTCTGCGGCAGCAACAAGGACATAATCGCTTACCGGGGCAAGAACATATGTGCGGAATGTGCCAAAGCCCTCTGCTCAGAGCTCTGAACAGACATACAGTAAATACATAAAGTAAAAGCCCTGCGCCGTTGGCGCAGGGCTTTAATTGTTATCAGCTCACACAAGCTCGATAACGGCGACTTCGGCAGCGTCGCCGCGGCGGGGACCGACACGGACGATGCGGGTGTAACCGCCGTTGCGCTCAGCGTACTTGGGGCCAAGCTCGTCGAACAGCTTCTTGGTGACGTCTTCTCTGGTGATGAAGCTCAGAGCCTGACGATAATTGGCAAGGCTCTTGCTCTTGCCGAGGGTTATCATCTTCTCGGCCATCGGGGCGATCTCTTTAGCGCGGGAGATGGTGGTCTCCATGCGGCCCTTGTCGAGCAGGTCGGTGACCTGCTGGCGGAGCATGGCCATGCGCTGATCGGTCGTCTTGCCGAGCTTTCTTGTTCCGGGCATTTCGCTTTCCCTCCTTGTTAGAG
>CAJFRI010000014.1 GCA_904419385.1 Candidatus Heteroscillospira lomanii
TGCCGTCGTAGCCGTCCATGACATGGGCGCAAATCTGCACGTACCACGCGTCGGGATCGGTGACGAAGCCGTCCTTGGCGAACAGGAAGCCCTTGCTCATGTCGAAGTTCTGCTTGGCGCTGCCGCCCTCGGAGGCGGTGTTCGTGAGGACGCCTTCCTCGACGCCGCCCTTGTTCAGGTACGGGTCGTAGCCGTGCATGACGACGATCTCACTGTCGGCGTCGATCTGGATGACGGTCTCGCCGCCCTCGTGCTTGTACGGGCCGGACTCTTCAACGGTGAAGAGATCGGCCGGGTCGGCGTTGGTGGCGTCGATCTTGACGTCAATGCCGTCGATCTCCATGTAGGGATAGGCGTCGCCCTCGGCCTTGTTGGCTACCATGTCCTCATACTTCTCGTCGTATGCCTGATACAGCATGGCGGAAGCGCGCTTCTCGGCGAAGTTGGCGACCTCGTCCACTCCCTCACGCAGGAAGTGCAAGAAAGAGTAATCAGTGCCTTTCAGTTCGTTGTACATCTCGCGCATGCTCTGCACCTCGAGGTACGGGAACTGGTTGGTGTGCTGCGGCAGGTTGTAGATGCCGTCGGGGGTGTCGCCGGTGGTGGTCTCAAGGTAGGGCAGCACGCTCTGCAGGTAGCGCAGAGAGCTGATGAAAGCGGGACGGAGATAGCCCTTGGAGGGATTCTGCAGCCCGTTGATGCCGTAGCCGCCCATGTAGATGAAGAAGAGCTCGTCGCCCTCGTTGTAGTCGGTGATGCTGCGCTCACCCGTCTCGGGGTCGTAGGTGAGGTGCGCGTCGGGCATGCCGCCCTCGCCGACGGTGACTTGGTAGACGGCGGAGGCAACGCCGGGAGAGTGGCCCGGGGTGAGGATGGGGTAGCAGGCGAGGCCGTCGCCCAGTTCGAGCCATTTGTCCATCTCATACCAATCGGTAATAATGGAACGGAAAGCATATTCGGTGGTGGGCAGGGCGCCGACGGTGTCCTCAAAACCGTACTTGTCGTAGCCCACGCCGTCCTCGTAGGTCTCGTAGACCTTGGCCTCGCCGCCGGCGCGGACGATCATCTCCCAGAAGTCAAAGCTGGTGCCGTATTGGTCGGCATGGCCGTGGGAGAGGAGAACCTCATTGATGTCGCGGCTGTCGAGATCGAGGCCGCCGAGCTCCTGCAGGGCTCTCTCGTCGGCCTTCCAGTACATGTATCCGGAGGGGGGCCAGCCGGTGTCGTAGCGGGCGAGGGTGTAGCTGCCGTCCTCGTTGACGGCATAGAACAGGTAGTTCAGAGCCTCGTTGTCGCCGACGCTCCACATCTTGCCCTCGACGACCGCGAAGGGCTCGGACGAGGTGAGGAACGGGGCGCTCTGCGGCTTCGGGCTGCCCTGGTCGGCGGTGGACAGGTCGGAGCCGATGCGGTTGCTGGAGGGGACAAGACCGACATAGCTGCTGACGTCGGCAATGGCGTCGGCAAAGTAGTAGATCTCGACGACCTCGGCAGTGCCCTCGTCATAAGCGGTGTAGTCGCTGTCGAAGATGGCGATGGCGAACTGACGGTCCGCGGAGACGGTGTCGTAGATGACGCCTTTCTCGGCGGGGGTGACGGGGATGGCGTCGAAGGAAGAAGCGGCGGACTCGTAGGTGGCGTTGTCGACCTCATAGACGGCGACGTCGGAGGCGACGTTGTACTCCTCTATGAACAGCTCGGTGGCCATGTTGCCGTCGCCGAGGGTGATGGTGCCGTTGCCCTTGTCGAGAACCCAGCCGGAGGCGACCATGTCGCCGGCCTCACCGGTCATGATGCCGGTGCCCTCGGCGCCGCGGTGCATGACGGTGCTGCCTATCTTGGTCAGGTCGCCGCCGAACTCTGCGGTGTCGAAGAACAGGCCGGACTGGAGCACGCGGCGCACGTCGATGACGTCGCCGTCGGCGTTGTAGCAGACCTCGGCGAACACGCCGGGAACAAAGGTCATGCTGCCGTCGCGCTCAACTTCCATGCCGATGCGGGTGAGAACAACGTTGGCCTCGTCGATGGCGTCCATGCCCTCGAGGTCCTCGTTGGTCAGGTCATATACCTGCGCGGTGGTGAGGTCTTTGGCCTCGGGCTCCGCGCCGGCTGTCATAATGCTGAACGAAACACTTCCATCTCCGTTATTCACGGGCTCGGCGGTTATCCAGCCGTATTCGACGTGGTCAACGACCATGTCCATGCCGCTGTCCGCCGCGAACACGGGGATCGCCGGGCACAGGCTCATGACCATCACGATCACAAGCAGCATTGCCAGATAGCGTTTATGCATTTTTCGTGAATTCATAATCTACCTCCAAATCCTTGTTGTTTTTTCAAATTGCTGGTGCGCACCTTCAGTGCGGCCGTGCTGTCTTGTGCTCCACCTCCGTTGTCGGCCGTGAATTGCATGAGCGCACATTTCGGAAAATTTCAAAATCATTATCACATGAAAAGAAACAATAGTAAATTGACGCAAATTGCAAAAGAAATATTATATTTTTATTAACATTTACTATGTATTGCATTTTTGAAATAAAATATCGCTATGAAATGTATTTGAAAGACGCGATAATAAAAAAGCATAAAGCATCAAATAAATGAAGCTTTATGCATTGAAAAGTTAGTTGTTAATTACTGTGCAGCAGAGCATCCAAGAGCCCTGTAGCCATCAAGATTCCAACTGCGATGAGCAGAACGGCAGCTGCGAGGTTCAGGGCGCGCCTGTGGCGTTTCACGAAGCCGACGGTGTTTTTCACCTTGTCGGTGAGCAGCGCCGCCGCGATGTACGGCAGAGCGACCCCGGCTGAGTAGGCGAGCATGATGAGCGCGCCGCCTATGGCCGAGTTCGTGCCCGCGGCTATCAGCATGGCCGAGCCCCAGAGAGCGCCGGAGCACGGGATGAAGCTGAGCGAGAACAGGGCGCCGAACACCAGGCAGGCGAGATAACCCATACCCATCTTCATCTTTGGCAGCCAGGCAAAGTGCGGCAGCTTGATCGGGAGCAGTCCAGAGTAGAACACGCCGAGCACTATCATGAAAATCCCGCACCAGAGGTCGAAGTTCGTGCCCTCAAGGTCGAGCACGCTGCCGAGTGAGCCGGCCAGCGCGCCCATGCAGCAGAACATCGCGGTTATGCCGAGCGCGAAAAGCGATGTGTTCCTCAGACAGCGCGAGCGCTTGTCGGCGCCTGTGCCCGAGAAAATCATCATCAGCGCGGGCAGGAGGGGCAGGTGACAGGGCGCGGCAAAGGTGAAAAAGCCCTGCGCAATGACAAGAAGTATATCCATATAAACGTCCTTTGCTGAGTATTTGAAAATAATTATAGTCTGCTGTGCCGATTATATCAAGAGCCGCCCTCAAAAAGTTGTCAAGCGGGTAAAAACGGCGTATAATAACAGGCGCAGATATTTGATCGTATGCAGGAGGTATCCACACATGAGCCTTGAGATCATAAAGCCGGAGGAGTTCCAGCGCGGAGTGTTTAAGACCATCAGGAGAGACTGGCTCCTGCTGACTGCGGGAGTGCCCGGCGACTACAACACGATGACGGTGTCATGGGGCGGGCTCGGCGTCCTGTGGAACCGCTTCGTCGCGACGGTGTACGTCCGCCCGCAGCGCTATACCTATGAGTTTATGGAGAAGTACGACACTTTCACACTCAGCGCCTACCCTGAGAGCAGCCGCGACATGCTCATGTTCTGCGGCACAAAGAGCGGGCGCGACTGCGACAAGGCGGCCGAGTGCCGTCTCGTGCCGAAGGAGTATGAGGGCGGGGTGTATTTCGAGGGCGCTGACCTCGTGATCGCCTGCAAGAAGCTCTATTTCAGCGATCTCGACAGCCGTAACTTCCTCGACCCTTCGATCATGGACAACTACCCCGAGAACGATTTCCACCGCATGTATATCGGCGGCATAACCGGTATGATGGTGGAGAAGTAATTTTGCAAAAGGACTGATATAAATAGAAAACATTCTTCCCAAAAGAGAGCGCGCCGTCCTCGCCGGGCTCTGCGCCGCGAGCATGGATAAGGCCGAGCAGTCGACCGAGGAGAGCATGGCCGAACTCGCCGCCCTTGTCGAGACTGCCGGAGGCGAGGCGGTCGCCAGCGTCCTGCAGAACCGCGATGCGCCGGACCCGCGCAGCTTCATCGGCGACGGCAAGGTGCGCGAGATGAAAGAACTCATCGAGGTGCAGGAGTGCGATATGGCCGTGTTCGACAACGAGCTCAGCCCATCGCAGATGCGTGTGCTGTCGGAGGAACTTGGAGTCAAGGTGCTCGACCGCAGCGGCCTCATCCTCGACATATTCGCCCAGCGCGCCCGCACGCGCGAGGGACAGCTCCAGGTCGAGCTCGCGCAGTATCAGTATCTCATGCCGCGCCTGACCGGTATGTGGAAACACCTTGTGCGCCAGACGGCGGGAGGCGGCTCCAGCCCCATAGGCACCCGCGGTCCAGGCGAGACCCAGCTTGAGACCGACAGGCGGCACATCCGCCGCAAGATACAGAAGCTCGAGGAGGAGCTCGAGACGGTGCGCAAGGTGCGCGGGACCCAGCGCCGCCGCCGAGAGAAAAACGCCATACCAGTCATAGCCATAGTCGGATACACCAATGCCGGCAAATCCACTCTGCTCAACTGCCTCACCGGCTCCGATATCCCGGCGAACGACCGCCTGTTCGACACGCTCGACACCACGACGCGCCGCCTGAAGATAAACGACCGCGAGGAGGCGCTCATCTCCGACACCGTCGGCTTCATACGCAAGCTGCCGCACCATCTGGTCGAGGCGTTCAAGTCGACTCTGGAGGAGCTGTGCTATGCCGACGTGCTGCTGCACGTCATCGACATCTCCAACACCGACTGGGAGGAGCAGGCCGCCGTCGTAGACGGGCTGATCGCCGAGCTCGGCGCAGAGCGGACGCCGTGCATCCGCGTCTACAACAAGTGCGACAAATTCATGGGCGAGCTCCCGCGCGGGAAAGACTGCGTTTGCGTCTCCGCGCGCACGGGCGAGGGCACAGGCACGCTCGTCGAGCAGATCGAGCGCACGCTCGACCTCGGCAAGTACCACGCGCGGCTGCTCATCCCGTATGCGAACGGCTCCGTGCTCGAGCTGCTGCACCGCGAGGCGAGCATAACGCGCCTCGAGTACGAGGGAGGCGGAGTGAGCGTCGACGCGGCGTTCAAGCCGGAGCTGTGGGGCCGCCTGCGCGGCTATTCCGTCTGGAACGATGTGCCGGACACCCGCGAGGAGTGGGAGCGCTGATGGAGAGTTTCCTTGTCCCCGCGGGCTGCGGCGAGGCGGAGCTCGTCGAAAAGCGCTCGCGCTTTATCGGCCGGGTCTGGCCGGTGGAGAACGAGGCAGAGGCAGTCGCGCGCATAAAGGAGATGCGCGAGAAGCACTGGGACGCGACACACAACGTCTACGCCTATATCATCCGTGAAAACGGCATAATGCGCTACAGCGACGACGGAGAGCCGGGCGGCACATCCGGGATGCCGACGCTGAACGTGTTCCGCGCAGAGAAGATAAACAACGTGTGCTGCGTGATAACGCGCTATTTCGGCGGCATACTGCTCGGGGCCGGCGGGCTCGTGCGCGCGTACTCGGCCGCGGCAAAGCTTGCGCTCGACGCGGCAGGCGTGAGCCGCATGGACATGTGGGACGAGCTGCTCATCTCATGCAGTTATGCGCAGTACGAACGTGTGCGCCGGCTGCTGGAAAAGCACGGAGCCGTGTTTGAAAACACAGATTTCGGCGCCGACGTCGTCATCGAGGCCATGCTCGCGCAGACCGCGACGGCGGAATTCCAAAAAGAACTCACCGAGCTCACTGCGGCGACCGCCACGTGCGACGTTGCCGGAAGCGCTTTCCGCGCTGTGAGACTGAGATAGAAAAGTAAAATACGGACGCGGCTGCAGCCGCGTCCGTATTTTTGCGTATAACTCTGTGCTCAGCCGAGCTTGTAGAGCCGGAAGAGATTTTTGTAGAGGAGCTGCTCGGCCGTCGCCTCGGCCTGGCGCGCGCTCATGAAGCTGCGCTCCACGGCGCGGCCCAGCACGATCTCGAGCGACTTCTTGGCGATCTTGGCCGCAAGCCAGTTGAGCTCGGGATGGCCGTGGGCGCCGGAGCCGAAAGATATCTTGCCGTGGGAGGCAAAGCTCATTACATCCTCGAGTATGCTGGGGAAATTGATGACTTCCCAGGGCAGGACCTGAGCGAAATCTATCCATACATTAGGATAGCTCTGCGCCATGACGGATGCGCTGCGGACGAAAGGAAAGCCGACGTGCAGGAACATGAGATGTGAGTTCACAAACCTGGTGTCGTTGAGCAGGCCGACAAAACACAGCGGATCGCAGTTGCGTATGTCCTTATAAGTCATTTTGCCTGTCAGGCCGGTGTGCAGATGCACGGGAAAGTCGAGCGTCTGCGTCATCAACAGCATATGGCAGAACGAGGCCATGTAAACGGTCTCTTTTGCGTCGGGCTCGCCGTCTTTTGCGCGGCGGTAGCACTTTTCGGCCTCCTCGGCGGAGACGTAATGAGGCGCGCGGCGGCATACCTCCAGGACATGGCACTTGATGCCGACAAAATGCTCGTTGACTATGGCGTGGCGGACGGCGGCATCAAAGCGGTCGCGGAGCTCGGCATAGCTCTCGCACTCGGAGAGCAGCTTCCACACAAGCGGGTCTGTCTGAAAGAGACGGTACACGTCGCAGGGAAAACAGTTCATGGCGGGATCGCCCATGGGATGCGGGGCGTCGACCACCTCTGCGATGATGTTCTGGTCCTGATACAGCGAGCGGGTGTAGGCCCTCATATCTGCCAGGGAGCGGCGGTTGCGCTCGGCGAGGACGGCCTCGGGAGTTTCGTCGCAGCCGAAAAACTCCGACAGCCAGTGCACCCAGGTTTTCGACAGGCCCATGTTGAGCGTGACATTTTCAAACATGTCGTCGCTGAGCCATTGGGGTGAATTGTTTCCCGCATATGAATTGGGGGAGAAGTGCGCGTTTTCGGGTATCGTGTCGACATACCCGTGGTTTATCGGGCCCATGTATTCCTTCAGGTCTATTTCGCGGTTGGTCACGTTGAGAAGATGTGTGTGATTATCGAAATATGGCAGATGCGAGAAATCGAATTTCATATTATACCTCCGTTCATGCTGTTATCCTTGACCACATATTATCAAAGCGGCGGAGGCTTGTAAAATTGCTATTTCTCATCGACTGCGATTACTAAATGGAATAGTGGGCCGTCCCGCGGCTTGTAAACATGGGAGAAATATGTTTTAATTGTTATCAAAAGGCCATTGGCGGAGGCGGTGAGCTCATGAGAGAAGAGGATTGGAAAACACTTATAACTCTATATGAGTGCAGGAATCTCACGCGGGCGGCAAAGGAGATGTATCTCAGCCAGCCGACGCTGACTAAGCAGCTGCACAGGATAGAGAGCGAGCTGGGGCTCACTGTGGTGAAACGCAGCAACAAAGGCGTTACATTTACGCCCGAAGGAGAATATCTCGTGCATCAGGCCCGGAAGATAACGGAGCTGATACAGGAGACAAAGAAAAACGTGTGGAAAATGTGCGGCGGTACGGGCGGCACGCTCAAGATAGGCACCTCGAGCTCTTTTGCCCGCGCCCAGCTCCCACGGCTGCTGAGCGCGTATTCAGCAATAAACGGGCAGGTCAAATTCAAGGTGACGGTCATGCTCTCGGGAGAAGTCCTGGAGGCCGTGCGAAATGAAACGGTGCAGATAGGATTTGTCAACGGGGACAGGAAGCACAATGAAAAGCAGGTGCTCTGCTCTTATGGTTATGCATATGCGGTCGCCAATCGGCCAATAGAGAAAAACGACCTGCTTGGCATGGACATGATAATGCACAACCGGGATCAGTACTCGAAAGACATCTTCGAACGCTGGTGGAAAAACAATTTCAGCGAGCCGATGCGCATAGGCACCATAGTGCAGGACATCGACACGAGCCTTAAATGGGTGAGCGACGGCCTCGGTTACGGCGTGATATACAGCAACTGTTTTAACGAGAGCGATAATTTTTTCAAGCTGCCGCTGCTCGACAACGACGGCAGGCCGATACGGCGCAATACCTGGGCCATATGCCGGCGCGACTGTGCCGAGCTGCCGCTGATCGCCGATTTCATGGATTATATTGAAAAAACCGGCCCGATAGGTGCCGAATAGACGGCCAGAGCGGCCGGTGAGGCGCCTCCGAACGTGTTTCGGAGGCGCATTTTTTTATGCCCGGCTCCGAGGCGTGCCTGCATTGCCGCAATTCCAAATGTGAATGGTAAATAATGCAAATAATTGTCATTCATGTCATAAACCGGCGCGAATATTTTAACAAAACCAACATACATATTTTCCCAGACAGGCAAAAAACCGAAGAGATGAAGCTGTGCATAGCCGACAATAACCAAATGGAATACAAGACGATGAATTATAGCAATTATACAAGATTATTTTCGTTTGATATACTTGCAGCATAGGAAGTGCACATAAAACCACGCTGCAGCTGAGGAAAGGAATGAGGATGCAATGGAAAACAAAAAAACAGCCGTGCTCAAAATCAAGTATGCCGACATAATCATGGGCGTGCTGTTCGTTGCGCTGGCCGCCTGGATATTTTGGGTGTGCCGGAGTGACGGCCTGGACTTTTACCACGACAACGCCCCCGGACCAGGCTTTATGCCGATGATATCAGCTGCCATGATAGCCGTATGCGGGGTTGGCATCACGGTGAAAGCTGTCATGGCGCTGCGGAAGAACGACCCCGAGGGTGAGAAGCCTATCGCCGTGTCCAAGGAGTGGAAAACATTTTTCCTGATAATCGGCGTGTGCTTTGCATCTATGTTCCTGGCAGAAATCCTCGGACTCATAATCACGGTCACGCTGGCCATGATAGTGCTCATCCGCTTTTTGGAGACGGAGAAGTGGAGCACATCGATAGTAGTAGGAGTGGCGACTGGGATAGTCATTTATCTCATTTTCGTGGTGTTCCTCAAAGTGCATGTCCCGCGCGGCCCGCTTGGCTTTTAAGGAGGTGCGGAAGTGGAACTGCTTCACAACATAGCTACTGGTTTTTCGGTGTGCGCCGACCCGATAGTGCTGCTCTACTGCTTCATCGGTGTGGTCAGCGGGGTCGTCATCGGCGCGCTGCCGGGCTTGGGGCCGTCGACCGGAATAGCGATACTTTTGCCTCTCACATACGGGATGGAACCCGTGGCCGGTATCGTAATGCTGGCCGGAATATACTACGGGGCAATGTACGGCGGCTCGATCACCTCGATACTTATAAATACGCCCGGCGAATCGGCTGCGGTGATGACGGCGCTCGACGGCTATCCCATGGCTGTGAAAGGGCGGCCGGCGCAGGCGATGGGCATGGCCGCATATGCCTCTATAATAGGAGGCACGGCGTCGGCGGTGCTGTTCATGCTGCTGGCTCCGGTCATTGCCGAGTTTGCGCTTGTCTTCAGCCCGGCTGAATATTTCGCCCTGATGGTCATGGGCCTCACGGCCATCTCCGGCATGAGCGGCGGCAACGCGTTCAAGGGCTTTGTGGCCGCCGGGCTCGGCCTGTTCGTCTCGACGATAGGGCTCGACGCCATCATGGGCACACAGCGGTTCGTTTTCGGCATAGTACACCTGTACGGCGGCATTGACTTTGTCCCCGTCGCAATGGGCCTGTTCGGAATTGCTGAGATAATCTCATCCTCGGCAGAGGAGAGCGGCGAACAAATCAAGCTCGGGCCGGATGATCTCAAATTCAGGAAGATGTTCCCCACAAAAGAGGACTGGCGCTGGAGCGCTCCGCACATCCTGCGCGGCACGCTGCTGGGATTTTTCGTGGGTGTGCTGCCGGGGGCGGGAGCGACCATTGCATCCTTCCTCTCATACGACCTCGCCAAAAAGACCTCGAAGCGCGGGGAGCTGTTTGGGACCGGCGTCATTGAGGGCGTCGCGGCGCCGGAATCGGCTAACAATGCGGCCTCGATGGGCGCGATGGTGCCGATGCTCACGTTGGGCGTGCCCGGCAGCGGCTCTACCACGGTGATGATGGGCGCTCTGCTGATGTTCGGCATGACTCCCGGTCCTTTCCTGTTCGAAAAGGAGCCGGAGTTTGCCTGGGGCCTCATAGCCAGCCTGTTCATAGGCAACCTGATCCTGCTGCTCCTGGTCATCGGAGCGCTGCCGTTGTTCGTGTCCATACTCAAGGTGCGGCCGGCAATACTGAACGGCGTGGTGATGGGATTTATCATCTTCGGTGCCTATGCGCTGGGCAATGACGTGTTCTACATAGGCGTTGCGGGATTCTTTGGCGCGCTGGGATTTATCTTTAAAAAGCTCAAGATCCCGGCTCCGCCGATGGTGCTGGCGATCGTACTCGGGTACATCACGGAGACAAATCTGAGACAGGCGATGATACTGGCACAGGGCAATTTCATTGCTGTGATTTCCAGGCCAATAACTGCCGTGATACTGATAATCGCTCTGCTGCTGGCATTCGGCTCGCCGATAAAGAGCCTCATCGGCAGGCTGATGGCACACAGAAAGGCAGCGGCTTGAATGTGCGTCATGCTCAACGGCACTTATACATATTTAAATATCAATAACAGGAAAGGCAGGAGTAAAAATGAAAAAACGTATTCTTTCGCTGCTGTGCATAGCGGTGCTGTGCATGTCCCTGATGGCCGGATGCGGAGGCGGGACTCAGAACTCTGCGGCTCCGGAAAGCGGTAACACGGAGGGGTGGGTGCCGACAGAGGATATAGAGCTCACCGTCGGCAATGACGCCGGCGGCGGAGCCGACCTGTTTGCCCGCAAGATGGTCGAGATAATCGGGAAATATGATATGTGTCCTGTGAATATCACGGTTGTCAACAAGCCTGGCTCCAGCCATGTTGTGGGATTCACATATCTGGTTGAGACCGGAGGGGACTACAACATGAACGTTGTGTCATCCAGTTTTTATGCCCAGCCGATATCCGGCAACAGCCCGCTGACTTTTGACGACTTCTCATATGTGGCGCTGGTCGCCAAGGACCCAAGCCTGCTCATAGCCTCCAACAACTCCGGCTTTGAGACGCTGGACGACATCATCGCCTATGCCAAAGAGAACCCCGGCGCGCTAATGCTCGGCGGCTCCTCCGCCATCAGCGACGACGCAATACTCTGCGAGCAGATAAAGCAGCAGTGCGGCATCGACATCACCTATGTCGCGATGGAGGCCGGCTCCGACGTCCTCGCCAACGTCATGGGCGGACATGTCCAGCTCGGCGCCATGAGCCCCGCCGAGATCGGCGACAACCTTGCTGCCGGCAATCTCAAGGCAATAGCCATCTCCGCTGACGACCGCTTTGAGGAATTCGGTCTTGGCGACGTCCCGACCTTCAAGGAGCTTGGCTATGAGATAGACCACCAGCAGCACCGCGGTTTTGTCATGGCGGCCGACGCCTCGCCCGAGGCCGTGAGATACTTCTCCGACCTCATTGAGCAGGTCTATAACACCGAGGAGTGGCAGCAGTTTATGGAGGACAACTGCATGACAGGCTTTTTCATGGACTGTGACGAATATTCCGAGTACAACCAGGAGCTGATAGACACATACACAGAATTCATTGCCATGATACAGGAAAACCAGTGACAGACAGAAATGAAAAATCGGCGGGCTGATAAAGCCCGCTGATTTTTTTCTTGGATTTCGCGGTGAAAAGGTTTATAATAAAACCGACATCTAAATTTCAAACGATTTGAATTGAAAAAATAAAGTCAGTTTGGGGGCGCTGCTGTGATAACCTATGATATGAACATGCGCGGCGGCATGTCTAAGTACGAATATCTTTTCCAATGCATCCGCCGTGATATACAGAGCGGCGCCCTGCCGCCGGACTTTCGCCTGCCGTCGAAGCGCTCGCTCGCCGAGCACCTGATGGTGAGCGTCACGACCGTGGAGAACGCCTACTCGATGCTCGTGAGCGAGGGATATCTCTATACAAAGCAGAGCAGCGGATTTTTTGTCTGCCGCCGGCCTCTGCCTCCGCCTCAGGCTGACGAGCCAGAAGAGGAGGAAGCGTCGCCATACCGTTTCGATTTCAAGGCCAACCGGTGCAGCCTGAGCCTGTTCCCCATGAACACATGGACCCGGCTCATGCGCCAGGTGCTGTCGCGGCAGGACCCGGTCCTGCTACAGACTGTGCCGTTCAACGGGCTGTATGTCCTGCGCCAGGCCATAGCCGGCTATCTGTACGAGTACCGCGGCATGAGCGTATCGCCCGGACAGATAGTCATCGGGGCCGGCACGGAGTATCTCTACGGGCGCCTGCTGCAGCTTTTCGGGCCGCACAACGTAATAGCGATCGAAGACCCGGGATACAAGAAGTTTGCCGACATATCCCTCAGCTACGGCACACTATGGGACTACATACCCATGGACTCCGAGGGGATACAGACCGACCGCCTCAAAAACAGCCGCGCCAACATCGTGCACGTCTCGCCCGCCAACCATTTCCCGACAGGCATAGTCATGTCGCCGGGGCGGCGCGCCCAGCTTATAGAGTGGGCGGGCGAGCTGTCGGACCGCTATCTCATCGAGGACGACTACGACAGCGAGCTGCGCTTTGCGGGCCAGCCGCTGCCGACTCTGTTCTCCCAGGACAGCCGACGGAAAGTGATATACATGAACACCTTTTCGAAGAGCATGGTGCCGTCGCTGCGCATATCCTACATGGTGCTGCCGCAGCCGCTCATGGAGCTCTACCGCAGCCGCCTGAGCTTTTACTCGTGTTCGGTGTCGAGCTTTGAGCAGTATACTCTCGCTGAGTTCATCTCGCGCGGCTATTTCGAGCGGCATATCAACCGTCTCAAACGGCATTACCGCCGGCAGAAAGAGCTGTTCCTCGCGGCGCTCGGCGCGTCGCCTCTCGCGGGAGTGTGCTCGGTGCAGAAGAGTCAGGTGGGCACTCATCTGGTGCTGCACATGAACACCCGCCTCAGCGACGCGGAGATAAAGCGCCGCGCCTCGGAGCTGGGGCTCCATCTCGCCATGATGTCGGATTACTGCCGCGTGCCCTCTCTCGCCCACGCGGGGCAGGCAATAATCAATTTTGCGAGCATAGACCCCGAGCAGATATCCCTCGCCGTGCGCCTTTTGGAGGATATTTTCAGGGCGGATATTGACCTTAAAAAGTCTTCTTGAATTGGATATGTTCGCCGGGCTCCCGCGCAGGTATAATGAGCTCAAATGACAGAGCCCCGTATAGACGGGACATTACAAGGGAATAATCCCAAACAGCATAAGAGCTGATTATATCTGTAACAGGAGGTCATGTTATGAAAGGTTTTGCGATGCTCGGTATAGGAAAAGCCGGCTGGATAGAGAAAGACCGGCCGTCTTGCGGCCCGCTCGACGCCATAGTCCGTCCGATAGCGGTGTCCCCGTGCACATCCGATGTCCACACTGTGTGGGAGGGCGCGATAGGCGACCGCCATGACATGATCCTTGGCCATGAGGCTGTCGGCGTCGTCGAGGAGGTCGGCTCCCTCGTCAAGGACTTCAAGCCCGGCGACAAGGTCATAGTGTCGGCCATCACCCCGGACTGGTCGTCTCTCGAGGCGCAGGCCGGATATCCCATGCACTCCGGCGGCATGCTTGCCGGATGGAAATTCTCCAACTTCAAGGACGGCGTGTTCGGCGAATATTTCCACGTCAACGACGCCGACGGCAACCTTGCGCTCCTGCCCGAGGGCATAGATATCGGTGCCGCCGCCATGGTGTGCGACATGATGCCCACCGGTTTCCACGGTGCGGAGCTCGCCGACATCCAGTACGGCGACGATGTCTGTGTCATAGGCATAGGCCCCGTCGGCCTGATGGGCGTCGCCGCCGCGGCCCTGCGCGGCGCGGCCAACCTCTTCGCGGTCGGCTCCCGCAAGAACTGCTGTGATCTCGCCCGCGAGTACGGCGCGACCGAGATAATCAACTACAAAAACGGCGATATCGTCGAGCAGGTGATGGAGCTGACGCACAACAGGGGCGTCGACAAGATCATCATTGCCGGCGGAAATGTCGATACCATAGACCAGGCCATCCGTATGCTCAAGCCCGGCGGGACCATCGGGTCCGTCAACTACCTCGGCAGCGGCGACTACGTCAAGATACCCCGCGTCGAGTGGGGCTGCGGCATGAGCCACAAGAAGATCCACTGCGGCCTCATGCCCGGAGGACGCCTGCGCTCCGAGAAGCTTGTCAAGCTCATCACCTGCGGCCGCGTCGACCCCGGCAAGCTCATCACCCATAAGTTCACCGGCTTCGACCACATGGAGGAGTCGCTCATGCTGATGAAAGATAAGCCGGCCGACCTCATCAAGCCGCTCGTCATAATCTGAGATACCACGCTTTTTCTGCCATAGGAGCCGGTGCGGAGCGATCCGCGCCGGCTCTGTGCTTTCGCCATAAAACATAAAAATAAGGCCGCTTTGTGAGCGGCCTTATTTTTTGGGCTTTTACTAAATAAGGAAGAGCGACAGCCAGGGGACATAGGTGACAACGAGAATGACTATCAGCGACGCTATCAGGAAAGGCCATATCTCCTTGACGATGTCCACAAACGAGGCGCCCACAACTTTGGACGACATGAATATGCCCTGAGCAAACGGCGGGGTGAGGTTGCCGACGCTGAGGTTGACGAGGGTGATGGCGCCGAAATGGACGGGGTCTATGCCCAGAGCCTTGGCCGGCGGCAGGAGCAGCGGCACGAGAATGAGTATCGCGCAGTTGCACTCGAGGAATGTGCCGGCGAAGAGATAGAGTATGTTGACGAGCAGCAGGTAGATATAGGGGTTGCCGATGTTCTCGGTGACAAAGCTGGTCAGGGCCGCGGATACGCCGGCGAGGGTGATGACGCGGCCGGCGGCGTTGGCGAAAGCTGCCAGTATGCACACGGTGCCGGTGGAGATACCGGCGGCGACGGCAGACTGCACAAGGGCTTTCATGTTGGTCGCGGAGCGCGTGACAATGAACTTTATGACGATGTAGAGCAGGCCGTAGACGCAGGTGACGGCGCCGGCCTCAGTGGCGGTGAAAACTCCGGAGTAGATGCCGCCGAAGATGATTACGGGCATGATGATGGCGGGCATTGCGCTCCAGGTGGTTTTGCCTGCCGCGCGGATGTATTCGCCGGGGGTGAATTTCGGGCCTTCTTCGCGTGTCTCAAAGCGGCCGACCTTGATGTAGTTGATTATGCAGTAGAGCACGACAAAGAGGAGACCGGCGCCTATAGTCGACAGCCACACCTCCGAAGTTTTCTCGCCGGAGGCGCTGGCATACATTATGCCGGGGATGCTCGGCGGTATCATGATGCCGAGAAAACCGCAGGAGGCGAGAAGAGCGCCGATGTATGGCTTGGAATACCCGTTCTTCTCGAGCGAGGGGCCCATTATGCGGCCGATGGCGGAGATGGTGGCCATGGCGGAACCGGTGATGACGCCGAAAGCGGCGCTGGCGACGATGGTGACAAGGCCGAGCGAACCGCGTATTTTACCGATGAAGAATTTGATCCAGTTGATCAGGACTTCGGAGATCTGGCCGTGCTCCATGATGGCGCCGGCGAGGACGAACAGCGGGATGGCGATGAACGGGGCGCTGTCCAGCTGGTTATAAAGTGCCTGGCACATCTGGGTGAGCGGGAAATCGTTATAGACGAACGCGCCCAGGGCGCCTATACCCATTGCAAATGCCGCGGGCACGCGCAGGAACAGGCAGAGGCCGAAGAACAGCCCAAGGAATATGGCAAGTGTTGTCATTTGTTATCAGCCCTCCTGTTCTTTGATGCTGTCGGGGATGATGAGATAGCATATGCCGTGGAACACCATGAGACCTGAGCATACATAGATGGCGCTCATGGGCACGAGCAGGCTGCACCCAAGGAACATGGACATGGTGCCGAGCTCGTTGATCTGCTGGAGATACTGTCCATAGACCACGAAGAGGGCGATGAGGTAGATGATGGACACGACTATTGCAAATTTCTTGATATAGCCGATGATGCGGTCGCATTTCGCGGCGTCGCCCTTGGTGAATTTGGCGACTATCGTATCTATCAGGTTTATATCGATGTGCTCCCATTTGTACATTGCAGTCGAGGCGCCGAGCATGACCGTCCAGGTGAACATGAACCTGGAGAGTTCATCGGCCCAGGCGCTGGGAATGAAGAGCACGAAGCGGTAGACAACATTGACGAAGAGAACGGCCACCAGGCCGTACATCAATATGATTAGCGCTATCTTTTCAATGCTGTAGATGAATTTGTTCACTTTCATCAGCGCGACTGCAGCGCCGGATTTTTTGCTTTCCACTTTTTCCTCCTTTTGCAGACAGAAACGGGACGGGGCAGGGGCTCAGCCTGCCCCGTGATCGGATGCGGCTTGCTTATTTCAGCGCGGCGGTGTTCTCCTGATAGAGCTCATAGAGCTGGTTGATGAACTCTTCATCATAGTTGCCGGAGTCGAGGGCCTCCTGCCAGATGACGTCGGCGTCTTCGTACATCTCGGCTTTCCAGGCGTCGTCGGGGTACACGACATTGATGCCGCGGTCAGCGAGCTCGGCCTCCAGAGCTTCCTCCTGGGCGAGACGCTCGGCGGTGTACCACTCGCGGGCCATGCGGCCGGCCTCGAGCATGATCTCCTGATCCTCGGGAGTCATGGAGTTCCAGGTGTCGGCGGAGCAGAAGAGGTTGATGGTGCCGAAGCCGTAGTTCAGCATGACGATGCTGCTGAAGCTGTCCATCTGGTTGAATTTTTCAAAGAGGAGGAAAGCGTTGTCCGCGCCGTCGACAGTACCCTGCTCGAGAGCCATGAGGACCTCTGGGGCGGCAATGGCGACGGGCAGGGAGCCCATCAGCTCATACATGCGCAGAGCGAGCGGCTGGTTGGGGACGCGGATGCGGAGGCCGGCGATGTCTTCCATGCCGGAGACGTCGGCGTCCTTGAGACCGAGAGTACGGAAAGAGTTGTCGACACGGCAGACGGAGATGAGGCCGCTTTCGGCGTACTGCTTATCAGCAAATTCGCCGATGAAGCCGTTCATGTAGACCTCGTCGGCCTGCTCGTGGCTGGTGATAAAGAAGGGGAGCTGCGCCCAGTCGGAGTTGGGCACTATGGAACCAAGCTCATCGCTGCCGCCGTTGACGAAGTCGAGCGTACCCATCTGGCATGCGGTTATGCACTCGGTGCTGCTGCCGATGGAGCCGGTCGGGATGAACTCAAAGCCGATGCGGCCGCCGGACAGTTCGGTGACGTTTTTTGCGAATTCCTGCTGAAGCTGTTCGAACAGATCGACGGCCTGCGTGCAGTTGATGGTGTAAACTACTTCGTAATCTCCTTCAGCGGTGCTGCCGCCGCCGTCGGGGCTTTCGCTGCTTTCGTCGCTTCCGCCTCCGCAGCCGGAGAGCAGACCGATGCAGAGAACGAGGGAGAGGATGAGGGCGAGAGACTTTTTGGACTTGAACATGATCCTACCACCTTTTCATTTTGTGTTTGTGTTTATATGCTCACACCGCGAAGCGGCGGGATGCACTTTCAGTTAGTACGGCTTTTCGACCTGCTTGAGGATCTGCCAGTCACGGCAGACGATCTCGCCGCCGATGATGACCAGCTCGACCCTGCCGCGCATCGTGTCGCCGATGTAGGGGTTGTTGGGTCCTTTGCTGTGGAGGCATTCCCTGGTGACGACCCACTCCTTGTCGGGGTCAAAGACCGTGACGTCGGCGTCGGCTCCGACGGAGAGGGTGCCTCTGTCATACAGACGCATTATCCGCGCGGGATTGACCGTCATGCAGCGTATTATGTAGCTCATATCGGTGACGCCGAGACGTACCATTTCGAGCGCAAGGGGCAGCGTAGTCTCGAAGCCGGAAATGCCGAAGAGATTCGTGGCCGTGAGCCCGCCTTCGAGTTCCTCGGGCGCGTAAGGGCAGTGGTCGGATGCGATGACGTCCACGAGTTTGTCGCGCAGGCCCTGGCGAATGCCCTCGACGTCCTTCATGCCGCGGAATGGGGGCTTGACCTTGGCGAGCACGCCCTTCTCTTTCACTATCTCCTCGGTGCGGCTGAACTGGTGCGGGATGAGCTCGCAGGTGAACTTGACGCCGCGGTTGCGGAAGAAGCGCACCAGCTCGACGGAGCGCTCGGAGCCGAGGTGGGCGATGTGCATGTGGCCGCCGACCTCCTCCTGGATGATGAGGTTGCGCGCCATCTCAATGTCCTCTGCGACTGAAGATATGCCCGGAAGGCCGAGCTCCTCGGCAATCTTGCCTGCGTTGACGACGCCTTTGCCCGTATATGCCTTATCCTCACAGTGCAGGTCGACGACGCGGTCGACGAGTTTGGTCTGCTCGAGGATGTCGCGCATCATGGTGGCCTCCTTGAAGGAGTTGCCGTCGTCGGAGAAGGCGACGGCGCCGGCGTCGGCGAGGGCCTTCATGTCGACTATCTGCTCGCCCTTGCGGCCGACGGTGACGGAGGCGAACGGATATATGCGGGTTACGGCGCTCTCGGCGGCGCGCTGCTTCACGCGCTCGATCATCTCGACGTTGTCGACGACCGGGTCGCTGTTCGGCATGATGCCGACCGAGGTGAATCCGCCGCACACCGCGCTGCATGTGGCCGTGTAGAAGGTGTCGCGCTGCGGCTCGTTGAAATCGCGCATGTGCGCGTGCATTTCGACGAAGCCGGGGGCGACGACCATGCCGGACACGTCTTCGACCTGGGCGCCCTCTGCGGTGATGTCCGGGGCGACTGCGGCGATCTTGCCGTCCTCTATGAGGACGTCGTATGCGCCGTCTATATTATTGGCGGGGTCGACAACGCGGCCGTTTTTAAGCAAAACTTTCAAAATATCCAACCTCCGATTTATATAAATTGTACAAAATGCTGTATCTCTATAATGCATTATAATCTACGGATAAGCTTAAGTCATGGTCACGGTCAATAAAAAGACGGCGTTTCCATTGTGCTGCAGCACAAAATCGTCAAAGAATCGACAATATATACAATGCGGGCCTGCAATATATGTGCATAAATACGTCCGCCACCGCTGCTCTGCGCTTTTGCCGGTGTCAGTGCAGCAAAAAAGCGCTGTGTGCACATTTGTCGTGTGTGCACGCAGCGCCTTCTGTCTGATTATCCGGAGATCACTTCATGCCGAGCCCTTTCAGTACCCTCATGATCTTTATCCCGAGCTGGAGCTTCAGCAGGTTTTCCGAGTCGTCAAAATCCACGGAGAGGATCTGCTTTATCTTGTTTATGCGGTAGTTCATCGTGTTGCGGTGGATATAGAGCCGCGCGGCCGCGGCGCTTATGCTGCGGTTTTCGAGCAAGTATATCTCCAGCGACTCGAGAAGCTCTGTCTTGTTCTCGCGGTCGTATTCGGCAAGCGGGCCGATGGATGAGTCATAAAATTCCCGGAGAACGCCGCCGGGCACGCCGGAGTTGAGGATATTGTAGATCATGAGATCCTCAAACCAGCTGATGCTCCCGTCGTTCCCGGCGATGCCGGCGAGCCGGATGGCCTCCTGCGCCTCTACAAAGCTCTTTTTGAGCTCGGTGATATCGGAGCAGCCGCAGCCGACGCCTATGCTGATGACCGGGCTGTCTTTTTGTGAGGTGATCACTGAGCACAGTGTCGTGAACATGTCACCGTACTGGTGCTTGAGATTCGACAGCTCGCACCCGTCGCCTATCTGTACGAGCATTATGATGTTGTTGCTGCGCGAGAAAACGCACGCGCCGACATGGGAATATGCAAAAAACTCCTCGCAGAGCTTCACCAGCTTGCGCTGCACCCTGTCGAGCCCGACTATGTCGGAGCGGGAGTCCTGCTCGGTCTTGCCGCGGAATTTTTCCGTGCGCATGACGGCGCAGAAATAGCGCTTGTCCGCGGACAGGCCGTTCATCTCGGCGAGGCTGTATGCCAGCGCGGTCGACTCTATGTGCCCCTCGAGGAGGTCGGTGAAGAAATCCTGACGCATTATGCGGCGGCTCTCCTCGATGCGCATGGTCTTTATGCGCTCGAGCGCGATGATGATGGCGGCCTGCTCAAGCCCCATGCACTCGACGCTGCGCAGCTTGCGCACTGATTCCCACGCGATGAGATAGCCGTAGACCGTGGTATCGGCCCGCACGGGGTGTATGCGGCATATCACGGGGCCGTAAGGAGTTATGCATGTGCGCTTCACGGCTTTCTTGAAGTCCTCGATGTCTTTGGGGATGGCGTCGAGGAAAGAGCGGTCGAACGCCGGCTTGCCCTTCACGAGCGGAAGCACCTTTGCGAGCGGTATCTTGTTGTCATCGCGGTCGGCGCAGGACAGAAAGTTCCAGTTTTTGTCGACGACGATGAGCGGGTTGTTGATGAGCTCGACCGTCGTTTTCACGATGTTGTCGAGCGTCTGCTCGGACAGGGAGCAGGCCATGAGCCGCTGGTGTATCTTGAAATATTTCTGGAGGAGGGTGTCCTGGTTTTCGTTCACCTCATGGAAAACTATGGCCTGTATCTCGTTGAGCGTGTTGTGCAGCGGGATGGTGAAGATGGGCAGGGAGCGGCGGTTCGACTCGTCTATCATCCTCTGCGGAACTTCATCCCAGTATTTTGGGACCTTGATGCCTATCCCGGCGCAGGCGGTCTCCGACAGCTCGCGCACAAAGCGCACCTGCAGCTCAGGGTCGTCTTTCAGCATATATCCGGACGTGAGTATGAGGTCGCCCGGCTGCATCCAGTCGAAAGCGTCGGGGCAGTCGGTGATGCACGCGTTGCGTATGAGGTTGTTCACGGATTTTGCACCGGATACGAGCTTGAGATCCGGCAGCTCAGACATCGAGAGCAGTGCTTTTACAGTGAAACCCATGGTTATCCTCCTGAGGGCAGATTTATTTCATAATATTGCCTTTTGTCGGTTTTGTCAAATCCGATTGAAAAATATCATTGACGTTTGGTGCAAATGGTGTTAGTGTAAAGAATAACCGCACCTCGCGGAAATTATTTGCATGGAGGATGTGCGCGATGATCTTCGACAAGCTGTCAAACGCCCACTTGTATTACGGCATGGGCAAAAAGTTCGAGGACGCCTTCAAGTTCCTTGAAAATACGGATTTTTCGTCTATGCCCGCCGGTTCCTACACCACGATGATAGACGGACGCGAGACCGTTTTCAAAGTCAAGAGATATGATTCTCGCCCGCATGAGGACTGCCATCTCGAGAAGCACGAGAACTGCATAGACCTGCAGTATATCGTGAGCGGCAGGGAGTATTTCGGCTATGCGCCCTACGACGGCGAGCTCGTGCGCTGCGGCGACAACCTCAGCGACGACTGCGTGTATTTCAACGACACCTCGAGCCATGTCGTGCTCAAGCAGGGCATGTTTGCCATGGCGCTCACCGACGATGTGCACATGCCGGAGCTGCGCATAGGTGAGGAGCCCGTCCCGGTGGTAAAAGCCATAGTCAAGATCCACGCCAGATAAATATGCACAAAAATTCCCGGATAAAACTGAGCGTTTTGTGGGAACGGGCGCTTGTAATCAGGGACAAAGTGTGGTAAAGTACTTACATCAGACAAAGACGTTTGAAGTGCCTGTGCGCTTCAAGCGTCTTTGTCGTTTTTTCCGGAAAAAGCATATCCCAACCGCGCGGTATCAGCCATAAAACCGAGAGGGGCCCGTAGAGACGGCACAGCCGGGGCCCGAGGAGAAAGGAATATTTTGTTATGAGCAGCGGCGATACTGCATTTATGATCATTTCGGCGGCGTTGGTCTTTTTCATGACGCCCGGCCTTGCGTTTTTCTACGGCGGACTTGTCCGCAGGAAGAACGTGGTCAACACCATGATGGCCTGCGTGTCCATAATGGGACTCGCTGTGGTCATGTGGGCGCTTTTCGGATATTCTCTCGCTTTCGGCGGGAACCACGGCGGAGTCATCGGCGACTTCCGCTGGCTCGGGCTCAGCGGCGTGGGCATGGAGGCCGGCCCGTATGCCGACAATATCCCGCACCTTGTTTTCTGCGCTTTCCAGATGATGTTCGCAATAATCACCCCGGCGCTGTTCACCGGCGCGCTCGTCGGGCGCATGCGCTTCAAGGCGCTGTTCCTGTTCGTCGCGCTGTGGTCCCTCGTTGTTTACTATCCGCTGGCCCACATGGTCTGGGGCGAGGGAGGGCTGCTCGCGGCCATCGGCTCCGTCGATTTTGCGGGCGGCAACGTCGTCCACATCAGCTCCGGCGTCACGGCGCTGGTGATGGCAGTGCTCCTGGGTCGCAGGCGCGGATATGAGCACACAGTATACCGTGTGCACAACATACCGTTCGTGGCGCTCGGCGCCTCTATGCTGTGGTTCGGATGGTTCGGCTTCAACGCGGGCAGCGCGCTCGGCGCAAACGGCCTTGCAGCACATGCTTTCATGACCTCAGCCATAGCTTCCGCATCCGCCATGATGGCCTGGATGCTGCTCGACGTGATAAAGGACGGCCGGCCGACGCTCGTCGGGGCTTCTACCGGCCTGGTCGTCGGCCTCGTTGCCATAACGCCCGGCGCCGGCTTCGTGCCGATATGGTCGTCGTTCATCATCGGCGCCCTCGTCAGCCCGATCTGTTACTTCGGCGTGCCGCTCGTCAAGAGAAAACTCAAGATAGATGATGCGCTCGACGCCTTCGGCTGCCACGGACTCGGCGGGATATGGGGCGGTATTGCCACCGGTATTTTCGGCATGTCCTCGATAAACGGCGCCGCCCGCTGGAACGGACTCGCCTTCGGTGATACTGAGCTCTTTGCAGCCCAGCTCATCGGCATAGCCGTCACCATCGCCGTTGCGGTCGCCGGTGCTCTGGTGTGCTATGCGATAGTCAGGCTGTTCACTCCCATCCGCGTCTCCGAGCGCGACGAGCAGATAGGACTTGACCTGTCGCAGCACGGCGAGCACGCCTACCCCAGCTTCAACGGTCTCGACCAGTGATATGAGGTGATAGCTATGATGATAAAAGTTGAGGCAATAGTCAGAGAGGAAAAGTTTGAAGACGTCAAAGCCGCGCTCGACGCCATAGGCGTCAACGGCATGACGGTCTCTCAGGTGATGGGCTGCGGCCTGCAGCGCGGTTACACCGAGCTCGTCCGCGGCATGGAATTCGACTTGCAGATGAGGCCGAAGATAAAGTTTGAGATAGTCGTGTCCTCCGAGGAATGGGAGAAAAAGACGATAGAGGCCATAGAAAAGGTAGCCCACACCGGCGAAGCGGGCGACGGCAAGATTTTCAGCTACGAGATCAGGTCGGCTTTCAAGATACGCACGGGAGAGACGGGGTACGACGCGATACAGGCGAACTGACCGCATTGCGGTCTTCGAATATAGACATAGGACAGCACAAAGCCCCGGCGCAGCCGGGGCTTTGTGTGTATCAGGCATGGACAGCCTCGCCTGTGAGCTTGCGGGCGTTGGCGAGGTAGTGCTCGAGTACATAGCTTATGTCGCCCTGCCCAAAAGAACTGGTATCTATGACGTTCAGCGACGGGCGCGGCGGATAGATCAACTCCTGCAGCGAGGCGGCGACTGTGTCGAGATCCCCGTATTTTTCAGGCGGCACGGCGTTCATCTGTATGAGGCATTCAGTCTGTTCGATCTCGGAGAACATCTTCCACAGCGTGAGCAGTATGGCCCTTGTACTGGCGCCCTCTGGCACGTCTCTTATGTAGAGCACGGCCTCGTGGTAGACCATATGGAACTCCGACAGCAGTTCGCTGAAGAGCCCGGCGTCGACCGGCTCGTGCAGGCTGCGGCGGATGACGCCCCAGTAAACCGACTGGAGGCGGAACAGCTCGTGCATATTGCGTATGAACTGCTTGTCGCGCTGATTTGGGAAGATGACGGCATTGGCAACGAGCACGAGCGCCACGGCCATCGCGAGATAAAACAGCCTCAGCTGTATTGCCTCGCCCTTGCCTATCATCATGGAAGCCAGAGTCAGCGCGAAAGTAGTTGCAAACATGGCCTGCGGCCAGGTGCCCGGCGTCGAGACGTACATGAACGCGCTCATAACGAGCGTGAACACGAACATCTCGGGCGTCGTGTCGATAAACGGATAGAAAATATGCACGAGCACACAGCCGACGGCTGTGCCGACCGGCCGGGTTATCATCCTGTGGGCGCTCTCCTCGTAGCTCGGCTGCAGGAGCAGGAATGCGTGCAGCGGGAACCAGTATGTGTGCTCAAAGTTCCACAGATAGCTCACCGTGCAGCTGAAAGTGAGGACCGCCGACAGGCGGACCGCAAAGCGGAACTCATAGCGCTCCGGGCGGCAGCGGCGCAGAAAGCTCTTAGGTATATCACTGAGCCTGGAGCGCGCCGCCCTGGGCTTGGGTATTTCGTTGTGGCCGCGGCAGAGCAGGACGACCATGTGCAGAAAGCTGCGGTAAAAGATGCGCAGACGGCTGTTCGGCAGGTCGCACTCGCTGAGCAGTTTCTGCGAGTCTGTGCGCAGACGGTCGACGTCTCCGGTCTCGGCGGCGGCGCGCAGGCGCAGAGCGATGAGCGAAAGGGTGCGCATGACGGTCTTGAACTGAGGGATGGAACAGATCTCATCCCAGCTGTCGTCTGCCAGCAGGTATGACGAGCGCTGGAAAAGCAGCGCGATGAGGTGGTATACCCGCTTCTGCCTGTCCTCGGAATAGATGAAGAGGGCGCGGCTGTGCCCCATGCGGTGGAAGTTTTGGCCCGCCTCGTACAGCTCCTGCCTGAGCGTCGATATATCGGCGTCCGCCGGGGCATCGGCGAGATAGTCGAACGCGTTCGACAGCCGCACAAGGCTGCCGAAGAGCTGTTTGCGCGCGCCGAGCTGTGTCGTGCGTGAGCGGATGATGAGCGCGGCCGACATGGTCACAGCGCAGAGCGCAGAGGCGAGAAGCTGAGCGTGGAACATGTCCGACGGGAGCGGGATCAGCTCGAGAAATACAAAGGCCATCGCAAACCCGAAATGCCCCTTGGGAGAGAACTGGCTGCTCATGCCGATGACGAGCGTGAACGGCACGATGAGGTTCAGCACTATGCACATGACCAGCGAGTGTGACGCGAGGTACGCCAGACAGCACATCAGGAGAAATCCAAACGAGAGGACGGCGCAGTCGGAGAGAGTGTTAACTCTAGAGTTTCGGACTTGGAAGATCACCGTCGAACAGGCGGCGACCATGATGAAGTCCATCCCGAACAGTGCGAATATGAGCAGTGACTGTACGGAGTAGAGTACGATAGTCGGAAGTGCGGACCTGAACCGGCTCAGATACAGGGTGACTCGACTGTTTTGGGGCTCGTTCAAGAGCGCATACCTCCATAAGAAAAAGTTATGCCAATTCACGGCTGGAAAAAAGATAGTTACATTATAAACGAACTGCGGCGACTTGTCTATTGGAAGTGGAGTCAAACGGCAATGAAAATCTTAACAAAATGTTTATTATAAAATTGTTTACATAGCATATACAGTGTTTTAACTGAAGATTTCGGAGCTGATATGCAAAAAGCCGGAGGATATCCTCCGGCTTTGGCCTGTTTTGATTTCAGCTCACTTGATGAAGAGTTCAAGCGCCTCTTTGGGCTGCACGCCGACCGTGCGGTCGACGGGCTCGCCGCCGCGGAAGAGCAGCAGCGCGGGGATGCTGCTTATATTGTAGCGCATGGCGAGCTCGGGGCATTCGTCGACGTTGACCTTGCCGAACACGATCTCTGGATGCTCGTCAGACAGCTCCTCTACAACCGGCGCGAGCATGCGGCAGGGCATGCACCAGGACGCCCAGAAGTCGACGAGCACGGGCTTTTCGGAGTTGAGGACGCTCTCGGTGAAATTGTCCTCGCTGAAAATATTCACAGCCATGATTTATGCTCCTTTCTGACAGTGATCGAATATATTTTAAGCATATTCAATCATATTATCTCGCGCCCGTCAAGTGCGGGATGCGTTTTCCAGATTTTTGCCATACCGCGCGCGGCCGCGGACGTGCTATAATCGTCTCATATATCATGACCGGAGGTACATATATGACGGCACAGCTCATATCGCAGGGGGCGGTCGCGCTCATATTCGAGGCGGGGGAGAAGTTCGTCCCATCTGATACAGCCGCCATAATAGACGGACTGCTCACAGGGGCGGGGCTGGAACCGTGGCCCGAGGCTGTTGTTGAGATGTTCGACGGCGGAGGGGCGATCCTTATCATAGCGCGCCCGGCGCCGCAGCGCGGGACGGCTGTTTCCACGGACTTTGAAGACATCATCCGGGCGGCTCGCGCCTGTCCGGACGGGGCGAGTTCGGCGCTGTATTTGCTCGACGGACACTATGTGCTCGATATGACGCTGCCTCTCGGCACGCACTGGCACGACATGGATGAATTTTGCCTCGAGGGCGCCGGCGGCTACGCCGCCAGGGCGAGAGAGCACGGCCGGGCGCTGATAGAGCGCGGGGCTGCCGACAAACTGAGAAAAATTTTCAAATGACGCTTTTAATAGCTTGACAGATATGTTACAATAACCCTTACCCGAGATCAGCCGGGAGGAGGGTGGATATGGCCAAGGCCAAGGGCGTCAAGCAGGTTTGTTCAAATAAAAAAGCGTTTCACGACTATTTTGTCCTCGACAGATATGAGGCGGGGATAGAGCTTTTCGGCACGGAGGTCAAGTCCATCCGCCAGGGCAACGTAAATCTCAAAGACAGCTTCTGCACCATCAAAGACGGCGAGCTCTTCGCCAGGGGCGTGCACGTGAGC
The DNA here is from genome assembly GCA_904419385.1 of Candidatus Heteroscillospira lomanii. GTDB lineage: Bacteria > Bacillota > Clostridia > Oscillospirales > Oscillospiraceae > Heteroscillospira > Heteroscillospira lomanii. The sequence goes on from CAJFRI010000014.1 coordinate 26,815, forward strand.
CCGTATGAAAAGGGCAACATCTATAACCGCGACCCCATGCGTCCGAAGCGCCTTCTGATGCATAAGCGTGAGATAATGCGCCTGCGGGCTAAGGTCATGCAGGACGGCGTCGCGCTCATCCCCCTGTCGCTCTATTTCAAAGACAGCAGGCTGAAGCTCGAGCTCGGGCTGTGCAAAGGCAAAAAGCTTTACGATAAGCGCGAGAGCGACGCGAAAAAGAGCGCCCAGCGCGAGATCGACAGAGCTATTAAAGAGCGGCGCTGAGCCCGCTTGGAAAGGACAGATAACATGGCACAGAATCCCATAGTTACCATTGAGATGGAAAACGGCGGCGTAATCAAGGCCGAACTCTACCCCGACGTCGCGCCGAACACAGTCAACAATTTCATCAGCCTGGTGAAAAAAGGCTTTTATGACGGGCTCATCTTCCACCGTGTCATCCCCGGATTCATGATCCAGGGCGGCTGCCCCTGCGGTACGGGCACCGGCGGACCCGGATATAAGATAAAAGGTGAGTTCACCGGCAATCGCTTTAAAAACGATCTCAAGCACACCCGCGGAGTGCTCTCTATGGCCAGAGCCATGCATCCCGACTCTGCCGGCAGCCAGTTCTTTATCATGCATGAGGATGCTCCCCATCTCGACGGGCAGTACGCATCTTTCGGCAAGGTCATCGAGGGAATGGACGTCGTCGACGCCATCGCCGGAACCCGCTGCGGATACGCCGACAAGCCCGTCGAGGATCAGCGCATGAAAAAGGTCACCGTGGATACTTTCGGAGTGGACTACCCCGAGCCTGAGAAGCGCTGAGCGTTTTTTGCACGCCTTAACTCCCGGCGGAGCGAGAGCTCAGCCGGGAAGAGGAGGGGCAGCGGAGCGAGGGATACTTGCCGCCTGCGGCAAGTTGAACGATGCGCAGCTTGCCCCGAAAAATATCACGCCTTTGCTCCCGGCGGAGCGAGAGCTT
>CAJFRI010000015.1 GCA_904419385.1 Candidatus Heteroscillospira lomanii
GGGGATGAAGTTCAGCACGTCGTCGAGCCTCGCGGCGGCGCGGCCGAAGAACATGTATCTGTCGTTTTTGTATCCTATCATGGAATCCATGGTGTTGACGGATTTATAGAGCATCATGAGCGGCGCGCCGCCTATGGCCATGAATATCATCGGCGCGGCCACGCCGTCGGAGAAATTCTCCGCCACGGTCTCCACCGCGGCGCGCTCGACCCCGGCCTCGTCGAGGTTTTCGGTGTCGCGCCCGACTATCATGGAGACGGCCCTGCGCGCGGCGGGCAGGTCGTGCCGCTCGAGCGCGCTGTAGACCTTCATGCTCTCGACCCTGAGCGATTTTACCGCCAGCAGCTGCCAGCACACGAGCGTCTCCAGCGCGAAGGCGAGCGCCGGGTGCACCAGGCCCGCGAGGGCTATCAGCGCCCATGTCAGCCCCGCCGGGACAATGAGCACGCAGAGCACCAGCAGCGCCCCGCCGAGCAGCTCGCCCCGCTCGGTCCTGGGCATGGCAGGACGTATCTTTTTTTCAAGGCTGCTTATCAGCCGCCCTATGCCTATCACCGGGTGCCACAGCCCGCGCGGGTCGCCCAGCACGAGGTCGATGACGAATCCGAGGCACAGGGCCCAGAGATGCTGTGTCATTTTCGTCCACCTTTCAGGACAACAGGTATGCCGCACCAGAAGCGCACCACCGTCTCCGCCCGCGCGGCCAGGGCGCAGCACACCCTGCCCGTCCGCTCGCGCCGCTCGCGCTCGGATGCGTCCACGGGCACGACGCCGCAGCCCACCTCGCGGCAGGTGATGACGACGTTCGGGTTCTGCTCTATAAGCCGCTCGAGCTCCGGCATAGGGTCGCGCTCCGAGCGCAGCCACTCCTCGAGGGAGAGCAGCGCCCCTGCATCACGGGCCTCGCGCGGCGTATACGCCACGTTTGAGCCGAAAATGCCGGAGGCAAACTCCTCTGCGCCCTGGCCCGCCCCGCCTATGAGCAGGGTGAGCCCGCGCAGCTCCGGCGCGGCTTTTTCGCGCCGCACGGCTATGCCGCAGCAGACCTCATAGCACTCGTCGGCCATTCCGGCGGCCGTGCGGCACAGCTCCGAGAGCGAGGCCGTGAGGCGCTCGGTCTCCTCCGTGAGCGTGTCGCCCCCGGAACCGATGTCGTTTCCGACTATCACCAGCAGCTCGCTCTGCCCGGCGAGGGAGCGCAGCGCGCTCTCCGTGCGCGACACGGCCCCGTCCTCGCAGTCGTAAAACTCATTCATAAACAGGTTCGTGAGATCCTCGAGCAGCACGGCGGCGCCGGATGTGTCCAGCGGCTCCGCCCTGTGGTACTCGACCGTCTCGAAGCCCTTGCCCGCCCTCAGGGCGCGGTGCCGCTCAACGCGGCGCTCGCCCTCGGCGTCCCAGACGCGCATCGCTGCGAGATAGATGCGCCTGCTTACAGGCAAAGATGTTATCAGGCTCTCGGCAAACTCGGACTTGCCGCTGCCGGAGCCGCCGCTCACATATACGACCATATCAGTCGAGCGGCTGGTAGGCCTCGATGGAGACATCGTCGAAAGTGCTCATCTCGCGGTAGACGGCGATGGCCATGTCGAGCAGCGGCATGACGGCCACGGCTCCCGTGCCCTCGCCGAGGAACATGCCGGCATAGAGGAAGGGGCGCAGCCCGAGCTTATCGAGCACCATGGCGGCGGCCGGTTCATTGGAGGCGTGGCTGCCTATCATGTAGTCCGCGGCGTCGGGACAGATGCACGCGGCGCACAGCGCGGCCGCCGAGGAGATGAACCCGTCGATGACGACCGGCACTTTGAAGGCCGCTCCGCCGAGGAACACTCCGCAGAGCCCCGCGAGGTCGAGCCCGCCGACCTTGGCGAGGACGTCGACCGGGTCGTTTTTGTCAGGCTCGTTCACGGCTATGCCGGTGGCTATGGCCTCGATCTTGCGGCGCAGCCCCTCGCTGGAGAGGCCGGCACCGCGCCCGGTGACGAGCTCCGGCTCCTTGCCGAGCAGCACGGATACGACGGCGGATGAAGTCGTCGTGTTGCCTATGCCCATCTCGCCCGTGCCGATGAGGCCGTATCCCTTGCCGTGCAGCTCGCGCACGAGCTCGGCGCCGGTCATTATGGCGCGCTCGGCCTCCTCGCGGGTCATGGCCGGGCCCTTGGTGAAGTCGGCCGTTCCGCGCCGGATGCAGGACTGGCGGATACGCTCGCCGTGCACCTCGACCGCGACGCCTATATCGACGGGGATGACCTCGCAGCCGGCCACGTTCGCCATGCGGCACACGCTGGTGCAGCCGGAGGACATGTTTTCCGTGACTATGGCAGTGACCTCCTGCCCGGTCTGGGTGACGCCCTGCGCCACGACGCCGTTGTCGGCGCACATGGCGATCACGGCGCGCCTGCCGAGGTCGACATCCGCGCTGCCGGTCATGCCGGCAATGCGGATCACGGCCTCTTCCAGAAGTCCCAGGCCGCCGAGAGGCTTGGCTATCGAATCCCAGCGCATTTTGGCTGTGAGCTTTGCGCGCTCGTCGGCAGGGCTTATCATTGCAGTAAGTTCGCTCAGTTGCATTGTTCTTTCCTCCCAAATCTGTCACAGGAGTCCAAAAATCTTTTTGCGGCGTCCGGCGCGCTCCAGAAATTGAAGTGCGGGAAGCCGGCGTACATGGTTTCGGTGTGCACGGCGCAGTCCCATCCGCGGTCCGACTGAGGCTTTCGCGCGCGCATGTCCGCGCCCGGCTCCGTGCTGTCCCAGTAGTGGAACTCATGCGCGGGCAGCTCGCCGCCGGCCGGCATGAGCAGGCCGGACGTCCTGGCGGTGAGCCTTATGTACCCGAATCGGCGCAGCCTGTCCGTGCGGAAAGCGCGCGCATCGAGCACCCCCGCCATGGGAAACTCCGCGCCCGACGGCGACTCTATGCTGCGGTGCAGGTACATGAACCCGCCGCACTCGGCAATGGTCGGCATACCGCCGGTCACGGCCGCGCGCACGGCGGCGAGCATGGCGGTGTTCTCCGAGAGCGTGCGCGCGTATAGCTCGGGGTAGCCGCCGCCGAGATACAGGCCGCAGCAGCCCTCGGGCAGCGCGCTGTCGGTGAGCGGCGAGAAGTATTCTATCTCCGCGCCGAGGCGCTCGAGCAGCTCGAGCGAGTCGGCATAGTAAAAGCAAAAGGCCCTGTCGCGCGCGACGGCGATGCGCACTTTGCGCCCTAGCGGCTGCGGCAGGCACGGCTCGTCCGCGCGCAGCGCGGGCGCCGAGGCGGCCAGCTCCAAGAGCGCGCCGAGCTCGATGTGCTCAGCGGCGAGGGCTGCGAGGGCGCGCATCTTCGCGCGCAGGTTCTCGACCTCGGCCGCGGTGACGAGCCCGAGGTGGCGGCTCTCGAGAGAGGCCTCGCCGCACTCCGGCATGAACCCGTACACGCGCACGCCGCACTCGCGCTCTACCGTCTCCTTCAGGCGCGGGTAGAGCATCGGCGTCACGCGGTTTATTATGACGCCTTTTATGCCGCTGTCGGCCCTGAAGGACATGAAGCCCTTCACCTGGGCCGCGAGGCTGAGCGCGCAGCCCCGCCCGTCGACTATGAGCACGGCGGGCGTCTCCGTCTCGCGGGCGAGATCGTAGGCGCTCGCTTCGGAACTCATGGATATGCCGTCGTAATAGCCCATGGCGCCCTCGACTATGCCGACTCCCGCTCCCGCGAGCTGCCGGCCCATGAGATAGCGCGCCTTGTCCCCGCCGAGGAAGAAGAGGTCCATGCTGCGCGACGGCGCGCCGATGACCTCGCTGTGGAACATGGGATCTATGTAATCCGGCCCGCATTTGAAAGCGACGGGCCGCGCGGCCCTGTCGGCAAGGGCCTGCAATACGGCGCAGACGACGGTGGTCTTGCCGCTGCCGGAGCGCGGCGCGCAGAACAGGAGCCTCGCGTCAGCCATGGCGCGCCTCCCCGCTCATCACCCACACGGGGTTTTGAGCGTCCATCATATGATAGCGCCCGGCCCTGCGCACGCGGGTGCACGAGAACTGCACCATATCGGCATCGTCCATGCCGAGCAGCGCAAAGCAGCGCGCCGTCTCGCCGAGGGTCTCGAGCGTGACGGAGTTCACGACGAAGCGGACGCGCGGGTTCTTCTCCAGCGCCGCGCGCATGATCTCCTCCAGCCGGCCGGCCGAGCCGCCGACGAACACGCGGTCCGGAGCCGGGAGCTGCGCTAGCGCCTCAGGAGCCGCCCCGCGTACAACGCTTATGTTATACAGGCCGAACTTTGCGCGGTTGCGTTCGATAAGCTCCGCCGCGTCCTCGCAGCGCTCTATGGCGAACACCCGCCCGGCGCCCGCGGCGAAAGCCGCCTCCACGCTGACCGAACCTGTGCCCGCGCCGACATCCCAAACCGTGTGGTGCGGCTCTATGCGCAGCTTGGCTATGCTCGCCGCGCGCACCTCCTCCTTGGTCATCGGCGTCCTGCCGCGCTCGAGGTCGGAGTCGGCAAGATGCGGAGCGGCGAAGGGCCGCTCGACCGGCGAGCCGTTTTCCGCGAGGACGGCGGCCAGGCTCTTGAAATCCCCGTCCACGAGCTCTTCCGCCGTGCCGGAGACTATGCGCTCATCCGGATAGGACAAATTTTCGCCCACATACAGGCGCACGAAGCCGTAGCCGCGCTCCGTGAGCTCGCGCGCGAGGTCCTGCGCGCGATAGTTCCCGCCGGTGAGCACGAAAGTGCGCCTGTGGCGCTGTATCTCGCCGGGGGCATTGTGCTCCCGTCCGTGCGCCGAGACGCAGAACACGTCCTCCCACGGGGTGCGCAGTTTCGCGCAGAGGCTCACGAGGCTCGACACTCCGGGCACGGCCTCCACCTCGGCGAAATCGAGCAGAGGGTACAGCCGCTTCGCCCCGGAGTAGAAGCCCACGTCGCCCGACATGAGAACGCACACCCGCTCGCAGCCGCACTCACGCGCGGCGCGGGCTATCTCGTCCGGCGCGATGAGCGGATAGAGCTTTTTGCCCTCTATCCCCGCTAGCAGGCGCTCGGCCCCTATGACGGCGCCGCTCTCCTCGACGGCGCGCAGGGCCTCGAGCGTCATGCCATCCCTGCCTCCGGGCCCGGCGGCGACTATTGAGATCTTCAACTATTCCACCTCTCTTCGAGCAGGCGCTCGACCTCCCCGAGAGCGAGGCCGCTCTCGTGCGTCGGGCGCTCGATGACGAGCAGGCGGCAGCCGCAGCTGCGCGCCGCCTCCACCTTCTCGGAAAACCCGCCGGCGGAGCCGGTGAGCTTCGTCACGAGGATGTCTATTCCGTACTGCCTTATCATGGCCTCGTTCATCTCGCGGGTGAACGGTCCCTGCATGCAGATGATGTCTTTCGCCGGGAAGCCGAGCGACAGGCACTTCTCGAGCGAGGCCATGCTCGGCAGAACGCGCGGGCAGGCCCTTCCGGCGAGCGGGGCAAACGCCGCCAGCTCTTTGCTGCCCGTCGTGAGCAGCACCCTGCCCGGCATGTCGAGCAGCATCTCGGCCGCCTCGGCCGCATCGCGCGCGGAGAGCCACTCGCCCCTCTCGTCCCCGCCGCGCAGGAGGCGGACATACTCCAGTCCCTCGGCGGCGCTGGCCGCTGCTATGGTCTCGGTCGCGGCGCTGGCATACGGGTGGGTCGCGTCGACGACTATGTCAAACCCGCCGGAGCGCATGAGAGAGCGCATCTCGCTGCCGCTGAGGCGGCCGACATGGCGCTCAACGCCGTCGGGCAGGAGCTCGCCGCCGTAATCCGTGGCGACGGAGACGAGGGCCGGTATGCCTTTGCCGAGCAGCCACTCGGCGAGGGCGCGCCCCTCGCTGGTGCCGCCGAAAACCAGGGCCTTCAAATCACTCACCCCGCTGCATGTAGCCGCGCGGCGTGACCATGTTGCCGTTTATCACGGCAGTCTGGCTGTTGCCGATGTACACCGTCGTGAACATGTCGACGTCGGTGCAGCCGCGCAGCTCGCCGAGGCTGAGTATGCGGTATGTCTCCCCGCTGCGGCCTATGTTCTTCACATAGCCGCACACCGTGCCGGCCGGGCGGCTGCGCATGATGATATCGCAGGCGCGCTCGAGATAATCGGCCCTGCCGCGGCTGCGCGGGTTGTAGAGGCAGATCACGAAGTCGGCCTCCGCCGCGCACTCGAGGCGCTTTTCTATCTTCTCCCACGGGGTGAGCAGGTCGGACAGGGAGATGACCGCAAAGTCGTGCGTGAGCGGCGCGCCGAGCACGGCGGCTCCCCCGCAGGCGGCGGTTATCCCCGGCACGACCTCGATCTCCACAGGCGCGAACTCGCGCGAGACCTCGTATATGAGGCCGGCCATGCCGTAGACGCCCGGGTCGCCCGAGCAGACGACGGCGACGTTCCTGCCCTCCTCCGCCGCGGCGCGCACGGCCATGCGGCAGCGGTCGACCTCTTTTTTCATGCCGGTCGAGAGCATCTCCTTGTCCGGGAACTCATCGCGGATGAGATCCGTGTACGCCGTGTAGCCGACGATGAGGTCCGCTCCCTCAATGGCGCGGCGGGCGCGTCCGGTCAGGTCGGCTCCCGCTCCGGGGCCGAGCCCCACAACTGTGACTTTCATCTGTCATCCTCCCGAAAAATCAGCTTTGGGCGCACAGCGGCGCAGGCCGCCGTGACGCCTCCGCGCGCTCTCTTGCGCACTATCAGTTCTCCTCCGCCGCAGACGGCCGCGCGCTCGCACACGTTGTCGGCCCCCGTTGTGCGCAGGACAAAGTCCGACGCGGCAAACTCGCCCGGCACGGCCATGAGCTCCTGCGGAGTGAACACCGTGAGAGAGAGGCCTATGCTGCGGCAGAACTCCAGAAGCCCCGCCTCGTCCTTTTTCAGGTCTATGCTGCACACCCGGCCGACGGCGCGCAGGTCCGTCCCCGAGAGCGCGAGCACCTCGCGCGCGAGCGAATCTATCTCCTCAAATGCCGCGCCCCGGCGGCAGCCTATGCCGAGCGTGACGCAGCGCGGGATGAGCCGCAGTTTATCGCGCGGCTCGGTTTTTGTTGTTATGTAAACTTCCTGCTCACCGTCCGCCGCAACGCCGCGCGGGGGGCTGCCCTCGACCGGCCAGTCGCTGACCAGCCGTATGTTCTTACCCTCGAGCAAGCCGGCCGAGACCTTTTTCGCGAGCGACCGGTCGGATACAGCGAGGGAATTTTCCGCCGCCCAGGCGTCGACGGCGAAAAGGCCGTTCACATCCGTCGCCGTGCTCACGGCGGCAACGCCTCCGGTGACGGCGGCGATGCGCTTTGCCAGCGCATTTGCCCCGCCCACATGCCCCGACAGGAGCGGCACGGCAAAACGCCCAGCCTCATCCACGGAGACGACGGCGGGGTCGGTGAACTTGTCGCGCACATGCGGCGCTATCGCGCGCACGGCTATGCCAGCGGCGCCGACGAACACAATGGCCTCAGCCCGCGGCCAGACGCCGGCTGTCCACCCGGCGAGGCTGTCGAAGCCCTCGGCATGGGACGCGGCGGCCAGGCGCTCCGGCGTGCAGAGTTCCGCGCCCAGGGCGCGCGCTATCTCCCCGCCCAGGGCGGCCCCGCGCGCTGTGAAGGCCGCGACGAACACGCTCAACTTTTTCTCCCCTCGCGGTACTCGTGGGTGAAGTCAGGGTGATAGAGCTGGCTGCGCTCGTACTTGTCTCCGAGGAAGCCGCCTATGGTGATGAGCGCGGTCTTTTTCACGCCGTTTTTCCTCGCGGTCTCCGCCAGGGTGCCGACGGTGCAGCGCAGCACGCGCTCGTCAGGCCAGGTGGCCTTGTAGACTATCGCGGCGGGCGTGTCCTCGGTGTAAGCTCCGCCTGCGAGCAGCTCGCGCTCGACGCTCTCGAGCAGGCCGGTCGAGAGGAAAAGCACCATCGTACAGCCGTGGCTCGCCATTTTGCACAGCGCCTCCCCCTCCGGCACCGGCGTGCGCCCGGCCATGCGGGTGATGATGACCGACTGGCTCACGTCGGGCAGGGTGTACTCAGCTTGCAGCGCGGCCGCCGCGCCCGAGAACGACGAGACGCCGGGCGTGACGTCGTACTCAAAGCCGAGGCGGTCAAGCTCGTCCATCTGCTCGCGTATGGCGCCGTAGAGGCTGGGGTCGCCGGTGTGCAGGCGGGCGGTGATCCTGCCGGCGCGCTCGTTTTCGGTCATGACGGCGATCACCTCTTCGAGCGTCATACTCGCGCTGTCGTATATCTCGCAGCCCGGCTTTTTATAGTTCAGCAGCTCGGGGTTCACGAGGCTGCCTGCGTAGATGATGCAGTCGGCCTCGCCGAGCAGGCGCGCACCGCGCACCGTGATGAGGTCGGCCCCTCCGGGACCGGCTCCGATGAAATGTATCATTGCTCTCCCTCCGTTTCGGAAAGTCTGTGTATGTCCATGAGCTCGCGCGCGCCGGCAGTCTCGCCCAGCACGCCGAGCCTGTTCGTGAAGAAAACGGCCTCTATGCGCATGCCGCCGGCACGGCGGCGCAGGTTTTCCTCCAGCGCGCCGGTGATTGAGGCCATGACGTTGCCGAGCAGGCCGCAGCGCCGCAATATGTCCGCCGCGGCGTCGGACGTCGGGGCAGCGAACAGCTCGCGGATGACCGCCGGCCCCGCCCCGCAGAGCGCCGCGTGCGCGCAGAACGTCTCGCGCCGGCCGTCGCACACGCGCGAGTGGGTGTTCATCGCGCCGCCGGCGACCTTGATGAGCTTGCCGAGGTGCCCCACGAGCAGCACGCTGGCGAAGCCCTCGGCGGCAGCACAGTCTATCGCCTCGCCGATGTAGTTGCTGCACAGCGCCTGCGCACGGCTAGACAGCCGCAGCGTGTCGCGGGCGAAGCCGCTGCCGTAGTTGCCGGGCGTGAGCAGCAGGCTGTCCGCGCCCGAAGCGCGCACAGCCCTTATCTCGAGCCGCACTGACTCGACGAGGGCGGCCTCGCTCATGGGGCGGACTATGCCGCTCGTGCCGAGTATGCTTATCCCGCCGGTTATGCCGAGGCGGGGGTTGAACGTGCTCCGCGCGATCTTGTCGCCGCCGGGCACGGAGATGACGGCGAGAAAGCCGCGCCCCGGCTCGCAAAACGGCTCGAGCGCCTCGCGGATCATGGCGCGGGGAACGGAATTTATGGCCGCGCTCCCCACAGGCTGATCCAGCCCCGGGCGCGTGACGCGGCCGACGCCCTCGCCGCCGTCTATCTCCACTCTGCCCGTATCTGTGAGCCTGACGCGCGAGAACACGAGCGCCCCGTCGGTCACATCAGGGTCGTCGCCGCCGTCTTTCCGCACGGCGCACATCGCCCAGTCCCCGCCGCACGAGAGCTCCTCGAGTTCGGCCGTGACGGCTATCCCGGCGGGAGTCCGTATCGAAACGGCGGCGTCCCACGCCCCGTATACGAGCCGCCTGGCCGCGCCGAGCGAGGCGGCCGCCGCGCATGTGCCCGTCGTGTAGCCGCAGCGCAGCCTGTCGCGCCCGACGGTTATGTAGCTCTCCAGCTTTGCCAACGGACCGCCACCTCCAATAAAATCAAAAACGCCCTCTCCGCGCAGAGAGGGCGTCCTATACTTGATATTATTATCTACCGGCCGCGCCAGCCTCCCCACCTAGGAGCACTGTCTGACTTTCGCACCGGGTCATCTGACTTCCGCAAGCGCGGTTACAGTAGAGGTAAGACTGTGCCGGATTTGCACCGGACTTCCCCCGAGAGGCACGCAGCCTCGGTATGCGAAAACACACATATAATGTTGTTCTATGCATTATATCAGATAAACGGCGCCGTGTAAAGTTCATTTACGCAAAAAGGCGGCGGAGAAATCCGCCGCCCTCTGTGTCATTTGAGCACCACGCGCTGGTATTTTTTCTTGCCGCGGCGGAGGACGACCCCCTCGCCGGAGAGATCCTCAGCCGTGAAGCTGCGTCCGAACTCGGTGACCTTCTCGCCGTTGGCCTCGACGCCGCCCTGCTGGACGTTGCGTCTCGCCTCGCCCTTCGAGGGGCAGAGGCCGGTCTTTACGAGCAGGGTGAGGATGTCGACAGAGCCGCCCTCAAGGTCGGCCTCGGTGAGCTCGGTGGTGGGCATGTCAGCCCCGCCGGCGCCGCCGCCGAATATGGCGCGCGCGCTCTCCTGGGCCTTGTTGGCCTCTTCCTCGCCGTGCACGAGCTTTGTGAGCTCGTATGCGAGTATCTCCTTCGCGGTGTTGAGCTGGCTGCCCTCCCACTTGTCCATCTCGTCTATCTGTTCGAGAGGCAGGAAGGTGAGCATGCGGATACACTTGAGCACGTCCGCGTCGTCGATATTGCGCCAGTACTGATAGAAATCATATGGCGAAGTCTTGTTCGGGTCGAGCCACACGGCGCCGGAGGCCGTCTTGCCCATCTTCTTGCCCTCGGAGTTGAGCAGGAGGGTGATGGTCATGGCGTGGGCGTCCTTGCCGAGCTTGCGGCGTATGAGCTCCGTGCCGCCGAGCATGTTCGACCACTGGTCGTTGCCGCCGAACTGCATGTTGCAGCCGTAGTGCTGGAACAGGTAGTAAAAGTCGTAGCTCTGCATTATCATGTAGTTGAACTCGAGGAAGCTGAGGCCCTTTTCCATGCGCTGCTTGTAGCACTCGGCGCGCAGCATGTTGTTCACGGAGAAGCACGCGCCGACCTCGCGCAGGAGCTCGATATAGTTGAGCTTCAGGAGCCAGTCGGCGTTGTTGACCATCTGTGCCTTGCCCTCGCCGAATTCGATGAAGCGCTCCATCTGCTTTTTGAAGCAGTCGCAGTTGTGCTGGATGGTCTCGGGCGTCATCATGTTGCGCATATCGGTGCGCCCGGAGGGGTCGCCGATGTATCCGGTGCCGCCGCCGATGAGGGCGATGGGCTTGTTGCCGGCCATCTGCAGGCGCTTCATAAGGCAGAGCGCCATGAAGTGCCCGACATGCAGGGAGTCGGCCGTGGGGTCGAAGCCGATATAAAACGTGGCCTTGCCGTTGTTTATCAGCTCTTTGATCTCGTTTTCATCGGTCACCTGGGCGATGAGCCCGCGGGCGACCAGCTCGTCGTAAACCGTCATCATTCTTCTCCTTTTTAAAATTCAGATATCAGCATTGCTCCGCAGCGGGGCAAATTTCGCGTTCAATATACCCCGTCCTCAGTCCATCAAACGGTGTCCGCAGTGTGGGCATTTTGGGTCGTCGAGCTCGTGAAGCTGCCCACAGCGGGGACAGCGCACCTGTGCCATGCCCTCTCCCTCTCTCTCGGGCTCATCCACCGCATAGAACTCGAGCTTTTTGCAGTTTTTGCATACGTAAATGTCGACATCGAGAGCTCCGGACAATATGTTAGGCCACGCGCCGAGGAATACGCCGCACTTTCCGAGCTGTATTTTCTCCTGGCCGAGGCAGATCATTTCACCGCCGCAGCGCAGGCAGACTTCTCGCTCCATAAAGCACCTCCAATGGCAAAAAGCCCTCCGTCCGCAAGGACAGAGGGCGTTTTTAACGCGGTACCACCTCTGGTTCGCCGCCGGCTCACGCCGCGCGGCCTCGTCGGGTAATGAAACCCTGCGCTCTAACGGGCGCGCCCGTCGTGCCCTACTGCCGTGTTCGGGCCGCCGCTCCGGAATGTATTCACGCGCGCCGTGCGCCGGTTTTCACCACGTCCCGGCTCTCTGAGGCCCCGGACTGCGCGCTACTCGTTTCCATCAAAGCGTTTTCGGCTGAAATCATATCATATGGCGGCGTTTTTGTCAATCGCGCGGGTTTTCCGCAAGCATCTCGTCGAGCAGGGCTGCGCAGTCGCGCACATAGTCGCCGCAGTAGCGATAGCGCTTCTCCTCGCCGGCGGTACGCTCGAGCAGCTCGCGGCAGGTCACGACGCCGTACTTCTCCCTAAAGCGCGCGCAGAACTCCTTGGCGAGATTTGCGATGCGGTATTTCGCGTCTTTGTCGGACGCATCGGTGAACGGGTAGGCGGCGCCGAGCACCAGCACCGCGCCGGACACGGCTCCGCACACCTCTCCCGAGCGCACGCCGCCGCCGAGCCCGGCGGCGAGGCGCAGCGAGTCGTCGCGGCCGAGGCCGGTCACATCCGAGAACGCGCACAGCACGCTCTGCGCGCAGTTGAACCCGCCCCGATTGAGCTCAAGGGCTTTTGAAACATGATCCATAGTTCAGAATCCTCCTTTTTTAAAATCGGCGGCGGCATCGAGCAGCTCGGCCGCGCTTTTTCGCGTAGTCTCCGTGACCACGTCGCCGCCGGTGAGGCGGGCGATCTCGGCCACGCGTCCGCCGCGGTCAAGCGGCTCGACCGCCGTCTCGGTGCCGGAGCCGGTGTCGGATTTTACAATGCGGAAGTGCTCGTCCGCCATGGCGGCGATCTGCGGCAGATGCGTCACGCAGAGCACCTGGCGGCCGAGCGCGAGTTTTGCGAGTTTTTCGCCCACGCGCTGGGCGGCTATGCCGGACACGCCCGTGTCTATCTCGTCGAACACCATTGTGTCGACGCTGTCGCTCTCTGCGAGTACGCTCTTCATCGCAAGCATTATCCTCGACAGCTCACCTCCCGAGGCGATGCGCGATATGCGTCCGAGCTCCATGCCGGAGTTCGCCGACATGAGAAAGCGCACCTCATCGCAGCCTGTGGAGTTGAACCCGGTCTCGGCGCTCACCGGCGTTATGTCAACCTTGAACCTGGCCGACGGCATGCTCAGGTCACGCAGCTCGGCCTCGATCCGCTCCTCCAGCTCGCGCGCGGCCTTCCTGCGCGCCTCGGTCAGGGCGGCCCCCGCCTTTTTCACCTCGGTCTCCTCGGACGCGAGGCGGCGGCGCAGCTTTGCTACGGTATCGTCGGAATACTCCAGCGAGTCGAGCCGCGAGCGGCACTCGTCGAGGTAGGTCACGAGCTCCGGCTCGCCGCGCGAATATTTTTTGAACAGGCGGCGCAGCTGGGACGCGCGCTCCTCCAGCCTGTCGTACTCCTCGGGCGAGAAATCGAGGCCGTCGCGCAGGTCGCGTATGGTCTCGGCTGCGTCGTCCATCAGGGCGGCGGCGCTGCGCAGGTTTTCGACGGCGCCGCTCAGCTCCGGCATCATCTCGGCGGCCCGGGCAGCCAGTGCCTCGCCGCTCCCGCAGAGGGACACGGCGCTGTCGTCCCCGCCGTAGAGCGCTTCGTACGCCCCGTCGAGGTATTCCGTGAGCTTTTCGGAGTTGCGCATGAGGCCTCGCCTCGCTTCGAGCTCGTCGTACTCGCCGTCGCGCAGGCCGGCGCGCTCGAGCTCGTCTATCTCGGCCCGGAGCCGCTCCGTGAGCCGCTCTTTTTCGGCGGCGTCCATCTCGAGGGAGGATATCTCGGCGGCGGTGGCCTTCCACTTCCCGTATGCGGCGGCGAACGCCGACAGCTCGCCCCCGCAGCGGCCGAAGCCGTCGAGGAAGCGGCGGTGGTTGGCCTCGTCCATCAGGCGGCGGCCGTCATTCTGGCCGTGCACGTCGACGAGCAGGGCGCCGAGCGCCCTGAGCTGTGCCGCGGACACGGGCTCGCCGTTCACGCGGCAGGCCGAGCGCCCGTCGGCGCTTATGCGGCGGCGGATGATGAGCTCGTCCTCCGGCTCGATGCCGTTGTCGGCGAGCCATGCGTCTGACTGCTCCGACGGCGTGAACACCGCGGTGACCGACGCCTGCGCGCTCCCGGTGCGGACTATCTCGCGGCTCACGCGGCCGCCGAGTATGGCGCCGAGCGAGTCGATGACTATGGATTTGCCGGCGCCGGTCTCGCCAGTGAGGACGTTGAGGCCGGGCCCGAAAGCTATGTCGGAGCGCCGGATGACGGCGACGTTTTCAATGTGCAGCTCAGTGAGCACCGAAAACACCCCCAGCCGTCACAGCATTTCCTCGATCTCGTGGCAGAAGCGCTCGGCCGCGGCGTTGTCGCGCATGGCGAGAAACGCCGTGTCGTCGCCGGCAAGCGTGCCGACAAGGTCGTGGATGTTCATGCCGTCGAGCGTGGAGCACGCGGCGTTTGCAAGGCCCGGCAGAGTCTTGATGACGATGATGTTCTGCGCCACGGCATAGCTCGTGACGCTCTCGCGGAAGATCTTGCGCAGGCGCTGGTCGTAGTCGACCATGTCGTCGCGCCCGACTGCCACATAGCGGTAGCGCCCGGTGGGCGACAGCTCCTTGATGAGCCGCAGCTCCTTTATATCGCGCGACACTGTGGCCTGCGTGCTCTTGACTCCATGCTCGCGCAGGGCCTCCATCAACTGGTGCTGCGTCTCGATGTCCTGGCTGGAGATTATCTCGAGTATCTTGTTCTGGCGTGATGTCTTCATATTCTCTCTCCCAGTTTTTCAAATGCAACGTCGTAGAAGCTCTTCTCGCCTACATGGGCGAGTATGGTCTTGTATTTCGATTTGCGCGCGGAGACTATGTCGCCCTCGCGCAGGTTTATCGGCGTGCCTCCGTCGAGGGAGAGCACGGCGTCTTTCTCGGTGAGATTGCCTATCCTGACCTCAACGCTGCCGTCCGGCGCGAGGACGAAAGCCCTTATCGCGAGCGCGTGGGCGCAGATTGGCGTGAGGATGAAGTTCTCGGCCGCCGGTTCGACCAGCGGGCCTCCGGCCGACATCGAATACGCCGTCGAGCCCGTGGGCGTCGCGATGATGAGGCCGTCGCCGGAGAATTTCGTTATCTTGCGCCCGCCGCGCATGGCCTCGAGCTTTATCGTGTGGACGACGCCGGTGATGACGGCGTCGTTGAGCGCGGTGCCGCTGTATACGGCGCGTCCGCCCCGGCGCAGCTCGACGTCGAGCATCATGCGCGGGCTCGGCTCGAACTCGCCCTTCGCCGCGGCGGCCACGGCGTCGAGCTCATCCTCCTCCAGCTCCGCGAGAAAGCCCATGTTGCCCATGTTCACGCCGAGCACCGGCACCCCCTCGGGCGCCGCCGACTGCGCCGTGCGCAGTATCGTGCCGTCGCCGCCGAACGAGACGACGAGGCAGGCGCCGCGCACTGCCGTCTCTATCGGCACAGTCACCACGCCCTGCGGCAGCTCCGTGCGGCTCACGGCCTTGAACACGGGGCTTATCTCCGTGCGGAAGCCCTGCTCCTCAAGTATGCGCTTTGCCCTCAGCGTGGCCTTGAGCCCGCCGTCGCGGAACGGGTTTGGGCAGAGCGCGACTTTTTTCCTGTCCATACAGACACCTCCCGCTCTATTTGTCGAGCTCGGCATGCGAGGCCGCGACGATCTCGTCCGGCCGCAGCTCCGGCCCGGCATCGAGCCGGCCTTTTTTCAGCCATGCTATATATTCTATGTTCCCCTCCGGCCCGCGTATGGGCGAGTAGTCGAGGCCCATCACGGTATAGCCCGCATCGGAGGCGTATTGCAGGAAACTCTCGAGCACCTCGACATGCACCGCGCTGTCTCGCACGACGCCTTTTTTCCCGACCTTGCCGCGCCCGGCCTCGAACTGGGGCTTGACGAGGCATATCACCTCGCCGTCCGGCTCCAGCAGGCTGAACACCGGCGGCAGCACGAGCTTGAGCGAGATGAAGCTGAGGTCCATCACCGCGAGGGAACACGGCTCGCCTATCTGCTCCGGAGTCACATATCTGATATTGGTGCGCTCCATGCACACGACGCGCCCGTCGTTGCGCAGCTGCCAGGCGAGCTGTCCGTAGCCCACGTCGACGGCGTAGACCTTTTTCGCGCCGTTTTGCAGCAGGCAGTCGGTAAACCCTCCGGTGGAGGCGCCGCAGTCTATGCAGACGCGGCCCTCCGGGCCGACCGGGAACACCTTGAGCGCCTTTTCGAGCTTGAGCCCGCCGCGCGAGACATAGCGCAGGGCTTCGCCGCGCACCTCTATCTCCGCGTCGGGCGGCACCTGCATGCCGGGCTTGTCCGCCTTCTGGCCGCCGACATACACGATGCCGCTCATTATGGTCGTCTTTGCCCGCTCGCGGCTGGGAGTCATGCCGCGCTCGAACATGAGTTCGTCAAGTCTCTTCTTTGCCATCTGGCACCTCACTAAGCAGTCGTTCCGCCGCCGCGGCTATTCCCTCTCCGTCGAGCGAGAGGCTGCGCCTCAGCTCAGGCACGGAGCCGTGCGTCACTACGCCGTGGCCCAGATTGATGAGTTCCGCCGGGCAGCCGAGCTCCCCTCGCAGCTCCTCGCCTATGCAGCCCTGGGCGCACGCATCTTCCGCGATGACGGCCGCCCGGCAAGGTGAGCACATCCCGCGGATCTGCGCTGCGGAGAGCGGATTGAGCATGTTTATCTTTATCACACGCGCCGATATGCCGCGCGCCCTGAGCATATCGGCGGCGTCTAGCGCCTCGTTCGTCATTATGCCGTAGGTGATTATTGCAACATCCGTTCCCCCGCCTATCACGGCGGCAGGCTTGGACGACAGGTCGTCCCTATACCTGCCCTCGCCTCCGCGCGGATAGCGCAGGGCCACCGGCAGGTTTATGTCGCGCACGGCCATGTGCAGCATGCTGCGCAGCTCGGCAAAGCTCGCCGGGGCAAGCACGGTCATGTACGGCACCGAGCGCAGGTAACTCACGTCGAAGGCGCCGTGATGCGTCTCGCCGTCGCTGCCGACGAGGCCGGCCCTGTCGACGGCGAACACCACGTGCAGCCTCTGGAGCGCCACATCGTGTATAAGCATGTCATAGCCGCGCTGGAGAAAGGTCGAGTACACGGCGAACACGGGCACGGCCCCCTGCTTTGCCATGCCGGCGGCCATGGACACCGCATGCCCCTCGGCGATGCCGACATCGAAAAACCTCTCCGGGAACTCGCGCGAAAAGGGCGAGAGCCCGGTGCCGGGGGCCATGGCGGCAGTGACCGCCATGATGCGCCCGTCGTCTCTCGCCATGCGGCAGAGCTCGGAGCCGAACACGTCGGAAAACCCGTCGCCGCCCTTTTTGACGCCTATCTTCGGGTCGAAAGGCCCGACGCCGTGGTACGCGGCGGGGTCGGCCTCCGCGAGAGGATAGCCCTTGCCCTTGCGGGTCTTGACATGCAGCAGCACCGGCTGGTCGAACTCCAGCGCCATCCTGAGCGCGCTCTCGAGCTGCTTTATATCATGCCCGTCAACGGGGCCGAGATAGTAAAACCCCATCTCCGAAAAAGTGTTGTCCGGGATGAAGATGTGCTTAACCCGCTCTTTGAGGCGGTGGTTGAACTTGTACAGCGCCGGGAACCGGCGCATGACCCGGCGGTAGTTCCTCTTGAAGTTCAGGTAACCGCTGCGCACCCTCAGCCGTGAGAGCAGCTGTGATATGCCGCCGACGTTCGGCTCTATGCTCATCTCGTTGTCGTTCAATATGACGACCATGCGCTCGCCGCTCGCGCCGGCGTTGCTCAGCCCCTCGTAGGCCAGGCCGCCGGAGAGGGCGCCGTCGCCGATTATGGCGGCGACCTCATAATCACCGCCGAGTGCCGTGCGCGCCCGCGCCATTCCGAGGGCGACCGACACGGAGTTGGAGGCGTGTCCCGCGATGAAAGCGTCGTGCACGCTCTCCGACGGCTTGGGAAATCCCGAGAGGCCGCCGAACTCGCGCAGGGTGTCGAACATGCCGCGCCGGCCCGTGAGTATCTTATAGACATAGCTCTGGTGCCCAACGTCGAACACCACACGGTCGCGCTCAGTATTGTAGACGCGCTCGAGCGCGATGGTGAGCTCCACGGCGCCGAGGTTCGACGCGAGGTGCCCGCCGTTCTTCGAGACCCTGTCGACCAGGAAATCGCGTATCTCTTCCGCCAGCCGGTCGAGCTCGGGATAGCTGAGCTGAGCCAGGTCGGCCGGCGAATTTATCTTATCCAATAATTCCAAACATCGTGACCTCGTTTACGAAAAAATATTCCATTCATCTCACTATAACAAATAACGCCCGCTTTAGCAATAGCGGGCGGGCGTTATTTTTCATTTTATTCATAAAATAATGAATACTCAGTTCCTGCGCTCGGCCAGCAGGTCGGCCAGCCATTCGAGGAAAGCCGTATCGCTGAAAGCGCCGCGCAGGGCCTCCTTGGCACTCTCCGTCTTGCGCTCGACGAGGCTCTCGCAGGCCTCGCGGCCCATTACGGTGGCAAAAGTGCTCTTCTGGTTCTGGGCGTCGGAGCCTATAGGCTTGCCGAGCTCCTCAACGGTCGAGATGGTGTCGAGCAGGTCGTCCCTCACCTGGAAAGCAAGTCCGAGATCCGACGCGAACGAGACCGCGGCCTTCATCTGCACATCGCTGCCGTGTCCGACGGCAACGCCCATGGCGCAGGCAGCCTCTATCATCGCGGATGTCTTGTGCCTGTGTATCTCGCCGAGCTCACGCTGGGACAGGAGTATGCCCTCGCTCTGGATGTCCAGCATCTGGCCGCCGCAGATCCCCGCGGTGCCGGCGGCGCGGGCAAGTATGCCGGCGCAGGCGGCCTTGACTCCGTCGTCGAGGTCTGCGCCGAGTATGGTCGAAAACGCCTCCGCCTGGAGTGCGTCGCCCGCGAGGACTGCCGTCGCCTCGTCGAACTGTCTGTGGCATGTTGGCTTGCCGCGGCGCAGGTCGTCGTTGTCCATGCACGGCAGGTCGTCGTGTATGAGCGAATAAGTGTGCAGCATCTCGATAGCGCAGGCGACGGGCAGGGCCTCGGCATAGTTCCCGCCGCAGATGCGGCAGAACTCGAGCACGAGCATGGGCCGCACTCGCTTTCCCCCGGCGAGCAGGCTGTAGCGCATGGCCTCAACGAGCCTCGGGCTCACGCTGTCCTCCGGGTGGAAATATCCGTCCAGCGCGCTGTTGATCGTGTCTATGTATTCGTCGAACAGAGCTTTCATATCGCGCCCTCCCGCTCATTCAGCGTCGAACGGCAGCTCTTCGGGCTCGCCGTTGTCGGCCTTGCGGAGCTTCACGACCTTCTGTTCCGCATCGCTGAGCATCTTCTGGCACGAGCGCACAAGGGAAGTGCCCTCCTCGAACAGGGCGAGCAGGTCATCGAGCGGGGCGTCGCCCTTTTCGAGCTGCCTGACTATGACGTCGAGCCGCTCGAGCGACTTTTCAAAACTGGGCGTATTGTTCTCATCCATCTTGCGTCATCCTTTCCATGCTGACGTAATTTCTGCCTCCGCGCCGCCGTCGGCGAGGCGGAGCTTTATCCTGTCTCCCTCCCTGAGCTGATCCGCCGAGCGCACGACGCTGCCGTCGGCCGCCGTCGCGACGGAGAAGCCCCTTGAGAGCACCTTGAGCGGGCTCATCGCCTCGAGCGAGGCCGCAAGTGCGAGGAACACATGTTTTTTTGCCGACACTGTGCGCTCCGCTGCCATGGCGAGCCTGTCGGCCGCGCGGTCGAGCTCGAGCCGCTTCGTGTCGAGATAAGAGCCCGGCTCCGTGAGCACGCGGCGCCCGGCGAGCTGGTCCAGCGCGCCGCGCAGATAGCGCAGGCGCTTGTTCGCCGCCGCAAGCATACGCGCATCGGCCGCGGCGAGCTGCTCGGCCATGTCCGAGCCGTCGGGCACGGCGAGCTCCGCCGCGTTCGACGGCGTGGCCGCGCGCAGGTCGGCGACAAAGTCGGCTATCGTGACGTCGGGCTCGTGTCCCACAGCAGATATGACCGGTATCTCAGACTCATATATCGCCCGCGCGACGCGCTCGTCGTTGAACGCCCAGAGATCTTCCATAGAGCCGCCGCCGCGGCCCGTGATTATCAGGTCGCCGACTTTCCAGCGGTTTGCGTATTTTATCGCCCCGACTATCTCCGGCGGCGCCTCGGCGCCCTGCACCCTGACCGGCAGGACGACGACCTCGGCCATCGGCCAGCGCGCGCCGAGCACACGGATGATGTCGCGCACGGCGGCGCCCGCGCCGGATGTGATGACCGCTATGCGCTTAGGGAAGCGCGGGATCGGCTTTTTGTGCGCGCGGTCGAACAGCCCCTCGGCCATGAGCCGCGCCTTGAGCTGCTCGAATGCGAGCTGCAGGTCGCCGACGCCCTGCGGTATGAGCTCGGTACAGTAGAGCTGATAGGCTCCGTCGCGCGGGTAGACAGACACCCTGCCCACCGCCGTGACGCCCATGCCGCTCTCCGGTTTGAAGCGCAGCTTGGACGCGCTCGAGCGGAACATGACGCAGCGGACGCTGCTCTGCTGGTCTTTCAGTGTGAAATAGTGGTGGCCCGAGGGGTACACCTTGTAATTCGACAGCTCGCCTGCCACGGCGACCTGCATGAGCACCGGGTCGGAGTCGATGAGCGATTTTATCCTCTCATTAAGCTCGCTCACTGTGAGCAGATTTTCGTTCATAAGCACCTCAACATTCAAAAAGCCCTGTCCGGCCTCAGCCGGACAGGGCCATCGCGCTATTCACCGGCGGGGACCGTCTCGGACGCGCCCGTCTCGCCGAGCGAGCGGATGAAGCTGCCGAGGACGCCGTTTATAAACGACACCGTCTCCGGCACATCGTAGCTCTTGGCGAGCTCGACCGCCTCGCTCACCGCGACGCCGGCAGGCACATCGTCGACATACAGCGTCTCATAGATGGCGACGCGCATGACGGCAAGGGCGGTCTTGGATATGCGCGAGAGCTTCCACCCACGGGCAAACTTCTCTATATATCCGTCGATCTCGTCTCTGTGCCCGGCCACGCCGCAGACTATGCCGCGGATGTAGTCGCGCTGCTTTCCGCTCGGATATCCGCCCTCCGCCCCGGTCTCGGGGGGAAGTGTGCTGAAATATTCTTTTTCAAAAAAGCTGTCCAGCCCCTCGCCGGAAAACCCCGGGTTTTCCGAATCCGCAAAGCAGAGCTGAACGGCGATCTCGCGGGCAGCCGCTCTCGTCATCTCGCGTTACCTCCAGAAACAGTCACTTATCGTAGCTGATGCCGCTGATGTGCACATTGACTATGCTCTCGAGGCCCGTCATGCTCTCGACGGCGCCGGCCACGGCCTCCTGTATCTTCACACCGACCTCGTTGATCTTCACGCCGAAGCGCACGATGACCACGACGTCGACAACGATCTTGTCCTCGACAAACTGGACTTTGACTCCCTTGGACACGCTCTTGCGGCCCAGGAACTCGGCCAGGTCTGTCCCTATGGTGTTGGCAAGTCCGGCGACTCCGTCGACTTCAGAGGCGGCGGCCGCCACCATTACGGCGATGACGTCCTCGGAAATATTTATGCTGCCGTGCTCGTCCTGACGGGCGATGTAATTTTCAGGCATGTCTGTTACCTCCTGTGGCTTATTTGCCGGGTTTCACTATATCATAACATGAACCGCCGTAAAAATAAACATTTATTTTTGCATTTATGCGCACAAACGCCCCGGGGAACCCTGTCCCCGGGGCTCAGTGCCGCGGCGCAGCTCAGGACTCCGCATCCGGGACGTCCGCGCCGTCTTTCACTTCTATCACTTTTATCTGCTCCACGGTGTAAGCGCTGCTGCTGGTCACAGCGTCGGTTATCTTGGCCACATCGGCCTCCGTGAGGCCCTCGGCGGGCGCCGGCACGGCCACAGTCACGGAGTCGGCCCCCATGAACACCACGCAGTCGGCAAAATCGCGGGCGATGAGCTCGTTTTCGATCTGGCTCTCGTTCATGGTGTACTGCGCCATGACGGCGATCTCACCCATGGCGCTGTCGATGACCTCGGCAGACGCGCTCTCGGACGAGGCCGCTTTCTCCAGGAGGGACAGCGCCTCATCCCGCGACTGCTGGCGTGTGAGCCTGGCCTCGGCGAAATAGTCGGAAGTGCCTGTGCTCACTTCCTCGCCGGTGGCGCTCACACTCTTGAGATACTCCTCCTCGGCCTCGGCCATGGCGGCGTCCTCGGCTTCCACCATGGCCGTGTCGGCCTCGCCCCAGCGGTTATTGTAAGACCAGTTCAGATATGCCGCGGCGCACACAAAGAAGAGCACTGTCACCACGACGAGATTCCGTTTTAGCTTTCTCATGCCATCCACCTTTCCTATTCCTTCATTTCAAGCACCTGTATGTCGCTCGCGCCGAGCCCCGTGAACGCGGACACCGCGTCGAGCACCCGCAGGCGCACTGCGGCGTCCCCCGCCCCGGAGCACACGACCACGGCCCCGAGATACTCGGGATAACTGTATCCCTGTTCCACCGCCTCCTGTTTGCCGCTCCCGGCGGAGACGACGACGGCCTCCCCGTCCGAGAGAGCCAGCTCCCTCGTCGGCGTGGAGCCGACCGAGAGCAGCACCCGCGCCCGCCCGACGCCGTCCATGGCCTCGAGCACAGAGCACAGCCGCTCCTCCTCGCGCTCCACCGAATAGCTCAGCTCCTGTTCCGCTCCCGCCGTGACGGCGGCGGGCTCCGTCTCTCCGTCCGCTCCGCCCGACGGCAGCAGCAGTATCACCGCCGCAGCAGCCAGCAGCAGCGCGAGCGGCTTTTCCTTTGCCGCGCCCAGCAGTTTTTCAAGTTTCCGTTTCATCATCCGACCAGTAGATCCTCTCCCGAGGGACGCCCAGCTCGCCCTCGATACTCATCATCAGCTCATCCGACCGCGGCGCGTCGATCCAGACCTCATATGGATACCAGAACTCATCACCCCACTTTGCGAGGACGCGCACCTCTCCGACAGTGAGGCCGAGCCCCTCCCCTTTGTCCGATATATATGCCGCGCACTCGCTCTCTATGATAGTGCGCGACAGCCTTTCGGCGCTCTGTCCGCCTATCTCGCCCGAAGCCGCCGCTGCCTCGCGCAGCATGGCCATCCCGCGGGCATAGCCGGAGAAGTCGGCCGAGCTGAGCGGCATGATGAGCGAGGCGCACATCGCCGCCGCGCAGCACATGCGCACTATGCCCCTCACGCGGCTCTGCGGAGTGATCGCCATGGCGCACATTGCCATCAGCGCCGTCACCGCCACTCCGAGCACCCATTCCCTCAGCAGATCCGTCACAGCGGGCTCACCGCCTTCATGCTCGAAACCATCGCCAGGAACAGCATTATCGCCCCGCAGCCGACAAGTCCCATCACCATGCCGAACGCCGTGCCGAGGCCGCCTATGAGCTTGCCGGATTCGCCGCCGTCGAGCCCCTCAGCCAGCACGGCCGCCGCCTTGTAGACGACGTAGTGCACCCCGAGCGTGAGAAACGGCGCGGCGCACACGGCCATAACGGCGAGCAGGCCCAGCACTCCCACGCCCGAGCGCAGCATCGCCGCCCCGGCCACCACAGTGCCAGCCGCGCCGGAGACTATGCGGCCGACGACCGGCAGGGCCGCGGCTATCGCCGTGCGTGCGACCCTCGCTGCCGCGGCATCGCCGCCGGCGGCTATGGCGCCGGTGACGCTGAAATATGTCGTGAACGCTACGACGAGCACCGTCATCGCCGTCACGCACAGCCATTTCGTGAACGTCACAGCCGTGTTGAGCGCGCTGGTGCCAAGGGCGGAGCGCGCCGTCACCGCCGCTATGTATACCTTTATGAGCGGCATCAGCACGGCGGAGCTGAGTGTGAGCAGCAGATTGAGAAACAGCGCTGTCGCGGCATATATCGCCCCGCCGGAAGCCGCGTTCCCGGCGGCGGCCATGGCCGCCGCCATGCACGGCAGGAGCAGCGCGCCGAAATCCGCCAGCGACTGTATCGTCTGCTCGCCGAGCCCGATGAACGAGCCGAGGTCTCCCGCCGCGACGGCCGCTATCCCCAGCGACGCGCCGAAACGCACGAAGTCCGGGGCCTTTCCGCCCGTGAGGCTCTGCGCGGCAGTGCTGAGCAGCAATATCGCCATCATCGCGAGCGCGCTCGCCACGGCGCTGCGCAGGACAGGCAGCGAGTGTTCCGAGAGCCAGTCCAGCAGGCTCGAGAGCTTTTCGCCGAACGAGCCGGAATCGGCCTCGAGCGAGCCGTATATCTCTGCGGCCTCGGCCGGCAGGGAGTTCTCGAGCTCGTCTATGCCGAGTTCTCCGGCCATATCGCTCTCAGCCGCGGCGGGCATGGCGAGCAGCATCGCCGCGAGCAGGAACACAGCAGCGTGTCTCATATCCAACCCCCTATCAGTTCCAGCAGCATGAGCATGAGCGGCGACGCCGCGAGCAATGCGCACACACAGCCGACCAGTTCGACGGCCGTCGCCGTCGTGGAGCTGCCGCCGTCGCGGCAGAAGTCGGCGCACAGCCGCGTGAGCAGGCCGAGGCCGACGCACTTCGCCACCGGGGTGAGCACGGCCCCGCTCAGTTCTGCCGCAGCCGCTATCTCGCGCCAGAGCTCCAGCACCCTGCCCAGGACCGGCAGCGCAAGGGCGCATATCGCGCCTGCCGTGCACACGCCGAGCAGCAGCGCATGCTCCGGGGCGTATTTTTTCATTGCGAGCGTACTCACGCATGCGACCAGGGCGAGAGCCGCCGCCTTTATCGCCGTCTCCACGGCTAAAACCCGAAGAGCGAGCGTATCATGTCGAACAGCTCGCTTATCTCCCGCACTATGGTGACAAGCACGACGAGCAGGCCCGCGAGCGTCGTCATCAGCGCCTGCTCCTCCCGCCCCGAGCGGCTGAGGAGGATATTGAGCACCGACACGATTATCCCTATCGCGGCCACCTTGAATATCAGGTCGACTTCCATATGCGCTCCCTCCTCATATCAGCACTATCGCGGCCGCGCTGCCCAGCGCCGCGCCCAGCGCCGTCCACATCCGCCCGTCGCGCGCGGCAGACGCCTCGGCGCACTCCGCCGCCCGCTCCAGCTCCCGCTCGCACTGCCCCAGTGCGAGCAGCGCCCCCTCGCCGGAGCCGAGCGATGAGCCCAGCCGCAGGAACGGCGCGAGCTCCCGCTCCGTCAGAGCGCTGCCGAAGCTCTCCCGAGCACAGCGCTCCCAGAGCTCGCCGAGCCCGCTCTCGCCCAGTGCGCCGAGCGAGGCGCCCAGTTTTTCAAAAAACGAGCCGCACTCACCCGTGAACTGCCCCGACATGGCCGAACAGATGTGCCTCAGGCTTTGCCTGGCCTCGACGGCGCCGTGCATGCGCATGACGGCGGCGCCCAGCTCGCGCAGCAGGGCCGCTCTCGCCCACATGCGCTGCGCACGCCCATATCCGAACAGCACTCCGGCCGAGACGAGCAGCGCAGCGCCCATGATTTTTGTCAAAGCTCTCTCACCTCATATGTTCTGCTGCCCGCGTCGAGCTTTATCACGACGCACCTGGCAAATATCCCGGCATCCAGCAGCCCGCGGTACAGCCTCCTGCGGCGCAGGTCGCCCTCGCCGGAGCCGTGGGCCGTCGCGAGCAGCTTCACCCCGCAGCCGTAGCAGCTGGAACAGGCAGCCGCATCCTCCGGCTCGGTTATCTCGTCGAAAGCCACGACCTGAGGGCTCATGCACCGCAAAAGCGACATCACGGCCGCGGCCTTCGGCGCCCCGGAGAGCACGTCCGTCATCGGGCCGACATCGAGCTGCGGTGCGCCGGCGCGCATGGCCGCGACCTCGCCGCGCTCGTCCGCGAGCCCCACGCGCACCCCGCTCTCCGACAGGCGCCGCACCAGCTCGCGCAGCAGCGTCGTCTTCCCCCCGCCGGGCGGAGAAATGATGAGCGTATTCTCAAACCCGCCCTCAAGCAGCTCCTCCAGCCCGTCGGCACAGCCGCGCACCTCGCGCGGGAAGCGCAGGCACAGCGACGATATCTCCCCGAACGAGCGTATCTCCCCGTGTTCTAGGTTCACCTCGCCGCAGATGCCGAGCCGGGCCCCGCCGCTGAGGCTCAGATATCCGCGCCGGAGCTGGCTCTCGCAGCTCCAGAGCGAGCCGCCGGCCGCCGCCTCGGTAATGCGCCAGAGCTCGTCCGGCGTGAGCGCGCCACAGTCGAGGCTCCGCTCGCGCCCGCCCACGGCGACAGACGGCGGCTGGAACGCGCGCAGCCTCAGTTCCTCGACCCCGCCCTCCAGCGGGCCCAGCACGCGCTGCAGCCTGCGCGGGAGTATGTCCCATATCTCCACAGGCTCTCACCTCCATGCTCAATGATATTGTCCAGGCCCGCGGAATATGACTGCCTGTCCCCGGCGCTTGACTTGACGGTACGCTGTGGTAAAATGTAACCATCACCTGAAGCGGAGGAAAACCATGAAAAACGAACTTGTCCTCGCGGTGCCGACGGAGCTGCTGCGCCCCATGCTCATCCGCCGCGGCCTCATAACCGAACACACGGCTGAGATCCTCTCCCTCGTGCACGGCAGGCGGGTGTTCCTCCCCCGGGCCGAGGCCGAGACCGACAGCGCTTTCCGCCAGATCATCCCGTATGTCGCCGTCACGCGCGGCGGCGAGGTGTTCTCCACGCGCCGCCTCCGCTCCGGCACGGAGTCGCGCCTGCACGGGCTCATCTCGCTCGGCATAGGCGGGCATATAGACAAAAACCGCGACGGGGACGACGGCGAGACGCTCATGCGGGCCCTGCGCCGCGAGCTCTCAGAGGAGATAGACGCCCCCGGAGCGGATCTGAGCCGGCTCGTGTTCCGCGGGTTTATAAACGACGACTCGAACGATGTCGGCAGCGTCCATCTCGGCATGTTCTGTACGCTTGAGACCGAAGGCGAGGTTTCCGTGCGCGAGACGGACAAGCTGCTCGGTGCGTGGCTCGGGCGAAAAGAGCTCGCCGGGCGCGCAGGCGAGATGGAGACCTGGTCCTCCCTCGTCATACCCGAACTGCAATACTGAACAAAAAATGCCCGGCCTTTTTGGCCGGGCATTTTTCTGCCACCCATTGTAGCGAATATAGCACCGCTCTAATTTGACATTTGTTTTTGCAAAGCGTATCATATAATTAACAGTAATTTTACATTGAGGGAGGCGCAGAGCTATGGATGACAAACAGGAGGCCCAATATATAAGGATGACGACGGCTCCGATAGAGCCTCTGCTCCTCAAGCTGTCGATACCGACGATATTCAGCATGCTTATAACATCGCTCTACAACATGGCGGATACTTACTTCGTCGGCGGGCTGGGAAACAGCGCCACCGGCGCGGTGAGCGTCGTGTTCTCACTGATGACGGTCATCCAGGCCGTCGGCTTCTTCTTCGGACACGGCTCAGGCAACACGATCTCCCGCCAGCTCGGCTCGCACCGCTTTGACGAGGCCGAGCAGATGGCCGCATCGGGCTTTTTCCTCTCCATGATAGGCGGCGCTGTGATCGGCATCGCCGGCCTGATATTCATAGACCCCCTCGCCATGGCTCTCGGCTCCACCGAGACCATCCTCCCCTACGCGCGCGACTACATGCGCTATATCCTGATCGCAACGCCGTTCATGACCTCGTCGCTGGTGCTCAACAACCAGCTGCGGCTGCAGGGCAACGCGACCTATGCGATGGTCGGGCTGGTTTCGGGCGGCCTACTCAATATCGCGCTTGACCCGCTGTTTATTTT